>CAVLAC010000152.1:0-2140 GCA_963661055.1 bacterium | reverse complement strand
GCTACCGTTCGTCGTGCGGGCGCGTTTCGGCGGCTTCATCCGCGAATCCTCGCGCTATGCTTCGTCGCCGGAATACCGTCTCCTCGCCTTGCGCGGGCTTCGCGGCGCATCCGCCGCCTCGCGTCCGCCCGTCTCACTCCGCTCAACGCTCGCCCACCCCTCCCGCTCCTCACCAACCGTCTTTCTTTGCTTCGCCTGCTCTACGATTTTCATGGTTACTTTTCCGGAGGGCAAGGGACTGCCCGCCCTACCAGCCCCACAGTAGCGTACGGCAGGTAGGGGGCGGAGTCCCTTCCGCCCCGCGTTCAAGAAATTAACAATTCCACTCTTCAACTTCAACTATCTACCTCTTCTCTGTGCCTCTGTGACTCTGTGCCTCTGTGTTAAAAACACACCGTGCCCTCAACCCCGAAGGGGCTATTTAAAAACCTCTCTGCGAACTCTGCGGCTCTCGAGTGAGAAGTTCACCCACGACTCTGCGTGAGAGAAAAATCACCCGTAATGCCCGCTGATTTGGTATAATAGTGGCAGATGAGCGAATGGGCGAGAGAGTTTGGCGATTATGTCGCTACAATTTCGAGCGTAATGTGCGTGGCATTAATTGTCGCGCTCATTCTTCTTGCGCTCTCCCGCGTCACTTTGCCCGCTCTTCGTCATCTCTGGCATCGCGCCTCGCCCCTCGGACGCCTCATCGGCGCACTTCTCTTTCTCATCTGCTCTATCAACGCGACAACCAAAGCCCCATCCCGAAAAGCCCCTGCGCGAGTTGCCGCATCGTCCGCAAGCCAAGTGGTGTATTCTTCTGATAAGACGGACCGCGTATTAACAGTAGATGACTTTGCACGTGGGTTTGTTCAGACGCGTGTTGGTACGGATGAAGCCTTTGATTTCACGCCACCTACGAATGCTACAATATGCCGCGATTGGAAGTCATTCGGCGTTGCGGAAGACTGGTTCTACCTTTCGCTTTCTGATTGGGCGTTCCCTGTCAGAACAAACAAAGTGTCGCGATTTCGCATTCATTCGAACGGCAAAGTTGACCTTTGGGGCGGCGGAAAACTCTTGCCGCTTGCCACAAATCTTGGTTTAACCCCTCAAACGAGCCAATTTTGGCACTACTTAACACCCTCAAATACACTTCAGCTTACTTGGCAAAATGCGCTTTATAATCGTATGCCAGAAACACCCATTTCAGTACAGGCGGAACTTTTCCCCAACGGAACTTTCACTTACCGCTATGACTTCTCGTCCCTTGACACCGAAAACATCACCAATATTCTCGTTGGCGCGGCATTTAAAGACAAGTTGGCGGGGACAACTAATACTCTTCCTATAGCCACCACCTCAATTTCTTATTACCCTCTCGCCCCTGAAGACGCTGAAAATCCCGACCGTGATGAAGACGGCATACCGCTCATAGATGAGCTTTTTGTCTATGGAACAGACCCCAACGCGGCAGATACAGACTTCGACGGACTCTCTGATTATGACGAACTCTTCGTTTATGAAACCGACCCACTCAACCCTCATTCCTTTAGCGCGGCACTTTGTGATGGATTTGCTGTTAAACTAAATGGGGAGAATCCGTTTTCTTATCCTCGGGGCTCATCCAATACTGTGCTTGAGCACCTATTTTACACAGGCGCAACAAACGGATATATCATGCTTCCCGAGTCCTCTGATACAATGGCGGTTTTGCGTGTTGCGGTATCGGGGACGGGTTCGGGTGAATTGGTTGTCGGTAGCAAGGTTGTGCCACTTCTTGGGCAAACTGCCGCGCCCCAAAAGACTGCCGCGCGCGTGAAGGCTCAGGCAAGTGCCGCGGCGAATAGCCCTGAACTCCTCGTTCAACTTGCAAAAGGCATAACCCATTCGCTTTTTTTGCGGGCGGACTCTTCGCTTTCCGTCAGCCTTTCATCTAGTGACTTTGCCTTTGGGGTGCTCCCTTCGCTTGCTGACGGACACCTCACAGGTTCGATACACTTCCCCAATACGCGTGCCACAATGCCTTGCATCCACAACTTCTATGCACAGAGCACTTCTGTCTCACTTCCAGTTGACGACGAGGCAAATGAACTTACTTGCACTTGGCAGGAGAACAAAAACATTAAAGTAAAAGCCCAACCGCCGCGCGCGGCAC
>CAVLAC010000151.1:0-2144 GCA_963661055.1 bacterium | reverse complement strand
CCAACCCCACAGTAGCGTAAGGTGGTAGGGCGGGCAGTCCCTTGCCCGCCGCGTAGCAGAGATTACAGGCGGCTTGCCGCCCTACCACCTCTCTGTGTCTCTGTGCCTTTGTGCCTCTGTGTTAAAACACATCTACAATTCTACACCTCTACACGGTTAAAATAACATCCGTGCCCATCCGTGAAATCCGTGGTGATAACCGCCGCGCCCTCAGCCCCGAAGGGGCTATCTAAACACTCAAGTCTTTAAAAGTGTGGGCAAGTTGTCGCGGAGCAAATCGGCGTAGCGCTAGCGAAGCTTTTGTTGCCCCTCGGCTTGGGTTAGGTGCTTTCATTGGGCGGGGAATTGTGGTATAATAGTTGGTGTGAACTTCTATGAAGGAGAACTATGAATAAGATGATTAAGTATCTCGTGGTGGCGGGAGCGTTTGCCGCGACGGATGTCGCGTGGAGTCGAGGGCAGGACCTTGAATGGGCGAGCCCTGAATCGCAAGGGGTGAGTTCCGTCGCCATTCAGAGCTGGATTGAGGCGTGCGAAAATGACGCGGCGACGAATCGCTTTGGCAATGGCTATTTGCACGGATTCGTCATTTTGCGGCACGGGAAGCTCATTGCGGAGGGCACATGGGCTCCGCAGAACACTTTGGAAGAGCCCCATATGCTCTATTCGCATTCGAAGAGCTTCACTTCGACGGCGATTGGTTTTCTTGTGGATGAGGGTAAGCTCGATCTTGACCGCCGCGTCATTTCGTTCTTCCCTGAGGAAACGCCTGCGGAGCCTTCCGAGAACCTGAAGCAAGCGCGGGTAAGGGATTTGCTGACGATGAATTTGGGCGCAGACTACACGGACGCCGAGCGTAATGAGCCTGATGGCAATTGGGCGCGGGCGATGCTTCATAACAAGATTGACCGTGAGCCGGGCACGGGGTTCAAGTATGATTCGGGCGCGACTTACCTGCTCGCGGCAATTGCGGAGAAGGTGAGCGGGAAGCCGCTGATGGTGTATCTCAAGGAGAAGTTATTTGAGCCGCTTGGCATGAAGAGTCCGTGGTCGACGGTGTCCCCGACGGGAGTAGCCTGTGGTGGCTGGGGAATGAATATGACGACACGCGATATTGCGCGGTTTGGGCAATTCTTCTTGCAGGAAGGGCGTTGGGGCGATGAGCAGATTCTCTCGCGGGAATGGGTGAGACTTGCGACAACGCGGCAGACATGGTCCGGCAATATCATTGTGCAGTCTCAGACGATTGGCTCGGGCAGTGACTGGAATCAGGGCTATGGGTTCCAATTCTGGCGTTCGCGGCACGGTGCGTATCGTGCGGATGGTGCGGCGGGGCAGATTACGCTCGTGATGCCTGAGCAAGACGCGGTTATCTCGATTCATGCGGGGCTCGGGGATATGCAACGGGAACTCGACCTCATTTGGCAATATCTTTTACCTGCCTTTGGGGATAAGACGCTCACGGAAGACGCGGCGGCGCTCGGGAAGTTGCGTGCGAAGTGTAAGGCGCTCGCGTTGCCTCTCGAAGGAAATGGTACGGCGGGCTTTGAAGACTTTCATAAGGCAAAAGTCGAGACGACGTCCGATGGCTGGGTGCTCGTGCGCGAAGATGGGCGGCGGCTCGCGGTGGGGCGCGGCAAATGGGCGACTACGAGCTGGAAGTTCAGCGATAAGAATGTCGAGCTTCTCTTTGTCGATTGTGGTACACGCGAAATTGCCGCGACGGGGCGGCTCCTTGATGATGGCTCCCTGGATGTGACTTGGCAGTTCCTCGGCGGCATTCGGCATGGGCGGTTTAAAGTGGCGGCTAGACCTTAAGTAGCCGAGAAGAAAGGAGCGAGAGGCTAAGAACTATGGGTCGCGAAGCGTATCCCCGCCCATAAAGGTGCTGTTCAGGCGCTGTTATCTCACGCAGAGCCGCAGTTTTTGCGCCTATGTATAAGAGATTAACGATTCAACTGTTCGACTTCAACTTTTTGCCTTCGACTTGTATATTGTGCCTGACAACATGCGGCACGGCGGGCGGCAACCGTGCTAACCCACCCTGATGCGGGCGTCTTGCTTGTCCACGCCCCGCTCGACAATCATTAGATTGCCGTCGGGGGCGTGTCCTGCGCAATCCGCCGCGCCTGAGGGCGGGCGCT
>CAVLAC010000150.1:0-2198 GCA_963661055.1 bacterium | reverse complement strand
GGGCGATTAGCTCAGTTGGTTAGAGCATTACCTTCACACGGTAGGGGTCACTGGTTCGAGTCCAGTATCGCCCACCAAAACAGAAAATCCCATTTCCCCCTTGCGAGTCCAAGCCCAAATAGTGTATAATAAGGGGCATTATGAACTTTACAAGGCGCGTCATCCTAGCCGTTTTATGTGTCGCGTGGGCTTTTAGCTCACGCGCGGCACTTGTGGGCTCGGCACGGCCGCTCTTCCCCGAGGTCACGGTTTCAGTCGACCCTCAGGCGATTATGGAGGCGCTTCCGCTCGCTTTCGCGGGGGCTCGTGTCTTTCGGGAGGCGGCCGCACGCGAAGAGGCGCACGCCGAAGAGTTGCGTCGAAAGGGCATAGCGGAAGTTCCGCCTTCTGAGGACTCCTGCTACCGTCTTGATACGGCGGGGCTCGGCGAGATTGTCTTTACCGATCGTGGCGAACTCTATATTGATAGGCGCTTTGTGACGGCGGAGGATATGAAGACCATTCACGCCATTGAGAAATGGATTGCGAAGTGGTTCCCGCGTCAGACGAAAAAGCGGCAAGTGGCGCGTGAACACGCGGGTGGCGCGGGGCTACCTGTTTTTCGTGGCTTTGAGGCGGCGCGGTACCAAGAGCACGATGCCCTCATTGCACGCCTCGTCGCCGAGTTTAATGCCAATAAAGCCGCGTGGGCTGGGGCGACTCCCCAGCAAGCCGCGCGGATACCTAACCTAACTGCCGCGCTCGTGAAGGCACATATGATTGAGGAGTCGGGAGGGAACGGACCGCGCTCCGTCGCCGCGTGGGTGGTCGACCCCCTACAAGTGAATGTGCCAGGCGATTGGGGTGCGGAAAAAGAGCTGGTCGGACTCTCCAAGCCCGAGAAGCGCAATACAGGCACCCTCGAGGCTAATCTGCGTGCCGCGATTATGTATCTCGCGCGTAAGGGCTTCTCATCTGCCGCGCGACCAGCGGCGGAGCGTCCGAAGGGGTATTTTGACGGATGGCTCACGGCGCTCAGGCGGTATAACGGGCGCCGCGATCGTACCGATACCGACCGCTATTACTCGGATGAGTATGCGGATAAAATAATCCGCCGCGCGGCGAGCCCCGATACATTTGTTCCTATAGAAATCAAATTGGTAGCAAAAACATGCAATTAGCTTCTTGGTGTATGGCGCTCTTTGTTGTCTTCGTTTGGGGGATAACATTCGTAAATACGCGCGTCTTGCTGAATGACTTCTCCGCCTTGGAAATACAGGTGCTGCGCTTTGCCCTCGCGTGGTGCGTCCTTTACGCGGCAAGTCGCCTTTCGCCGCGAAAAGAAAGCGCGGCGCGTATGACTTGGCGGGACGAAGGGCTTTTCGCCTTGATGGGGCTGACGGGGGCATTTATCTACCAACTCCTAGAGAATTGCGCGATTTACTATACGAATGCGAGTAATGT
Organism: bacterium; assembly: GCA_963661055.1. Lineage (GTDB taxonomy): Bacteria > Verrucomicrobiota > Kiritimatiellia > RFP12 > UBA1067 > UBA1067. The sequence continues at coordinate 755 of CAVLAC010000150.1, read as the reverse complement.
CGCGATTCTCGTATCTTTCGGACCTATTGTCACCGCCATTCTCTCGCGGATCTTTGTGGGCGATAAGTCACTTTCGCCGAGGCTTGTCCTTGGTTCACTCGTCGCAATTATCGGTGTCGCGCTCGTGAGTTTCAACGGAACTTTTGCCTTCGACTTTAATCCGCTTGGGGACTGTATGGCACTGAGCGCGATGGTGAGTTGGGGATTCTACTCCGTATTGGTCGCAAAGGCGAATAAGAAGGGGTTTCCGCAGATTGTAGTTATCCGTAAGTCATTCTTTTGGGCACTCGTAATGATGTTGCCGCTTGTCGTGTGGGGGCTTACGCCTTCGGGCGCGGCAGTTATGGAAGGCTCATTCCGCGTCACTTTAGAGAAGGGCGTTAATCTTACGCGCTTCGGACGCTCCGTCAACTTATTGAACTTCGTATTTTTGGGTGGACTCGCTTCCGCTACTTGCTTTGTCCTTTGGAATCGTGCCTGCAAAGCCCTGGGAGTCGTGAAAACGACAATCGGACTCTATCTTATGCCGATAGTCGGCGTAGTCTTCGCGACGCTCTTCTTGGGCGAAAAGCTTACCTTTATGAGCATCCTTGGCGGACTCCTCATCGTCTCTGGCGTCATCCTCACCCACCACCATCGTAAGTAGTGGGTTTATAACCACGGAATACACGGAAGCCGCTTCGCGGCACACGGAAATAGCGGAGGGCGGCTCGTGCGGGTGTCGCCCGACCCGTCGTTGCGCGGTCTCGTACCGC
>CAVLAC010000149.1:0-2304 GCA_963661055.1 bacterium | reverse complement strand
TGGCTTTCAGTGCCGCCTTGAGCATTCCCTTCCAATCGATATTCAGTTTCATAGTTATTTACCTTTCTTGTTGTTAGTTCTTGTCGCTGTTGAAATAAACTCCGAGGGGCAACAAAACCCCCACACGAGTTTATGAAAAAGACTCAAACTCTACCCATTGACAGTGCAAGGCAAAATATGATAAAATAAAGCTATGTCTTACCTAAATAGACGAATTGGAGTCCGCTATGATTCTTGATAATGACAAACCGATTAATCGTCCGCGAATCGAGTTTGATACAATTCCTGTATCCGCAAAACTCGGTAGCGCGAAAGGCTATAGTATTCGTGTATGTTCGGAATGCGTAAAATCCGACAAGTCCGTTTTCGAGGAAGCTGTTAAAGCTTCATCCTTGAACATCAATGCGAAGACACTAGCCTACCTTTTTGATACTGTGCTTTCCACCACAATCGAAAAAACCGCACAGGACGGTGTTCCTCGACGCATTGGTCATCTTCTAAAGGTTATACCCGTCCTTAGAGGCACAGTTAAAAAGGCGAATAGTGCCTTTGACCCAGAAACTTGTACCTGCTATATAGATGTAAAGCCACTAAAAGAAGCCAAGTGCAAGGTAGATACCTCTAACTTTAGGTTCATTAACCGTTCAGCAAAGACCAAAACAAAGAGTCAAGCGCGTCCGTAAGTCCTATCAGATAGACGCGAACAAACCAACTTGTTCCCCCTGAGACTGACTACTACGACCACAAGTAGTCACACATCCATCGGCTTTGAGTACCTCAAAGAAGGTAAATGAAGCACTCAAATACATCGTTTGAGTACTTCAAACAATACAAATGAAGTACTCATAAAGTATTGTCTACTTTCTACTTAACCCTACCAACCCCACACTCTGTGCCTCTGTGCCTTTGTGCCTCTGTGTTAGAAGCACATCTACAATTCAACAACTCTACACGGTTAAAACAATTATCATAGGATATTGAGCGGCTTGTCGCCCACCACTGCCCATTGGCAAATCTTGGGCGACTTGCTCGCGACTACGCCTAAAGGTGTCGCCGCCTACTTTTCGCTGCCCTTAAATTCGGGCATGGTTTCGGACGCGGTTGCATTGATGCCGCGTGAGGTGAAAACTGCCGCGAGGGTCTTCCAGAGTATGCGGCAATCAAGCCAGAGGCTTTGGTGGTCTACATACCAAACATCGAGCGCAAACTTCTCGTCCCACGAAAGCGCATTGCGTCCGTTCACCTGTGCCCAGCCTGTGAGACCTGGACGTACCTCCAAACGCCGCGCTTGCGTCTTCGAATAGCGCGGCACATAGGCGGTGGGCAACGGACGCGGCCCGACGAGCGCCATATCGCCTTTTAGGATATTGAGGAGCTGAGGAAGTTCGTCGAGCGAAGTGCGGCGAAGGAAGCTGCCGAGTTTCGTGGTACGGACGTGGTCCATCTCTTCGCCATCGCGCATGGTGCGGAACTTGAGGATGGTGAAGGGGCGTCCGTTGTGTCCCGCCCGCTCTTGCTTAAAGAAGATGGGTGCGCCGTCGCAAATTCGTATAATTAGTGCCGTTGCCGCGAGAACCGTGCCCCAGAGGGGTGCGGTGAGGATTATGATGAGGCAATCAACGAGCCGTTTCACTTGCGGGATTCCTTGGGCGGGATGAGGATGAGTCCGACGGCGACGAGAATCGCGACAATGCCAATCGCCAATTGGTAGGTAAAGGCTTCGTGGAAAAGGAAGACGCCAATGGCGACGGCGGTTAGGGGCTCGAGGGCTCCCAAGACGGCAGTCGCGGTAGAACCGACGCGCTTCGCACTAATGTTCATAAAGGCGAGGGAAAGCAAGGTTGGGACAAGCGCGAGGAAGCCCGCGTAGCCCCATTCGGACGCAGAATACGGCAGATGAAAGGCGCTTGAGCCAATGCTGAGGGCGGTCCATCCGATGAGGCTCGCGAGGCAGAAGAGGATGACCCAAAAAGTCATAGGGATAATTTGGAGCTTGCACGGGGCGCGGTCCACGACGACGATATAGACCGCGTAAGTGGACGCGGCAATGAGCATAATCCAAACGCCTTTCATCGTGATTTGGTGGTCGCCGCCCGAGAGGCTCAAGTAGGCAATGCCGCCCGTCGCGAGCAAAATAGAGAGAACAGTCGTTAGGCGCAACTTTTCCTTGAAGAAGAGCACCATAATCGTTGCCGTGATAATCGGATAGATGAAGAGAATCGTACTCGCGACACCGACATCCATTAGGGTAAAGGCGGTGTAGAAGCACCCCGAGGACGCGGCAAAAAGTGCTCCGAGGCTCGC
>CAVLAC010000148.1:0-2347 GCA_963661055.1 bacterium | reverse complement strand
TTACGGAAGAAGAAACCATAAAACTCTATAAGGATTTTCAAGGAACAGGGCGCTTCACGGACTCTCCAGAAGAGCATCTTAAGGCGGTAAAAGAGTGGTATGATAATTACTGTTTCTCAAAATCCTGTGTAGGTCGTGAAACATTGTATAATTGCGACATGGTTCTTTACTACCTTAGCAAACTTACAGCTAATGGATGTCCCCCTGATAGCCTAGTTGACGCAAATATCCGTAGTGATTGGAACAAACTCACGGCGATTCTTGCCGCGCAACGCCATGCCGAGACAGTTAACGGTGTTTTGCCGCTTACAGAGGAACTTGCCGACAAAGGCGAAGTAACATTCCCACTTGTGGAGAGCTTTCCAATTGAAGGTATTCTCAAGGAAGAAAACTTCAAGTCGCTCTACTACTATTACGGAATCGTCACAATGTCGCGCGTCTATCGCGGCGATTTGCAATTTCGCGTTCCGAACGAGTGCGTTCGTCGGCAAATCTTTGACCATATGCGCGAGGAGTATGCAAAGCGTCCGAATGCAGTGGATACATCTGAGTTTACACAGAAGTTCAATGCCTTTGCGTGGGACGGTGAATGGCGCGAGTTCTTGACTTACCTCGCCGAGAAGTATCGCGACAATGGTTCACCGCGAGATGGAATCGGTGGCGAAGCGCGAATCAACGGATACCTCCGTGCTTATTTGACAATGAAGAGCGTCTATATGGTTAAACCCGAATTGTCGCATCCGTGCGGCTATTCGGACTATGCACTCTTCCCCGACCGAATGCTCTCAGCGGACGCTATTCCCGAACAGAGCTACATCATTGAGATGAAGCACTCGAAGGCGGACGCTTCCGACAGTGAAATCGCGGCAAAACACGAGGAAGCGCTCGCGCAGTTGAAGCTCTACGCGGCAGACCCTAATCTTGCAAAGTTAGCAGGTGGCACACCCGTACACTTTATCTGCTACGAGTTCAAAGGTCGCGACCTCATTAGGCTCGAGGAAGTCTTCCCCGAGAAATAAGCCACGGATTTTCACGGATTGCCACGGATAACTAATCCTCTGTGAAGAGGTGACGGAGGAGGCGAGGGAGGGTGAAGTCCGCGCCAGACATTTGTTTAATCTGAGAGTTGTATAACCTCTATGTCCAAGTTTCATAGCACTATTATATCATATTTCCGCTCCGCGTGGCAGGGAGCAAAAAGAGGTGCGCATCTCTCGGTGCTAGCCTCCTCTTCTCTGTGCCTCTGTGTTAGAAAATCTGCCGCGCCACCAGCCCCGAAGGGGCTATCTAAAAACTTAAAGTCTCAATATGTCTGGGCGAGTGCCGCGAAGCCTCTTAGCGTAGCGTTAGCGAAGCTTTTGTTGCCCCTCGGAGTTTATAATCTACTCCTCGCCCAAAACCCTTTCGCCTTCTCTTGCCGCGATTCCTCTTCCTCTCTGCGGTCTCTCGGGTGAGATATACGACCCCCAAACCCCACCTGCCCAATTGGGTAATTGACGCGGTGAGGGCAGAATGGTATAATATTACACCAATAAATGGCAGTAAAAGGCTGTTTAATGGTAGGGCGGGCAGTCCCTTGCCCGCCGCAAAGAAGAAAGAAGTAGAAAAAGAGTATGAGAAAAGAGCTAAAGAACGCCGCGATCGCGGCACTTTTCGCGGCAATTAGCTTTGCCGCGCAAGCGGATCTTTTCAACTGGACGATTCAGGATGTTACGGTTTCAGGCGGTAACGAGCTTTCTGCTACGAGTCAGTATAAGGCGTATCTCTTCGCGTCCGAATTGACAGGTGGAACCTATTCCGACATCTCCAGTAAGATTACTACGATAGACGCGGTTACTTCTCTCCTTGCGAAGAAGCAGGATATTAGCGGGAATGCCTTGGATTCGGCAACGAGTGCGTATAACTCGAGTTTTGGTGACTCTTCCTTTAGTGGTAGTTCCATTCTGAGTGGTACGCAGTTTGCTCAGGGTACAACGCTTTCTTGCTTTGCAGTAATCATTGACTCGCTTAATGTATCAGATGCTCAGAAATATATGATTGCGCATACATCAAAGGGAAATGAGCCTTATATTTGGCAGGTAACTTCCTCTGAAGACGGTTCTGCTCAGACTCAGACCTTTAGCTGGACGGGCGGTTCCACCTCGGGTGCCGCGTGGGTAAGCATCCCTGAGCCGACGAGTGGGCTTTTACTGGTCTTGGGTATGGCGACCCTCGCCCTCAAGCGCCGCCGCGTGTAAGAGGTTAGGCTAGATTAGACAAGGCTCGTCCGTTTCGGTCGAGCCTTTCTTGTTATGTGCCTGACAACATTGCGGCACGGCGGGCGGCAACCGTGCTAACCCACCCTGAT
>CAVLAC010000147.1:0-2438 GCA_963661055.1 bacterium | reverse complement strand
GGCGACGGAACGCTGATTTCCTTTGACGCGTGGGTAACGGGATTCGTCGCGACGACGCGATTCTCAAGCGTCAGCGAGAAAGTAAGATTCTCATTCCAAACGGCGAGGCCTCCGACTTGGTCATCATACGGATGGTCAAAGGAAAGCGGCCAGCCGCCATAGCGTTGTTCTTGATTATTCTTCTTAATCGCCGTCAAACGCAAAACGCGCGGGTCGCCGCCTTTCGGGTTACCACCATAGAGTCCGCCCACATAGTAATCAATCTCGCCATTCGCCTCAGGACCAATATCCGCCGCGAGAAATGCCGCGGCCGTCCAGTTGCCGCCGACCCAGCCACGACCGCCGACCTTGCGTCCTTCAAGATTCGCAATGGCAATGCCGTCTACGCCTTCCGTAATATTCGCACCAAAAGCGACGCGGTCTGGCGGAAGCGAAACTGCCGCGCGCGGCGCTCCGTGATTCGAAAGCCAGCCGCCTGTGTGGTCAGGTAGGCACCACGGAGGATTCCCCGCCGTATAAACAGGGAACTCATAATAGGTCTTAAGCGGGTCGTGGGCAATGCCGCGTACGCGGTAAGTGCCAGGCTCAACTGGACGATAAGGAATGCGGTAAAGTCCGTGGTTCGCCGCGTCCACATCGCGCCCAAGGTCATCCGAGCCATCCCAAAGAATCGTGTTCTTACCCTTCTTGAAGGACTGGGCACTTACGAGGTTACGGACGCGCTTGCCCTTCTCATCTTCAAGGACGAGTGTGGCGACGCCATCAAACGGCATATCAAAGGTAATCGGAATGCCCAATTCCTTCGGCAGGGACTCGAGATACACCTTCCGCGCCGCTTCCGCCGATTTCTCGTCCGTAAGCGCCATAAGCTCATTTAACTCAACATAAGTTCCCTCCCGCGACCGCTTAGCCATATGGGGGTGCCCATCGAGGCGCACATCGGCAGGCTCCGTAATGCGCAGACGAATGCCGCGCGTCTTGACGGGCTTGGGCAAATCCACAAAGAGGACATTACTGCGCGTCGGATACCACGAACGGCACTCCGTCATCGTGGTCACCGTCTTCCAGTCTTTATCTGTGCCATCCTTGGGGTGTCCCTTGCCCACAAACACCTGCACATCTGCCGTCGAGAAGAAGCAGTAGGAAAGCGCCAATGAAGTTATCTTAACAGGCTTCAGCCACGCGAGACCAATATAAGACGGATTCTGCGGCGAGACTTTCTTTCCGTTAGGCTCATTGCCCCAACAATCCCAACAACCTTTTATGCACTCATCATTGATTTTGGCAGTCTTGCGCGGATTCGAGTTCGCGAAAGCCGTCGCGTAGGCGGAAATATTGAACCAGCGATTGCTCCAAATGTGTAAGCCACCGACTTCAGCCATGTAATTACCGTCATATCTGGGCGCGGCATCCGCTGGAATCTCCACGCTTACCTTCACCGCCGAAGCGACGAAGTCCTTCGGGGCATACCAGAAGCTCATATTCTTGCCCTTGAAGACATCGTCCGTAAACTCCCCCTGTGGGTTGAGGTGCTGCAGGACTTGCCACGAACCATTCGTCGTCTGTGCGGAGACCGTAAAGCGGTCGCCAAACGAGAACATAACCGTGCCAAGCGGACGCGGCGATTCGAAGGGGAACTCCCGCTCACGGAGTCCCGTTTCCTTCGATTGACCAAATTCGTAGCCATAAACCGCGCGGTGTCCACGGTTTTCAGGATACTGTTCGCCGCTTTCAGCGACTGCCGCGAGCGTCAAAGCTAACGCGGCAATCGCACTCAATGAAAATGCTTTTGTCATATTCACTTACCTTTATTCAAGAACGAGAGTTCCCCACTTCGAAGGCACAAGTTTCGCCTCGTGCGGGATGTCGTTGACAAGCCCCGTCTGCTGGTTCGACCAGTAGACACGCGCCGCATTGACCTTGCCCGCAGCGTCCGAGAGAATGAACCCGAAATCGCCGCGAATCGCGAGCCCCGACTTCGGCGTAATGCCAATTTCCGTCCACGGAATCGTCAGCGTCGCCGTAGAATTGCCATTGCGGTCCGAAAGCTCAACCTTAATCTTGTCGTTGAGCTCCGCCTTATCGAAGACATAAGTCGCGACAGGCGAGGAGTAGGAGTGCGGAACCTTGTTTTCCGCACACTTCTCGCGCATTTCGAGGACGGACGCCTTGCCCTGGAATGGCGCGGCAACGAAACGGACATCCCCCGCGACAGCCTGCGCCGCCGTGTTGCTCGTCGCCGAGAGCTGAATATCCACGCAGTCACCACCCTTGAAGAGCAGGTGGCGGTCATTTGCCGCGTTCTTCCACGGTGTCGTGTCGGGAATGTCGAAGCGGGCATAGAGGTTCTGCTCGTCCCACGCGAGACGCACAACACCCCGCGCAAGCCCCTTGCGCTCGACGACCGCCGAAGTCGCCTTGCCCCAGTTCGCGACCTG
>CAVLAC010000146.1:0-2450 GCA_963661055.1 bacterium | reverse complement strand
CCAGTCGCGCACGAACGGAATGTCGCGCATTACTTGGTCGGGCTTCTCGCCTTTCGCAATTTGCCACGCATCCTGCGCCGCCGAAATGGTGCGCCCAATATCCGTCAGCACCCCGCCCAATGCTGTCTCGACAAGGAGTTGCCAGTTCTCGGGCGCGGTATCAAGCGCACCCTTACGGAACTCATTGCCGCCCGAGAGCGAGTTTAGCGACTGCGCGAGCCACTTGTATGGCGCGGGCGTAGCGTTCCTGCCGTTGAACGAATCGGGCTTGTAATCGCTGTAGTTGCGCTTCACGCGCGGCGTACCCGCAAAGTCCGTGCCCGTTGCCCACTGCACGAATGGGTCAATCATCGTCGGGGCGAGCGTCTGCAACGCCTCCGACACACTGCCGAGACCGTTGCCGCCAACAGGCTCAGTGATGAATCCGCCGACTGCCGACGCTAAATCTGAAACTGCCTTCTTCGCGCTCGTCTGCCCTGTAATATACTCAGCACTCTTGCGCCCAAGGTAAATGGGCAACGCGAACGGATTACGCACACGCGCTTTCAGCATAAGCCCCGTCTTGCCCATCGGGAATGAGACTTCCGACTGCTTGCTGTACTCTGAGAGATTGCGCACATTCGAAAGCCCAGTTGCCTGTGGCTTAGTCTCTTCGCCTTCTTTCTCTTTCTCCTTGTCGTCGTCATCCCTGCCGACAAAGTTATCGATAAAGCCTTGAATCATACCGAGAAGGAAGAGTGCGCCAAGCGTCCCCGCCGCCCTCTTCGGGTGCTCACGGAGCGGCTTAAGCGCACGCCCAAGACCTTGAATGGACGCATTCGAGAACATATACGCCGCGTTGATGTAAGGCGTAAGGAACCCCTTGCGATTGAAGTTAACCGTCGCGTCACGCGCATACGATACCGCGTCCTCAACGCCCACGCCTTGCTCACGCAATGCACTGAACACAGCGACGCGCGTATTGCATTCGGCGCACGCATTCAGCCACGAAATTAAATCGCCCATTGCCCCAAACGCCTTTTGCACAGGATTCCGCTTCGCGTCCTTGAGCGTACTCGCAAGCCGCTTCTCAACTTCTGTAAAGCCTTCCGCCGACATACCGCCGCCCGTGAGACCGCCGTTCTCAACAAACTCTTTCATCCGTCCGTTCAATTCGCCGCGACGGAAGAACGCTCGCACATCCTTCAGATTCTGCTTCTCACACTTAAGTAGCCGCCCGAAGAACTCCGCGCCGCCCTTGAAGCCGCGCTCCGTGAGCGAGTTCAAGAGAACTTCAATATGGTCAGCCTTCAAGTTGCGGACAATAAATGTCGGCACATACTGCGTGCGCATAGCCGAGAAGAAGCGCGTCACTTTGGGCACCCACTCAAACCACTTGTTGAAGCGGGCGAGGTCCTTATCGGTGACCGCCTTCGCAAAAGTGTTGCCCAGCCCGTGCTCACCTGTAAACATACGAATGGCCTTGAGCTTACCGTCTTCCTTGAAAAAGATGAGGTCGGGGCGGTCGCGCAATTCCTCAAGCGTCAGAACTTCCGTGCCGAGTTGGAATGCCCAGCGGTTCTTGACTTGACGGCCTGGAATAATCTCGCCAATGGGATGGCCCAACTCGCTCGCCGTGCGCACCAACTTCGCCGCGACCTGCCGAACCATGTTCGCGTTCGCGTCTTTAATGGAGCGCTCCGCTTGCACGATAGACCACGAAAGGGGACTGTCCGCAAGCGTCTTGCGTCCCTTCGCCATATGAAACTCATTCAAATGCCAGCCCGACGAATAGGTGTTGTGCGCGTCGCGCTCGTCATTTTCCATGTCCGTCCTCAGTGGAACATAGTCCTTGAACTGCCGCCGCAATTTTGCCGCATCATCTGCCGACATACGCCCCGAATCAACACGCCGCTGGAGAGCCTGTTCGTTCATCGCATAAACCATCTTCGCGATTTCGTCGAACTCGTCCGCAATGCCAATCTCTCTGAAGTGCTTCAGCACATCCGCCGCTTCCGCGTCGGTCATACCCGAGCCATTCTCCACGCCGCGTGTGCGCAGAATCGCGTTCCGCGAGGGCGCGTGCCGCGCCATAAGATAGAGGTCTAAGTCCTGTTGGCTCGCGCCAGTCGCCGCGAGTTTCTCAAAGATTGGCTGGATGAACTCTCTATCGAGCGCGTCAAGTTGCCACTCATTGAGACCAAACTCCCTATCCTTAGCATAGTAAACGGAATCCTTCTTATCCGTAATGCCGAGCCGCTTTTCTAGTTCGTGAATGACGAGATTCTTATCCTGCACCGCCCGACGGAACTTTGACCAGCGACCTTCCGCCGCATCCATAAAGTCTTCCGCCGACGGCTTCTCAAGCCGCTTAAGTCCCTTGTGCCGCGAGTAGTAGCGTTGCGTGTAAGACTTAACCTCCTTCGCACGCTCCTCCGCACTCCGCGAATATTCAGGCGAATCAAAGTCAA
>CAVLAC010000145.1:0-2492 GCA_963661055.1 bacterium | reverse complement strand
GGTTACTTTGAACGGCGGGCAAGGGACTGCCCGCCCTACCTGCGTTGCGCTGTAGAACTGGTAGGGGGCGCAGTCCCTTGCGCCCCGTAAAAAGTAGTCATATCGAGTGAAAGAATCACGCGAAGCAAAGAAAGACGGCAGGTGAGGAGCGCGGAGGGGCGACGCGACGAACTCGACCAGAGTTGCCAACGCGGCACGGCGGGCGGCCGCCCGCCGTGCCGCACATTGTCAGGCACAAATAAGACAGACAGAACGCAGCGGGCAAGGGACTGCCCGCCCTACTTTTCTACAACTCTACACTGTTAAATCCCCTCCTTTTCTCTGCGCCTCTGCGTGAGATGAATACAAACGTGCCGCGCCAAAATAAGTGACAGAAATTGCCAAATCTGTCACTTAACACCCATTCTTCAGCACCTAAGTGACAAAATCGGCGATTTTTGTCACTAAGATTCCGCTAAGTGACATTCGTGTCACTTCACCCCCATCCACGCTCTACTTCACCCCCATACCTCCCCCTTGAACCCCTTGTGCCACTGCCTACCGCACTGCCATCCACAAAAGAGACATGTTTAAGTGAGCGGCTTGACACACACTTCACGATGGGTAAGCGCATACCGAACGAGCCTCTCAAATTGTCCCACCATATAAAGCGGAAGCGAGAGCAAAGAATAAGTGCAAACGCGTCCCTTGGAATCCGTTGCGCTCGCTTGGGGAATATACGAAGGCGTATCCGCATTAAAACGGACGGCAAAATCGCGTTTCTTCTCATTCAAGAAGATAAGAAGCCCTTTCATTCTGCCGCGCGCGCCACTTTTTACCTCCACAGGGATAATTGCATTGCCGCATTGCACAACATAATCAACTTCTGCCGTGGAACTAGGTTCCTCGCGCATCCAGCAATAGGCGCCAGGCTCTTCATAAGTCTCACCCTTAAACATCAAGTGTTGCCCCACGAACTGTTCACAGATTCCGCCACGATTCTCTAAAAGCGCGGCACTTTCATCTAGAAAATCCGTGAGTTTCAACCCTAAAACGCGACACGCGAGACCTGTATCCAAGAAAAGAGGCTTGAATGTACGCTCATCAGCACCAAAGGCGATGGGCACTCCATTCGCGGGAGTATGTCGCACTTTGGCTACAACACGTGCCAATTGGAGCAAGTTATAAGCCTCGGAAAGCTCCTTCGATTTTCCTCCCTCTATTATATGTGTATAAATAAGCTTTTGCCCCAACATAGAGGGCACAGCCATAAATGTTCTTTGTAGTAACTCGGGATTTACTCGCCGCGAATACTTTGGAAAGTCATCATGATAAGTGGCAATTATCATCTGCTGTTCGCGCTCCGCTTCCCCCGCACCCCCCTTCACATAGGCTCTCACGGCGGCAGGCATACCCCCAATAACGAGGTATTTACGCAGAATTTCGGACAATTCTTGATGAATAGCCTCAGGAACGGCCGCGCCCAATTCATATTTCTGAAGCCACTCAACGAGTCCGTCTTTCCCTAATGCCAGAAGAAACTCCTCAAAATCAAGCGGTGAAACATACATATACTCAATGCGCCCAACTGGCATTGGGAAAGCCGCCCCCTCGCGTCCACGCTCCTTGCCGTCCAGCATAAACTCCAGTAGCGACCCTGCCGCTATAATATGCAAGTTGGGTCTTTGCTCATAAAAGTATCGCAACGATTCAAGAACCGTAACCCCCGCCGCCTGTAATTCATCTAGAAAAATCAAGGTCTTGCCGTCCGTTATCTTCTGTGAGAACTTAACGGACAGCAATTCGCAAATCAAGTCTGGCTTTTTAGACTCAAAAAGGGAGGCGAGCAAACTATCTTGTTCAAAGTTGAGCTCAATATAGTTTGCAAAATGCCGCTTGGCGAGTTCACGGACCAAGTAGGTTTTGCCCACTTGCCGCGCTCCGCGCAAGACGAGAGGATGGTGTCCCTCTCTATTTGCCCATTTTTCAAGTTCATTGTCTAGTTTCCGCAACATAGAGTCTACTCCTTGCCAAAAAACAAGGTTATTATACCACATTTCTTGCCAAAAAACAAGGTTGTTTTGCGCCATTTCTCGCCAAATAGCAAGGTTGTTGACTATATTGGGCGTTATTTTTAACCACAGATTTGCACGGATTGGTAGGTGGCGGGTTCCTTCCGCCCCGTAAAGTAGCAGTGTAGATCGGGAGAATCGGGAGTGTGGTAGGGGCGTGCGTCCCTGCGCGCCCGCCGCCGCGCCTCGTGCGTCCAAGAGGTTAGGTGCGTGGTCAGAAATGACCACGATGTCTCCTCAATAGAATCCCGCTGAGCCCTTTTATAAACTCCGAAGAGCGACAAAAGGCTACGCTAACGCTTCGCCTAATTGCTTCGCATGAGCCTCTCGCTTTTTTAGACAGGATTTACAGGATTAGTTTTAACACAGAGGCACAGAGGAATGGTGGGCGGCTCGTGCGGGTGTCGCCCGACCCGTCGTTGCGCGGTCTCTTGCCGCCTC
>CAVLAC010000144.1:0-2525 GCA_963661055.1 bacterium | reverse complement strand
AAGCGCGGAGGCGCGACGCGACGAACTCGACCAGAGTTGCCAACGCGGCACGGCTGTCGGCCTCCCGCCGTGCCGCACATTGTCAAGCACAAACACAAAGCGAGCACAAACGGCGGGCAAGGAACTGCCTGCCCTCCATTCCAATTGCGAAAAGTCTTTGCGTCTCTTTGCGTCAAGACCTTTGCGAACTTTGCGTCAAAAACTCCATGCCGTTATAGACAATTTTGGCTAATTGTAAAATAGTGGGTGCACAAGTGAGGCGAAATATGGTATAATATTAGCCGTTTCCAACGAAAAAGGATACACAAATATGAAGATCAAATTCGGTAAAGTTACTGAAAATATCACGACGCGCAAGGAGTTTCCGCTCAAGAAAGCGCAGCAAGTTTTGAAAGGCAAGACGATTGCCGTTCTTGGCTATGGCATTCAAGGCCCTGGTCAGGCGCTCAATATGCGTGATAACGGTATCAAGGTTATCGTTGGTCAGCGCAAGAGCACCAAGGCGAACAGCTCGTGGATGCGTGCGAAGAAGGATGGCTGGGTCGAGGGCAAGACGCTCTTCTCTCTCGAGGAAGCCGCGCAGAAGGGCGACATCATTATGATGCTCGTTTCGGATGGCTCGCTCCCGCAGGTCTGGAAGAAGATTGCGGAATATGTGACGCCTGGCAAGTACCTCTACTTCTCGCATGGCTTTGGCTATGTCTACAACAAGTTGACGGGCGTGAAGCCTGCTAAGGGCGTGGGTGTTGTGATGGTGGCGCCGAAGGGTTCGGGCACGAGCGTGCGCCGTAACTTCCTCTCGGGCGCGGGCATCAATAGCTCGTTCGCGTTTGAGCCGAACGGAATGAAGGCGAAGACCGTTGAGGATGTCACCAAGGCGATTGGTATCGCGGTTGGCTCGGGCTACCTCTTCCCGACTACCTTCCAGAACGAAGTGACGAGCGACCTTGTTGGCGAGCGCGGCATTTTGATGGGTGCTCTCGCGGGCGTGATGGAAGCGCAGTATGAGACACTCCGTGCGAATGGTCATACGCCGTCCGAAGCGTTCAACGAAACTTGCGAAGAGCTCACTCAGTCGCTCATCCGTCTCGTCGACGAGAATGGTATGGACTGGATGTACGGCAACTGCTCGCAGACCGCTCAGCACGGTGCTCTTAAGTGGCGTCCGATTTTCAAGAAGGCGACCCTCCCCGTTTTCAAGAACCTGTATAACAGCGTGAAGACGATGAAGGAAGCGAAGGAAGTCATCCGTGACACGGGTTGCGCGGACTACAAGGAAAAGATGCTCGCCAAGCTCGAAGAGCTTCACAACCACGAAATGTGGCAGGCTGGCGCGGCAGTTCGCTCGCTGCGTCCGCATGAAGCGGCGAAGGGCAATGCGGGTTCCGCTGGTTGGGGCGGACGCAAGGTCGTCAAGTAATTTCCAGGGGATCGTCTGTAAAAGGACGTTACCTCGCGCACCTCGCTCTTTTGGGTGGGGTGCACTCTTTTTTGGGGGGTGGAGGCGGAAAGTGAAAATCTGCAAATTTCCTATTGACCTCGAGCACCTAAATATGATATAATATTCGCCAATTAGCAAGGGCTATTAGCTCAGTTGGTTAGAGCGCTTCCTTGACATGGAAGAGGTCAGTAGTTCGAATCTACTATAGCCCACCATTCATTCCCCTCAGCCTTTCGTGGGGTTCTTTCTCCACAAGGAGGGCGAGGTGCAAAAAGGTAAAGAACATGGAAGCATATGCAGTACTAGAGACCGGCGGCAAGCAAACGCTTGTGCATGTCGGCGATAAGATTGAGATTGAAAAGCTCTCAGTCGAAGTGGGTCAGGAGACCGTGCTGAACACGGTTTGCGCGGTTTCGGACGGAACCACGCTCAAGGTGGGTGCCCCCTATGTTGAGGGTGCGTCCGTTACGCTCACGATTGATGGGGCGAAGCGCGGCAAGAAGGTGCTCAACTTCAAGGCGAAGCGCCGCAAAGGTGACCGCCGTCTCGTTGGTCATCGTCAGAATCTCACGGTCGCGACTGTCAAGGCTATCGCGTAACGAATAAGGAGGAAAGAATAAAATGGCTACTTCCGCATCTGCACGCAATGGTCGCGACTCGAACCCGAAGTATCTCGGTGTTAAGGCTTATGATGGCCAGCTCCTCACAGCGGGCTCAATCATCGTCCGTCAGCGCGGCACAAAGATTCATCCTGGCAAGAATGTTGGGCAGGGTCGTGACTTCACGCTCTTTGCTCTCAAGGACGGCAAGGTGAAGTTCATTAAGGACGGCAAGGTCGTCACGATTGTCGAGGCTTAATCGCTTCGAGCGTCGTCAGTAAAAGGGAGTCCCCGCGAAAGCAAGGACTCTTCTTTTATTGCTCACGGCGCGGCAGGTTGGCAACCGTGCTGTGGGTTTATAAACTCCGAGGGGCAACAAAAGCTTCGCTAACGCTACGCTGAGAGGCTTACGCGACAACTCGCCCAGACATTTTAGGAGTGTGGGGAGATTTATCTCACGCAGAGGCGCAGAGTTCGCAGAGAGG
>CAVLAC010000143.1:0-2572 GCA_963661055.1 bacterium | reverse complement strand
GCATCAAAGAACCATTCATTATTGAAGACGCTATCGCCTGCCTTAAGTTGCAAGGCGAGGAAAGACTCTGCCTTCGGAGCGTATTCGCCAAGTTCCGTCACGCTATTGGGCGGCAAAGTAACGGCGCGTATTTCGGGAGTTGCCGCGCTTTCATTGAAGCCGTGATAGGTGACGGCGAGTTCCGCCGCGACAGGTGCGGAAGTGTCATTGAAGCCGACGACTTTCACATTGCCGTTTGTGCTCGGTACGGCGACCACGGCGAGGGGCGCGAAGAAGCGCCGCGCAAAGTATTGGAGGGGCTTCCATTTGCCGCCGTATTCGATGGAACTCCAACTGGCGACAGGCCAGCAGTCATTCAACTGCCAGAAGAGCGTGCCTGAGCAGCGCGGACGCTGTGCGCGCCAATTCTCCACCGCCGTTTTCATAGCAATGGCTTGCTGAATCTGCGAGAGATAAAGGATGGCGTCCGTCCCTTGCGGGAAGCGGAAGTACCGCGCCATCGTCTCGAGCATTCGTGCATTGCCGCCCGCGTTCTTCTGGTGCCAATCAAAGTCGGGGGCGGTCGGGTTGAGTTCGTCGGCGGGGCAGAAAGTTTCCGCTATTTCGCGTGAAGGGAAACTCTGGTAGCCAAACTCGCTACAGAAGCGCGGACGGTAGTTGTAGTAATTCTCAAAGCCCTTATTCTCGTGCCAAACGGTCCAGTTGTGCATATCGCCTTTGGAGTCGTCGTGCCAAGCGTCCGAATAATCGCCAGGTCCTGCGCAAGGCGAGCTCGGCCAGAACATACGATCGGGGTCGTACTTCGCAACTGCCGCTGCGGAGACGGCTTGGCGCTTCTCGAGATTCGCGCGATTAATGGCAACGACTTCAGGTGGGTCGCCATACCAATTGAGGGCTCCGACACATTCATTATCACCGCACCAAAGGGCGATGCAAGCGTGGTCGGCGAGACGACGGACCTGGTGCGCGAATTCGGCGGCAATATCATCAAGGAAGGCTTGGTCGCCTGGGTAGACGGCGCAAGAGAACATAAAGTCGTGCCAAACGAGGAGACCGAGCTCATCGCACAAATCATAAAAGACATCCTTCTCATATTGTCCGCCGCCCCAAAGACGAATCATATTCATATTGGCGGACGCGGCACTTTCCAACAAGTCGCGGTACTTCTCGGGCGTCTGGCGATTCTCGAACATGTCGCACGGAATCCAGCTCGCGCCTTTCATAAATAAGTCGCGATTATTGACGCGGAATGTTAGTGCACCGCCCGCTGTGATGACTTCCAACTTGCGCAAGCCAATCCGCCGCGTGATTTGCTGTCCGCGAATCTCGACGGTGTAAGTATAGAAGTTCTGCTCTCCCGCGCCATTAGGCCACCAAAGAGGCGGATTGTCTATCTCTAGAACACGGCTTTCTTGCGTACCATTTTCTAGCCACGCCGTCACAACAAGCTTGCAGTGCGAAAGGTCGTCCGTCCAAATCTGCCGCGTACGGATATAGTCGATGCGGTCGCCGTCGGACGCGATGAGCTTGACGGGGCCACAGAAGCCCGTAATCATTTGCGCGGGACCCCAGTCCCAACCTGCGTGGCAAGCGGGCTTACGGATGAGTGCCTGATTCTTGCACCACGGCACATTGGACATATGGCACTTGCCAGGCGTTTCGCGGGCGCGTTCATCCGCAACGCGCCACGCACTCGCAAAAACGCCGCGAATCTCGTTCGTGCCGACTTTCAGGTAGGGCTTAACATCGAAGTCCCAACGACGGAAGCGGTTGGTTGTCTCGCCTACCTTGACTCCGTTCACGAATACTTGGCAGAAAGTATCGCAGTCTTCGAGGCGCAAGATGACCTTCTTGTGGGAAAGAAGTTCGGGAGAGACTTCAAAGGAACGCGCAATCGCCCAGTCTTCTTTCGCGACCCATTGCGTATCAAGCTCATTGCGTCCGTAGTAGGTGTCTTTCATCCGTCCCGCCTTGAGGAGTGCAGTATGGACTCCGCCCGGAACATCGATGGGGGCAATTACCTCGGTTGCATTTGTGGCGAAGGCGAGGCTCCATTGTCCCTCGAGGCTTTGTTCGACCACAGCGGCGTGCGCCGCAAAGGCGAACAAAACGCTAGCTACACAGGCGACGGAAATCGCATCCCCCGTGCGTTTCAGGCTTCTTAGCAACATATCTCTCTTCATACTAACCCTCATTTGGAGATTGAAAGTGCTACTATTATAACATATTTTGGATTAGAGCGGGTAGGTTTAATTCGCACCTTTTTGCAATTTTGCAAAATACCCCCTTGCGCGCGCACCCACAAATATGCTATAATAGAGTCATAAACTGAGATACTGCTTAACTGCACTACACTCGAGTCGAAAGCAGCCAAAAGACGACGATTAGAAAGGAATTGAAAAGATGGCGCGTATGACGAAAAGAGACATCCAAAGAGGGTCAATTATGACCCCCATCACTGACTATACCGCAAAAACGGACTATACCCCCAAATTGTAGACGATAATGGCTTTTTGAGTCTAGATACCTACTAATAACGCTGACTGGGATAAGGCATATGCTTCGTCCCAGT
>CAVLAC010000142.1:0-2598 GCA_963661055.1 bacterium | reverse complement strand
GGACAGAAATGTCCGTGATGATTCCTCAACAGAATGTCTTAGAGCCCTTTTT
This sequence comes from bacterium, assembly GCA_963661055.1. GTDB lineage: Bacteria > Verrucomicrobiota > Kiritimatiellia > RFP12 > UBA1067 > UBA1067. Next base: position 2,546 of record CAVLAC010000142.1, on the reverse strand, counting down.
ATAGACGCCCGCATCAGGGCGGGTTAGCACGGTTGCCGCCCCCGTGCCGCATGTTGTAAGGCATAAACCCAAGACAAGTACAAACGGCGGGCAAGGAATGCCCGCCCTACAATTCTACAACTCTACACGGCTAAAACCCTCATCCGTGGCAATCCGTGTAAATCCGTGGCAATAACAACCGTGACTCGTGCATCCAAGAGGTTCGGTGCGTGATCAGAAATAACTACGGTGTTTCCTAAATAGAAAGCCGCTACGCCTTTTTCTTGGGCTTCAACATTCAATCATGCCGAAAGCGTTAGGGCGACAGCGGAAACGGGCTTGCCGCCCTGCGCTACCGCCGCCTTCAGCGCCGCGACATCAAGGCGCAGGACGCCATCCGCCGCGTTCACCTCCGTCCGCACCGTCCGCCCAGATGTAAGGTCTTGCACGGAGACACCGACGCGACCCGCCTTACCCCTACAAGGAACGAGCACGGTCTTCGGTTCGCCAAAGATTGCTAGCGGCGCACCAAAGGAGATCGGCTCGCCGAGCGCAATCTCAACGGGCGGAGTCGTGAAGTTCCGTCCCTCGCGAAGCCTCGGTAGCGTCCCAATCGCCGTCGCGCCACCGGGATGCCGCCCAGCGACGACAAACGGATGCCCCTCGCCGAGCGGAGTCACCTTCGGCAACGCAAGCCCACGCGCCACGACGGCGGGAGCGCGTTGCGTGACCTCACGGTTCCAGACATCCCTGTACCATGTTTCGTTTTCCGCATAGCGATGGCTCTCGGCGAGGGTCTCGTCCGATGCGACGGTCTCGAAGCCTTTTGTACCGCCGAACGGTGGCGCAATATGGTGCCAGTTCATCGCGGCGCGGCATTCGGCAAGCGCGGTTGCGTCCTGCCCTCCGTCCATCGGACGCATAATACCGAGCGCGTGGCCGAGCACAGCCCCGATTATGGGCACGTCCTCGACATTCAGAATCGTCGAAAGTCCGTGCCGATCGATGAGCCGCGAATAGTCGGCGACACGATCAAGCGTCGTCACATAGTCGAACGGCGGCAGGAGATCGTAGGTGCGAATCACGTCCGAGAAGCGGAAGCGCTCGACAAGGGCGGGGTCGTCGATGTTGACCTCGACGCGCCCCGATCCCTTGAAGATGCCTTTGCCATCGCTCATATCCAGCCGCTGGGTGTTGATTGGGCACATCGCGAATGGTGCGTGCTCGACCATCAGTTCGGGGCAGATTTCGCGGACAACCCGCGAGACCATCGAACGGAATCCGTTGTTGTTCCGCACACCCCAGTCGACCTTCCAGTAACGGATTCCGGCACGAGCCGAGAGCTCGACCCGCTGGCGGTAGAAGTCCTCCACTCCATCCTTGAGCAAACCACCATGCCTGTCGCCGTGACGCTGCGCGGCAATCCAAAGGCCCGCTCCCTGCCAGCCAGCGTCGCGCAGACGCGCGTTGATTGTCGTCAGCCGTTTGAGCGGTGTCTTGCCACAGCCAGAAAACCGCTCTGGCCACGGTTCAAGAAAGCCAAACCGCTCAATATTCCGGCTGGGGTGCGTGTCGTAAGGCACATCCCATCCGTCATCCAGCAGCAGGAACATCCCCTTGCGGATGCCTTCGCACATCCGAGTCGCCCAGCCGTCCTTGCTGAACAGCAGTCGCTCATTCATAAAGTTGCGGGTGCTGAACGACCCCTGCTCGCCCGCGAGGGACGTCTTCTCGGCGCACGACTTCTCCGCCGCGAGATTCTTCTGCGACATCCACGTACACCAGTAGTCTGGGAGGGGTTTCGTCTTGGAAGGAAGCACGAACCCTCCGAATGTTGGACAGCAGGCGGCGGCGGACGAGAGAGCGATGAATTCGCGCCGCGTGAGCGTGTTCATTGCGTGCATATTCTTCCCATTTTACCTTACGCTGATGGCAAAGCCTGTGGGCTTATCGTACTTCGAAGCCTTATGCACGAAGATACCCTTGCGCGTTCCATCCTTGACCAATACGCCAATCACCTTCTTTTGCGTTTCCTCGTCAAGCACTGCCTTGTCATCATCCGTAATGGCAGAGAAGAAGCCCGTCGGATTCGTCGACTTGTCATATTTCTGCTTGTCACTCGGCGTCCATTGTTTCTTAGAGACATAGATACGAAGACCGGTGATAGGGCCACTGTTATTGGCATATCTCACAACATTCGTGATGAGACTCATATCCGAGAACGCATTCACCAATTCCACACGACTAATCTTCTGCTGATCTTGAAAAGCACTATTATATTGATCAGAATAGACGCTTGTAAGATTCGGGAGGTCAAAAACGAGGTTCGTAATTGTGCCACCGTTGGCTCCTCTAAAGGCATTCGTCTCTAGAGAGGTAATCGTTCCTCCGAGATACACCTCTTTCAACGCTGTAGATCCATAAAACATCTTGCTTCCAAAAGCCTTGATGATGTCGCAGTAGAACGCAGTTATATTCTTGCCATATGTCGTCCAACTCGCGAACGCCGAGTCTGCGAACCTGATTGTCTTGAGTTCTATCGTCTGCTCACCGACAACAATACTCGG
>CAVLAC010000141.1:0-2656 GCA_963661055.1 bacterium | reverse complement strand
GCATCCTGTCCAGCGGTAGCAAAATCTGCTTTTCTAAACTCCTTAGTATACCCCTTGCAAGTAATCTTCACGACATTATTATCCCCAAAGTCGTAAGTATATTCAGCAGTGTCACCAGCTTTCTTGAACAGATCGCATACATTTGTGTCACTGATTCTCAAATATCCAAATTCAGGGAATTCGTCAACAAATTCATCGCTACCATATTCTTGCCCATTCTGCTCATAAGCATAGGCATGGTAAGCGCACCAATTAAAGGCAGCCTGTATAACCATATGGAGATTTCTTAAACTCAAGGTCTCTGGAACCACAATCTGCCGCCAAAAACCCTGAACCCCAACCTCGTAGTCCAAACGAAGAATCACATATCTTTCTTGTTTTATCTCTTGCGTTGAAGCGACCTCCTTCTTCGAAGAAACCTTCTTAGAAGCACTCTTCTTAACTGTCTTTTTCTTCATATTCACCTCTCTTATTGCGGGGCGGAAGGGACTCCGCCCCCTACCAATCCGTGGAATCCGTGGTTTATTTAGTCGGGAAGACTTCTTCTAGCCTAATAAGGTCGCGACCTTTGAACTCGTAGCAGATGAAGTGGACAGGCGTATCGCCTGCCAATTTAGCAAGATTCGAATCTGCCGCGTAGAGCTTCAGCTGTGCGAGAGCTTCTTCGTGTTTTGCCGCGATTTCACTGTCGGGAGCGTCCGCTTTAGAGTGCTTCATCTCGATGATGTAGCTCTGCTCGGGGACATACCCCTCAGGCAATGTGCGGTCAGGGAAGAGCGCGTAGTCCGAATACCCGCACGGATGCGACAATTCGGGCTTCACCATATAGACACTCTTCATCGTCAAATAGGCGCGGAGGTAGCCGTTTATTCGCGCCTCGCCTCCGATTCCGTCTCTTGGCGAGCCATTGTCACGGTACTTCTCGGCGAGATAAGTCAAAAACTCGCGCCACTCTCCGTTCCACGCAAAAGCATTAAACTTTTCTGTAAACTCAGATGTATCCACTGCATTGGGACGCCTCTGGTACTCTTCTCGCATATAATCAAAGATTTGGCGGCGGACACATTCGTTTGGAATGCGGAATTGCAAATCGCCGCGATAGATACGCGACATTGTGACAATTCCGTAGTAATAATAGAGAGACTTAAAGTTCCCTTCTTTGAAGATGGCTTCAACAGGGAAACTCTCCACGAGCGGGAATGTCACCTCTTCTTTGTCGGCAAGCTCCTCTGTAAGTGGCAAAACACCGTCTACCGTCTCAGCACGGCGTTGCGCTCTAAGAATCGCTGTAAGCTTGTTCCAGTCACTACGAATATTACCATCAATCAAACTTTCGGGAGGATTGCCCGAGGAGACTAATTCGGTGAGATAGTAGAGCACCATATCACAATTATAGAGGGTCTCCTTGCCGACACACGATTTTGAGAAGCAGTAATTATCGTACCATTCCTTCACTGTCGAAAGATGGTGCTCAAGCGGATCAGTAAAGCTTCCTACTCCGTGGAAGTCTTCAAAAAGTTTGCGCACTTCAGCTTCCGTAAAACCTATCATCGCATTAAACTTCTCGGACTGTGTGATGTTTGTAGCAATGTTGAATCCGCTGGTGAGGTCATCCATCGTAACAGGCGAAACACCTGCCATAAAAATACGATCGCAAGTTGCCTTAAACTGCTTAAACCATCCGCGATAGAAACCTGTGCCGTGTGTTATCTCTTTATAAGAGGCATTGCCCATCGTGGACACGATTTCGTTCGTGAAGTTATCGTATTCGTCAACAATAACATAAATACCGAGACCAAGCTTGCGCGCCGCCGTTACAAGTGCACTATATTTTGCCGCCGCACCAGGCTTCAAATATACGGACTGCACAAGCTCGTCGTCTTTTAAAATATCCTTATGCTGAGATATAAAACTATCCAGTTGAGCATTAAGATAATCCTCAAACCGCGCCTCCCATGTAGAACCAACACAAGAGTTGACCTGCGAAAAATCTAACACAAGAACAAAATACTTATTCGCATACGGCGTTGGATTCTTGCCAATAGCGAGGTCGCCAAAAAGCAGCTGGAAATTTCCTTTCTCCCCTACATCATAATAACAGCGCAATGTCTCGCAAAGAAGTGACTTGCCAAAGCGCCGCGGACGGACATAAAATAGGAAGTCCGCCCGATCTTCCATCTTACGGATGTACTCGGTTTTGTCAACATAGTAGCGGTTCTCCAAGCGAATACGCTTAAAGTCCTTCACTCCATAAGATAGTCTCACAGATTTCATACCTCTATTATACCATATTTTTCCGCCGAGTGATAGGGGCACGAGCCCCTAGATTATGTGGGGTTAGCGGGAGAACCAGGGCAACCAAGTTAGGCGAATCTGCGTCGCGCCAAGCGGAACAAGCTCAATTTCGCAGACATCCGACACGGTCCGTAAAGGAACAGGTGACGGCGGCGGCTCAATCGCCCGAAGTCCAAAGAGGCAGGGCATATCAGGACGGAGCGTCCCCCATCCCGCATAAGGAGTCTTCCCCGCTTGAACGGTCAGCCAGCACGGTTTTGCCCCGTGGCGAAATGGGTCATTCGCCGCGATAGGTGCGGCAGAAGAAAACGCCGCGTTAATCGATTGTCCCTTGTTTGGCAAAGCCAGTGCCCAATTCCAA
>CAVLAC010000140.1:0-2660 GCA_963661055.1 bacterium | reverse complement strand
ACGGCGGGCAAGGGACTGCCCGCCCTACCAGCAGGGATTAGAATGACGCGGTGGCGGGGGTGAGGCCATCTGCTTCGGCGCGGAGGTGCCCTTCGCGACCAGGCTCGACTCGCAGATACACGCCCGCACGCCCAAAGTGCAGCGGATGTGACGCGGTATCCTTGAAACTATCGTATCCGCGCGGATTCGAGTTGCCGACCGCCCGAATCTCGCAGTCCGTCGCTGTGAAGCGAACGCGGCGGTTATCGTTCGGAACGAAGTTGCCATCCTTATCCGCGAGCGTGACCTTGACGACGCAGAGGTTTCCGTACCGCTTCTCGGGGGTCAGCACAACACGGACGGGGTCGCCCGCCGTACGAATCACCTTCTCGCCCGCCTTCGAACCATCTGCCGCGTAAGAGACGACCTTCAATTCGCCTGGTTCCCACGCGACATTCTCCCAAATGAGGCGATAGCGCGGCATAACGGAATAATAATCGTCCAAATTGCCCTCCGTCGGATTCTTCGTGCGCCGCCCGAGGGAGCGTCCGTTCAAGAAGAGTTCCGCCTCCTTCTCATTTGTATAGGCGTAGACGGCAGTCTTCACGCCTGGCTTAAAGTTCCAGTGGCTGGGCGAAAGCTCAAGCGTCGGGGCGGACGGATTCCAGTGCGCCCGATAGAGCCAATAGCGATCCTTCGGGAACGCGAGCAAGTCGCAAATGCCAAAGTAGGAACTGCGCGAGCAGTCCTTAACCGAAATATCCCAACCCGCATAAGGCGCGGGCTCGCCGAGATAATCGATACCCGTCCAAACAAACTCGCCCGCACAATAAGTGTCGCGTTCCATGCGTGCAAACTCACGGTCAGCAATATCGCTCCACGCCGCAGAATTCAAATCGCGGGAATCAACACAGAAGACGCTCTTCGCGTAATCCGTCTTGCTCGTAGGCATATTCTCTGAATAAAAACCAAACTCAGAGAGCGCGGAAGCACTTTCCGAATAAAGGAGCGGCTGATTGGGGCACGCCTTCTTGACTCCCTCATACATGCCGCGATAATTCCAGCCCGTCAAATCAAGCGGAGCATAATCGCCGCGATACGCCGCCTCAGGGAAGCAGCTACCAATCGCCACTGGACGCGTCGCGTCCTCGGCTCGCACGACTTCACTAAAGAGCCCGCACCGCTCGACGGAAGTTCCGAGCGAGGGGTCGCCCGCCCAATCCTCCTGTCCAGGCGGTTGCGCCTTGCCAAGCGAAATCTCATTGCCAATCGACCACGCGAACACCGACGGATGCAACCGATCGCGACGGACGAGCTGGGCAAGGTGGCGCGAGACGAACGGCTCAAGCGGCTCTTTGCCGCGTCCGCAAGTCTCATTCCACTTGTCAAAGCACTCATCCCAAACGAAGATGCCCATCTCATCGCAAAGGTCGAGCACCTCGGGGGCGGGCGGATTGTGAGAAGTCCGCAAGGCGTTTGCGCCCATATCGAGCATAATCTCAAGTTGACGGCTCATCGCGTCCTTATCAAACGCCATCCCCAAGGGACCCAAATCGGAGTGCAGGTCAACGCCATTAAGCTGGACGCGCTTTCCGTTCAAGAAGAAGCCCTTGTCCGCGTCAAACTTGAAGGCACGAAAGCCTGTGCGCCGCGTCAGGGAATCGGAGTGTCCATCGGGTGTGCTAAGGCTCAGCTTCAGCGTATAAAGCGCGGGTGAACGCGTCATTTCCCACCGCTCCACACGCGGCACTTTAAGCGTGAAAGCGGCTTCTGTGCCCTTCCACGCCTTGGCGGTGAGCGAGAGGGTTTCTGTCGCCACACAAGTTCCGTGCGCATCGAGGATTTGCGCCGTCACTTTCACAGGCAAGTCCTTCCCGACGCGATTCTGAATAGTCGCTGAAAGTGCCGCGTGCGCCGTGCCGTCAATGATAGTGCCTGTATCGAGTTTGAGGGAATCGTCCTCGAAATAAAGGTTGTCCGTCTCTGTCCAAGTGACCTTACGATACATACCCGCGCCTGGATACCACCGTGAAGCAAGATCGTGTGTGTCACAGGCGACCTCAAGGACATTTGTGCCGAGCCGCAAGTATGCACCGACATCCGCCCGAAAGCCGAGGTAGCCATAATCGCCGCGTCCGCAGGGAAATCCGTTCAAGTAGGCAACCGCCCTCGCCATAACGCCGTCAAAGTCGATGAAGACGCGTCCTTTGGGCTTCTCATTAATGACAATCGTCTTACGGTAGCGTCCCGCACCTTTCCACGGAAGCTTCCCCGAGCGTGCCTCGCCCTCAGGATTGAACGGACCCGCAATCGCCCAATCGTGCGGAATTTCCACAGGCGCAAATGCCGCGCCTTCACGCGCGAAGGACCATCCGTCGTTAAAGCACTTTGTCTCGCGAGCCGAAACAGTTACCGCGCCCGTGAGGCAGAGCCCAAGGGCAAGAGTAAGCATTTTCATTTTCTCAATCTCCTTCAACATATTGGTTACCATTATACCATATTTTGCCCCCATTGGGTAGAGGAATGAGAATGTTGTTGTTAAAATCTCACGCAGAGACGCAGAGAGGAAGAGAGCGCGCTTCAAGGCAAGTGTGACTCTGTGCCTCTCGGGTTAAAAACCGCCGCGCCCTCAGCCCCGAAGGGGCTATTCAAAATTCAATTGTCAAAGATCAAAGGGTAGG
>CAVLAC010000139.1:0-2714 GCA_963661055.1 bacterium | reverse complement strand
AATCTTAGCGGCAACAACTATGAATATCACATTTCAAACAGCGACACATCCAGAGGACTTCAAGACCTTTGATACGGCGAAGATTCGCGGACGCTTTGTGATGGAGAAGGTCATGGCGGCGGACGAGATTAATCTCACTTACACGATGTATGACCGTCTCGTTTATGGTGGTGTAATGCCAGTTACAAAAGAGCTCGCGCTTGAGCCGTTCCCCGAACTGCGTGCGGAGCACTTCCTTGACCGCCGCGAACTTGGCGTTATCAATGTCGGGGGTGCGGGGGTTGTCACGGTGGACGGCGAAGCGTATGCCCTCGACTTCAAAGAAGCCCTCTATGTCGGGCGTGGAAAGAAGTCCGTGGTCTTCAAGTCACTTGATGCGAAGACCCCCGCGAAGTTCTATATCAACTCCGCCCCTGCCCATAAGGAATATGTAACGCAACGCATTACGAGTGACCAGACCTGTACGAAGGCGGGGTACACAATCGGCAACTACATCAAGGCAGGCAAGATGGAAGAATCGAATGACCGTGTCATTAATCAGCTTATCGTTGCGCCTGTCCTTGAGAAGGTGCAGGGTGGCGGATGCTGTCAGTTGCAGATGGGGCTCACGGAACTTAAGCCTGGTAGCGTCTGGAATACGATGCCGCAACATGTCCATAGTCGTCGTATGGAAGCTTATTTCTACTTCAATGTCCCTGAGGGGCAGGCCATTTGCCACCAAATGGGGCGTCCGCAAGAACAGCGGCTCGTGTGGCTCCACAACGAGCAAGCCATCACGGCACCTGAATGGAGCGTCCATTCTGCCGCGGGCACCTCGAACTATATGTTCATCTGGGGCATGGGCGGCGAGAATCTCGACTATGGCGATATGGATAAGATTCCTGTTGCCGAAATGCGCTAACATTTTCTAACAATTCTAATTAGGAGAATCAAAATGATACTCGATCAATTCAAATTGGACGGCAAAGTCGCCGTTGTGACAGGTGCGGGACGCGGCATTGGGCAGGCATATGCCCTCGGGCTCGCCGAAGCAGGGGCGGATATCGCCGTTGTGGATGTTATCCCTATGGACGAGACCGTCGCCGCGATTAAGAAGCTTGGACGCCGTGCGCTCGCCATTAAGGCGGACCTCTCGAAGGGCGAGAAAGAAGCCCCCAAGGTTGTCGCGAAGATTGTGAAGGAACTCGGTCGCCTCGACATCCTCGTCAACAACGCGGGCATTATCCGCCGCGAACCGTTCACGGAACATTCGGCGAAGAACTGGAATGATGTTATTGCAATTAATCTCTCGACTCCGTTCTTCCTCTCGCAGGCGGCGGCAAAGCAGATGATTAAGCAGGGCAAGGGCGGCAAGATTATCAATATCGCCTCTATGCTCTCTTTCCAAGGTGGAATCCTTGTGCCCGGCTACGCGGCATCGAAGGGCGGTATTAAGTCCCTCACTATGCTTATGGCGAATGAGCTTTCGAAGGACGGAATCTGCGTGAATGCGATTGCGCCTGGCTACATCGCGACAGCCAACACTGCGCCGATTCGTGCGGATAAGAAGCGCAACAAGGCGATTCTTGACCGTATTCCGGCGGGACGCTGGGGCACGCCTAATGACCTCAAGGGCATTTGTGTCTTCCTTGCCTCCCCCGCCTCGGACTATATGACGGGCTACACCTACGCCTGCGACGGCGGCTGGCTCGCACGGTAATGCCGCGTGGAAAGGGCATACTCGGCGCGGCGGGCGGCAACCGTGCTAACCCGCCCTGATGCGGGCGTTTATAAAAAGGGCTCTAAGACATTCTGTTGAGGAATCATCACGGACATTTCTGTCCGTGCACCTAACCTCTTGGACGCACGAGCCGCCCGCCACTTCTCTGTGCCTCTGTGTTAAAAACACAAAACCCCACCAGCCCCGAAGGGGCTATTCAAAAATTCAATTGTCAAAGATCAAAGGGTAGGGGTCACGCGTCCCTGCGTGACCGCTACCGCTACCCCCACATACGCTCGTTTTCGGCGAGGAGGCGCTCGCGAAGTGCCGCGAGGTCTTCTTTCGGCTTCGCGCCTTCAGTGATTTCGCGGCGAATCTGCTCGCGTTCGTCTTCGCGGCAATTGCGCCACCAAGTCTTCATAAGCGGACGCCAATTCTTGCGGTCGACCCGCTCTCCGCGATTCGTGGTCCATCCGACACTGACCATGTAGCGGTGCCACCACTTCGCGTACCAGGTCGGAACGCCCATCACATTCTCGGCGAAACTGACGACTTCGGCTTCGGTTGGCTCGAGAGTGCCCGACTGAACTTCTGCCGCGTCCTTCGCCGACTGAATCAACAACGAATCCTCAACAGGGGCGATTGATTGATCCCGCCGTGAGGCGGAAGGGTCGGCGGAATCAATCAAGAGTTTATTTTGCTTTAGATTTTCTTTCGTTTCTTTCTCTATAGGGGGTGTGGGGGGAATGTCTCTTTCTTTGCTTTCTTTTGCCCCGGTCCCTACATCGGCGCCGGCGCCGGCGTACGCGTCGGCGCGTACGTACGCGAGGGCTTCACGAATCAGCCGCTCGTGAGTTTCGGCATCCCGCAAGAGCATCCGCAGAGTCGATTCAAGTTTCTTCATATTCATAGTTCATCCTTTCTATTCGAGGGTACAATTCACCTAGGGTAGGTTTTTAGAAACTCCGAGGGGCTACAAAAGCTCCGCTAACGCTACGCAGATTTGCTCCGCAGG
>CAVLAC010000138.1:0-2774 GCA_963661055.1 bacterium | reverse complement strand
TGGCGTTGCGCGGCAAGAATCGCTGTGAGTTTGTTCCAGTCACTTCGGATATTAGCATCTACCAAATCTTTCGGTGCGCGACCCCTAGCAACAAGTTCGCCCAGATAATAAAGTACCATATCGCAATTATAAAGCGTCTCAGTTCCTACGCACTCTTCGGCGAAACAGTAATTATCATACCACTCTTTTACCGTCTTAAGATGACCCTCTATCGAGTCTGTGAACTTATTTACTCCCTGAAAGGCTTCTAAGAGCTTGCGCGTCTCTTCCGTTGTGAAACCAACCATCGCATTAAACTCAGCAGACTGCGTGATATTTGTCGCGATATTAAATCCGCTAGTGAGATCATCCATCGTCACAGGCGAGACACCCGTCATAAAGATACGGTCACAAACACCCTTGAAAAGCTTGAACCATCCGCGATAAAAGCCTGTACCGTGGGTTATTTCCTTGTAAGGGATTTTGCCACCTGCAGAGGAAACAATCTCATTGGTGAAGTTATCATATTCATCCACAATTACATAGAACTTCAATCCGAGACGGTGCACAAGCTGAACGAGAATTTCGCACTTAGAACCAGCAACTGGATTCTTCATAAGCGCATCTACATCCGTTAGAGTAGAAAGCAAATCACGATGCAAATCAATGAGATTATTAAGTGCAGTATTAATATAGATCTCAAACTTGTCCGCCCAGCATGCACCTGCATTTTTACCTACAAAAGAGAAGTCTAGCGAAAGAACAAAATACTTATTAGCATCTTTTGTCGGGTTCTTGCCAATAGCGAGCTCACCAAAGAGACGCTGGAAATTCTCTTTCTCCGCTACATCATAGTAACACCTGAGTGTCTCACAAAGGAGCGACTTACCAAACCGCCGCGGACGGACAAAGAACAGAAAGTTCGCCCGCTCTTCCATCTTGCGGATGTACTCAGTTTTGTCAACATAATAGAAGTCTTCCAAGCGAATTCGCTTGAAGTCCTTCACGCCGTATGGTATTTGCTCAGCTTTCATACCTTATATTATACCATATTTTGCCGCCGGGCGGTAGCCCTTTAGCCAAAATCACGCGAAACTGCGACTTATGTTGATTGCAATCGGCAAAACCGCGACTTATCGCCGCTAACGGACAGGAAAACGCGGCGAGAGGCGGGGTTGCCCCCTTCTGATGCCCATCAAAACTTTTTCTGATGGGCATCAGAATTATTTCTGTTGGTCATCAAAACTCGTTCTGTTCGTAAGCCCCGCCCCGCACAACCACATTCGCGGCCTGCGCACGAGTGGCAGGCGGGTGTGCGCATCAAAGGCATAGGGGTGTGCGCAGGGGCGGTATGCCTCCCTGCGCACACCCCCTATGCCTCCCTCCGCACCTCTCAAAGGCGATGTCCGTATGGGCAGGGAATTAAGTCCTTCGCGGCTTCTCACCGAGAGCCCAAGAAGCAAGGCAGCGGATTAGCACGGTCACCAAAACAGACACTATAACTACGGTAATTGTTGTTATTAGGCACGATAATATACCCCCCCCCCCCCTGAGTAAAGGCGAGGTGGCGCAGGGCTGGTATCGCCTGTATCGCGAGAATCGGAAACTTATGGATGACGAGTATCCCTAGCGAGGCGCGTCCGACGATGCCAAGCGCATTCCAACGGACCGCTTGCGCCAGAATCGCGGAAGCGAAAACAAGCACCATCGTGGTAAATATCCACGACCAACCACTTATGCCCATTTCTGAAAAGCACAACTTGATAAACGAATGCCCCGCCGCGAAAACATACAGCACGAGCGCGGCAATTAGACCTCCGAACCAGTGTTTCGCAACCCATTGAATCGGTGCGCGAGGGAGCATCCAGCGTCCGAGAATAATGTAAAGCATGAAATAGGGAATCCTATCGATATCCCACGGGAGATTAACTCCCGAAAGCATATGGTACAAGGCGTAAAGCGGCAGAAGCAGGAGCAACTGATACCTGCAGCGCGGCAGATAGCGGTCGACAAAATAGTAGGTGACGGATGTCGTGAACATCGCAGGCAAAAACCAAAGCGCGTTAATCACCCGCGCACCGAGTCCGTTGGGATAGCCATTGCAGAAGAGAACGGACGCAAAGGGCTGCCACCAAGCAAAGGAATCGATGGAGATATAGTCCGCAGGGAATTGCTTAGCGAGGACTAGAAAACAGAGAGCCCACAAACCACCAAAGACAAAGTAAGGAATAAGCAACCGCCGCGCTTTGCCGCTTAAGAATCTTATAAAGGAGGCTTTCGTTGTCCAAACAACACCTGTTAGTGCAAAGAAGGCAACGACATGATAAGATTCAATCCATTTGACAATAGGCGTTAGAGAGTCCCTATCTGAGGGGATGTAATTGGACGCTATGCCAAATACATGGAAAGCGACAATCTGGAAGATAAGAATACCGCGCCACCGATCAATCCACTCTATACGATTAGTTTGCATTTTATCTACGAATAGCACGAATTTTCACAAATTACCAGCCCTTACCTCCGTTGGCGACGCAAGTGAGAGCATCGAGATAGCGGTCGACGCACTTGTCGAGCGAAAACTCTTGCCTTACTCGCGCAACACCTGCCGCTGAAAGATGCTTGCGCAATTCCCAATCGCCCATAACGCGCTCAAGGCACGCCGCGAGCAACTCAGGCTTCGACACATCGCACGCGACACCGCCTTCGCCCATTACCCACGAAACAGCGCCGCTCTTTTCTCCTCCCACGCACGGAACCCCCTGCACCATCGCCTCGATAAAGACGAGCCCAAAGCT
>CAVLAC010000137.1:0-2793 GCA_963661055.1 bacterium | reverse complement strand
GAACTTCGGCGCGTCACCAGTACCCGTGGTCGTTAGGTTGATACCATTCGCCGCGAGCTGAATCGCAGTAGCAGTAATCGACGCGCCACGGTTGACGACAATATTGCCTGTCCCCGCCGTGAAGTCAGAAGCGTTAATCGTACCACTGCTTATCCAAGTATTCAACTTTTCCTGTTCAAGCCCCATAGCGTAAGCACCGAAGATGCCGCTAACAGAGATGGACGCGCCATTACCGACTAGAACTCCATTCGGATTGAAGATGTAGACATTCGCAACATTCGCACTGTCGCCCGCTTGGAGTTTGCCCATAAGCATCGACTGACCACCAGACGAGCTGACTACGTTGTAGAACGAGCCACCGCCATTGAAGCTCAGGGTATAGTCCTTATCAATGCTAAGCTTGCTCCAGTCAAGAACAGCGGTGCCACCATTGCCAGTAATAATACCCTCAAATGGATGTGGTTGATAACTATAAGGCTGAAGTGTGTAGCCGCCAGAACTATCAGGAACCGAACGATACCTAGTCTCAGTGTAGCCAAACCCCTCCACGCGATTAACACCTGAATAATTGTTCAACTCTGCGCTCGGGAGCACCGCCGTGCCACCCAACGCCGCGCTGGAGGCGGTTGCGAAGGCACACCAAACGGCGAGTGCCTTGCCCATAGGACGATTAAAAATAGTTGCTTTCATTGTATAAACTCCTTTCCTCATTAGAACTGGAACTTGACGGAAAGATAGACTTCGCAGTCCTCGTCCTCTTTATCCGCGTAGCCCTTCTCCAATGGGAAGGCTACATCAAGATTGAGAGAGGCATACTGCGTGAGACCCGCACGGACGCCAAAGCCCGCCGACCAAAGGAACTCACTATCTTCCATGTTCGGGTAGGTATCCGAATAAGCGATGTAACCCGCGTCCGTAAAGACGAAGAACTGGATGCGCTCAAGCGGACTCTTCCCCGTGGAATCGCGGAAGAACGAGGTAATCGGGTCGCAGAAGACGGGGGTACGGATTTCGCCCGTACCATACACGCCGCTGTCGCCGAGATAACCGCGCCGACGATAGCCGCGCAAGCAGGAATTGCCGCCATAGGCGAGACGCTCCGCCGTGATGAGGTTATCCGCCGTGAACTGGGCCTCAATCTTGTGATACCAGCTCCAGCAACGCCATTCCTCGCCGTTCGCCTTGGGTCCGAAGAGGGGTTGCAAACGCGCCCAGCTCAGACGGGTGATGAGGTAGTTCGGGTCCGCGTCTTCGCTGTACTTACGGAACTTGTCACCTCCGTCAATAAGCTCAATCGATTCGCTAATCGAGAAGAAGTCGAGACCGCCGAGCCAATCGCGGCGCTTATCGGCATACGAGAAGCCGACTGTGAGCGGCAGAACATTCACATTGCGCTTCTGGAGCTTATAGTCCATAACACTCCATTCATCCTCAATGTAGCGCCAGATGATGCCGAGGTTGAACGAGATATTGCGGTTCACCGAATCCCAGATGTTCCAGGAAGTATTGAGTCCCGCGAAACCACCCGTGCCGAGCAAATCGACGCGGTCAATGATGCTATCGCAATCAAGACGGCTATAGCCGCCATAAATGGACCAGCTACCACCATTCAAGAACTCAAACGGCCGCACATAGCTCGCGGCGACGGACCACATATCGCCGTTCATCGTAATGGCGGGGCTGACCGTCAACACATCGTCCGCACCCGTCAAGTTCAGGTACTGGAGCGTGAGAATCGCCTGCCAATTGTCAAGCTCATCCATCGCGTAGTTATTGATGTCGAGTGAGGCATGGAACGGGAACGAGTCGTCGACTTCAAGTGCCGCGTCGCAGTAGCGCGTCAGAACGGACGACTTCGTCTCACCCGCGTCCGTCTTCGCTTCACGCACTTTGAGTTTTGTATCCGCGCAAAGATCGGGATGTCCGTTCATCTGACGGAGCGCTTGGCGCAGTGTGAAGTAGTTGAAGGTATCGCCCTTCTTCACATATTTAAGGCGCTTCTCAACTTGCTCTTTGTTGTACCAGTCGCCTTCGCCACCGTTGTTCTTCATGTCGACGGTAACATCGCCGAAGTAGCCAGGGTCAACCACGAGATCGAGCGTCTTCGTATCCTTGTGATACGCTGTGGCGGAAGCTGGAGCAATCGAGATGAGATAATAGCCGCGGTCAATGAGTTCCGCCTTCGCCATCGCAATTGTATTCTTCAAGTTGCCGACGGTCTTCACCCAGCCATCCACGAGCGTGGGGGCGAGCAAGTCCTCGACATCTTCCGCGTCAATAAATGCCGCGTCACCCGAGAGGGACAACTTCTTGATGACACCAATGATGGTTTCATCTTCGGCACTCGCCTCCGCCTCGGCGGACGGCTTCGCTTCCTTCACAGGAGCTTGCGGACGCACCTCGCCAGGTGCCTGAGCACGCTTTACCGTATCGCTACCCGCCTGCCCAGCGAGTGGCGCTTGAGCCCATGCGGCGAGAGTCGCCGATGTGCCCACAATCATCGCGAGGATGAGTTTAGTCATCTTCATACTTTTCTAGTACCTTTCATAACTACCTTTAGTTCAAAACCTTTTCACCAAACCCCTTCTTTGGTTCGCAAGTCCCTTTGACTCGCGACCCTTCTTTGGTTTAGTTGCGTAATATTATAGCATACCCCCCCCCCCCAGTGTCAATAGGAAAATTCAAAATCTTGCATTTTAGGCTAACTTGCCCAACCCCCTATTTACAAACTCCGATGAGCTACAAAAGCTTCGCTAACGCTACGCTGAAGGCTTACGCGACAACTCGCCCATA
>CAVLAC010000136.1:0-2880 GCA_963661055.1 bacterium | reverse complement strand
TCGCCTGCGCCCGAGCGCGGCAGAAAGTGCCGCGTCCGTGAAGGGGGTTGTCACTCTGCGGGAATTGGGGCACGCCTTTAAGAGTGCGCCCTTGCGGTGTGTTTTCTATCAAACCGCCCTCAATATCTTCGTCTATTGGTCGATACTCGCCGTGGTCGCGAAGAAGTACCTCGCCGACCTCTGTGGCGTGCCGCCCACAATCTTAGGGATAATGAATGTCCTAGTCATTATTGAGATGGTGCTGGGCGGAACGGTTAGTTATTGGCTTGGAAATCACCGGCGGGGCTTCCAGATTGTGAGTGCTGTGGCGCTGACGGGCGGGGTGGCGTGCCTTTTCGTGGGAGCTTTCGCCGCGCCAAGTTTGACGCGGGTACTTGCAACGGTCGGATTCCTTGCGCTAGGGGCTGGTTATGGCTTTACAGGCGTAACAATCGCGGCACTTCGGGAGCGGGTGCCCGACGGATACTCCGCGAGCGTCATAGGGCTTGCCAACTTCGTCGCAAATATCTCGCTTATTGGGATTATGCAACTCGGTGGCTGGCTTTTCGACTGTTTTGCCGTCGCCCCCCGGTCTCTCGCCGTCACCCCACACGGCTACCAAATCTTACTTGGAATCTACCTTATTCTCACTTTCCCTGTCCTCTTTTGTTGTGGTGGGAAGCGAAATATGATATAATATTCTCATTCTTATGAATGAGCAAAGGAGCTAAAGATGATAGCATCTATACTGTTGGGGGCAGCATTGCTGAATCCTTCCGTGAAAGTGGCGTGCGAACAGCCTCAGGGATGGTCGTTCGAAGTGAAAACGACCGAAGTTGAGCCGGGCGTGCAAGTTGCGAAAGTGCGGGCAACCGCGTCGCAACCTTCACAGCCGCCGAAGTTCAGCGTGGTTGTCGCCTTCCCGCAACTCGATTGCGAATATACATGGAACCCGAACTTTGGCTGTAGTGGGAATCTTTCGCCACTCCCGTGGTGGGGGAATATCTTTAATGTGGCGCGTACTCAGCCGATGAAGTGCTGGTTTAATGCCTATGAAACGAACCGTATGACGATTGCCGTCTCTGAGTTGCATCGGGAGGTCTTGCTGGGTGGCGGTTTGCGCGAAGAGGACTTCTGCTACTACCCATCCTTTACATTCTTTAGTGCGCCTTGCGAACCACTTACGGAATATGAGACTGAGGTTCGTCTTGATGCACGGGAAATCCCATTCTATCAGGCAATTAAGGCTGCCGCCGCGTGGCAGAGTGTTGCGGCGGGTGGCACGCCCGCTACGCCTCCGCCCGCCGCGTTTGAGTCGCTCTATTCAACGTGGTACAACTTCCATAAGGATGTAACTGATAAGACGGTAGAGGCGGAATGCGCGGAAGCGGCGAAACTCGGGATGAAAGTCGTTATCCTTGATGATGGCTGGCAATGTGACGACATTGAGCGTTCGTATAAGTCGTGCGGCGATTGGCAAATCTCTAAGCGGCGTTTCCCAGATATGCGCGGACATGTCGCGCGGGTTCATGCGCTTGGTATGAAGTATATGATGTGGTTCGCAATGCCCTATGTCGGCGAGGAAACTGCCGCGTTCACTAAGCTCAAAGGCAAGTTTCTGCGCTATGAAGAGCCGTTTAAGGCGTGGCTTATTGACCCGCGCTTCCCTGAGGCGCGTGCACATCTGAGGGATATCTATTTGCGGTGTCTCAAGGATTGGGATATTGATGGCTTTAAACTCGACTTTGTTGATCAATTTGAATTGCAGGGTGCGGTAGACCCTGCCGTCGCCGAGAATTATGCGGGACGCGATTGCCGCTCCATTCCTGAGGGCGTGGAAAAACTCCTCTCCGAAGTGACGGAGGCGTTGAATGCTGTAAAACCTGGGTTGCTACTCGAGTTCCGTCAGGCTTATGTTGGACCTGTCATCCGTAAATACGGCAATATGGTGCGCGTCGGGGACTGCCCAGGTTCGCAACTCCGCAATCGCGTCCATATCGCGAATATGCGTCTACTTTGCGAGGGAACGAGCGTCCATTCGGATATGATTCGCTGGAATCCCGAGGAGACCCCCGAGAATGCTCAGCGGTTTATACTCGCTTCCATCTTCGGTACGGTGCAGTATTCGGTTATGTTGAGGGAAGCTTCGCCAGAGATGAAGGCGATAATTGCTAAATGGGTGCGTTTCAGCGATGAACACCGCGAGACCCTGCTCAAGGGCGAGTTCCGTCCGCATTTCCCCCAACTGAATTACCCTATAGTCGAAGCGGAATCGGCGACGGAACGCATTGTCGTCAAATATGACCCTGCCGTTAAGTTTGAGTTGGGACCTATTACAAAGCCTACCTATATAATTGACGGCGTTACTGGTAAGATCGAGAAGCGGTCCTGCGTTAAGGCAGGGAAGTGAGTACGGTCGCCGTGACCGTTTAGGAGAGGAAGTCGCCTTTAGAACCATTGCCCCGTTTTGTGAAAAGCTTGGGGCGCTTGTTAAAAGGCTTGCCCCGTTTCATGCAAACCCTAATCCCCGTTTCTTAAAACCCTAATCCCCGTTTCTTAAAACCCTAATCCCCGTTTTTGCAAACGGGGACTAGGGTTTTGAAGGGGGCAGGACGGGGTATAAAAAAGGGCGGACGCACCTTTTGGGGTGCACCCGCCCTAAAACAACTGAGTCCCAGCTCTGTAACTTTACAGATTAACCAGTGTTACGATACGGCTCGCTGAAGAGAAAGCCCCGTCTTCTACACCCGATCGGGTTCGAAGGGTTATTTCTATTTCAGTGCCCGCTGAAACACTATCGAGCTCAGAGGGGAATGAGAAGTTCATCAACTCAGTTGAACTAAAGGTTGGTGCAACTGGAATGATCTTCTCTTCTCCGTCTACTGAGTACTTAAGGATGAT
>CAVLAC010000135.1:0-3140 GCA_963661055.1 bacterium | reverse complement strand
TAGGGGAAGGCATGCGGGGTTCTAGACTCAGGCATACCACTTCCTACTTCCCTCGGTGCCAGTGAAGTAGGGAATTTAAAGGAGAGAGGAATCCTTATGTAGCAACCGCATTCACAGACTACGCCCCGTAATAGCCGCCTGTATTCCATCCCTTTTCCCAATAAAGGATTACTTGCCTTTTCTCGAGATATAATTGCAACCGCCAAAGGATTCTACACAGAATGCGAATTGTCATTTTCTTAAGACCAAAATGAAAATTGCCCTCATCCCTAAGTCGCGCTGTCTCTATGCACGGAACACCCCAAAGCCACCAACCCGCGTGGAACTCCCAAAGTGTTTTTATCTTATTTTTAACATTCCTATCTGCAAAACATTGCTCAACAAGGAGGGTTAGCACGGACTGTTCGTGTCTATTCTCAACAAATGTCGGCAATTGTATCTTCTTCTCTTCATCCCCTATTACATCACGAACTAAATCGGGCTTTGATACCACAATATCGAGCCATTTCTTCATAAAGCACATCGAAAAAGGTGTTTTCCTAACAAAAAAAGTGTTACTCTCATATTGGAAAGGAAGTCTTCCTCTTATTCCACTTTCACTCCCAAATTCTTCCAAGAGTTCCTTCCTCGTATATTGAATGTTTCCGTAAGTTGTTCTGTGAAGAATACAATCGCATTTATCTAGCATCTTAAAGAAGTGTCGCCATTGTCTCCTCGCCTTAAACAGAACATTCCCACAGTCACAATAAACAAGAATGTCACCATCGTTCATTTTAGAAAGTGTTGTATAGATAATAGTCGGCTTCCAAACCCAATAGCCACATCCTCTTTTATACTTTCGCAATGGCGAAGCCAAAACCTCTGGCATTGTAATATCATCCCAACAAAAACCGTGCATTTCATCGAATTGCCCAGTTGCTTGCGCTTCTCTTAAAATTCGATTACGCGCCCTGACGAAGTTGTCTCCGCCGTCTCCAAAAGTTATGAATACCTTTTTCATTGCTTACTCTATGCCCTTAGTGTTACACAGGAGACAAATGGGCGCTTTGGCTTCCTATGACCACGCGGCAATCTGGACACAAGAAAAGAAAACCTCTCTTTATGTCTCGTGCGCGGCTGTAGGAAGGGCCTTGGAAGAAACACAAAGAGAGGAAACGCAATTGCGTTCCTCTGCAGAGTATCGTCTTCCGTGAAACTTCCTACATTTCGCACGACGATCGCTTTGCAGTTGCAAATTGATTAGGACATTCGGGGGTGGAAAGGCGGTCGGCTCACACGAAGTAGCTTGACCAGAGCACAATCAGTTCCCGAACTATAGCGTCCCTTCGGGCTTTCACCCTCAAGAACGCCACTATTATACCATAAATGGGCGCACTTGTGTGAGAAATCTCATCAGATGGCAATTTCTCACCCAAGAGAGGAAGAGACCTCGAGTAAAATAATGGGGCTAAGACGGCAACTTTATGGGTGGGAGGCGCACCCGTTCCCTGCGCTTCTCACCCCAATAACACTATTAGCGGCAACGACCTGATTCGCGTTTGGGGCAACAGGCGCGGGTGGCGGTGTCTTGTCCGAGGCAACGATAGCAGACCTCGTTTTTGAGGGGTTTGCCTGCGAAATAGGCGTCAAGATTCTCGAATGTCGTTGTAGCAATATTCGCGAGTGCCTCATGGGTCAAGAAGGCTTGGTGTGATGTCACAATAACATTGGGCATTGAGACAAGTAGCGCAAGAACCTTATTTTGCCGCACGGTAGCCGAACGGTCCTCATAGAACCATCCGCTTTCTTCTTCATAGACATCAAGTGCCGCGCCACCGAGGTGTCCGTTGCGCAAAGCCGCGAGGAGTGCGTCGCTTTCAACAAGACCTCCGCGCGAGGTATTCACGAGCAAAACGCCGCGTTTCATCTTGCTAATGCTGGTCGCATTTATCATATGCCGCGTTTCAGGCGTAAGCGGACAATGCAGTGAAATGATATCCGCTTGAGCCAATAATTCGTCCAGCGACACATATTCGAGCGCGGCATTGGGATTCGGGAATGCGTCATAGGCAAGAACACGCATACCAAAGCCCTTGCAAATATCACAGAAGACGCGTCCGATTTTGCCAGTACCAATCACGCCCACGGTCTTGCCGTAAAGGTCGTGCCCTGTTAAGCCGACGAGGGAGAAGTTAAAGTCACGCGTCCGTGCCGCCGCCTTATGAATGTGGCGGTTAAGCGTCATTAAAAGTGCCGCAGCGTGCTCGGCGACCGCATAAGGCGAATAGGCGGGGACGCGCACAACCGTAAGCCCCTTCTCATAGGCCGCCTTGATGTCGACATTGTTATAACCTGCGCAACGCAAAGCCAAGAGCCGAACGCCCCGCGCAAGGAGTCCGTCAATAACTGCCGCGTTAATTTCGTCATTCACAAAGGCGCACGCCGCCTCACACCCTTCTAGAAGCGGAAGCGAGGCTTCCCTTAGGCGCGTCTCGAAGTAGCTGAGCTCATAGCGTCCCTCGTTTAGGGCATCAAAGGACTCCTTATCGTAGGGTTTCGCGTCGAAAAAGGCGATTTTCTTCATTGAGGGGTTCCTTTTTTTAGTTGTGCCGCGTGAGAGAACTCACAGCCACAGTATTTCTGACGGTAGAGTCCGAGTTCCGCCGCGCGTTGGACGGAAAGTTTAAAGCCCTCCTTCTTCTTGAAGTCCTCTTTGAGAAGACTCGGCGCGGCACTTGCGGAACCTCCACAGGCTTTCGTCCCTACGCACCACGCGGCATCTTCGCCTGCCGCGAAAACGCGTGCGCTCGGCTTATGGGGGCTGACGGTCAAGGAAGTCGCGACGGCATCATATCCGTTCGCGGCAGCATATTCAAAGGCACGCGTGAGGCTAAAGCGAAAGCATCTATCGCACCGCCGCCCTTTCTCGGGCTCATTCTCGAAGCCCGAGGCGACTTCCTCTAGCCACCGTGCGTGGTCATAGGGGTCAACAACAAAAGGGACGCTATCCACCTCGGCGAGCTTACGCGCCGCGCTTTCACGCTTCGCAAACTCCTCGGCGGTATCGATATTGGAGTTTGAGAAAAAAAGAGTAACTGCACAGTCCTGCGCCTTCAAGCGCGGCACACAGGCGCACGCACAGGGTCCGCAACAGACATGTA
>CAVLAC010000134.1:0-3331 GCA_963661055.1 bacterium | reverse complement strand
TAAAGGCGGTGTAGAAGCACCCCGAGGACGCGGCAAAAAGTGCTCCGAGGCTCGCTGTGGTGAGAAGATCTTTCTTCGACGGACGGAATTTTTCCCTCAGTAGTGTGCCCGCGACGGTGAGGCCGATGAGGGCGAGAGCCATACGGTAGATGATGACAGTTTCGGGTACCCAGTTTGCGTGATAAAGATTGACGGCACCAAACGGGTTCGTCCCGTAGCAGACTGCCGCGAGGATGCCAAAGAAGGCTCCAATATAATGATTCTTATTCATAAAAGTGGGGGATATTATACCATATTTTGGGTATAAAGTTAAGCCTGCCAATTCTGGCGATTGGCGAGACGCGGCTTAAAGCCGAGAATCTTGCCCAAAAAGCCTAGTCCGTAGACCCAGAGCGTCGCGTAGCAAACAGGGATATGCCAGAGCGCGGCACTTCGCAGTTCTTTCGGAGACCGCACGGCGAGAAGCACCGTTTGCACCACGAGCGGCAAGAGGGTTAGGCAAGAGAGTGTAAAGAGGATAACGCCGCGTGCTTGGCTATTCTTCCATGGGTAAGAGCGCTGTTTCGTCGCCGCGAAATACAGGAAGTCCCGAATGCGCCGATTCTGCTTACGGACGAAGTCCCCGAACTTCGCGCAGTAGAGATGGATAATAGAAGTATCGACTTTCGCTATGTAGCCGAGACCTTTCGCGGCACTTTCTGCCGCGACATCAATGTCGAAAAAGTAGGGCTGCCAAGCCACTTTCTCGAGGATATGTCGCCGAAAGAGGAATCCGTTTGCCCCGATGGTGGGCAGGGTGTTGGTTGGGTGTAGTTCGAGCCAACGGAGTCCGTTTGGTTCGGTATGAGACTTTGTCTCAATTGTGAGCCCCGTCCATTTGCCCGTGACGGCTGAAATGCGGTCATAGTTCCCCGCGAAAAGGCAGATGGGGTCATTCATCCCGAGCGCGGCAAAATAGCGTGTCAAGGAAGGGTCGGTAGCGCGTGCGGAGTAGCGCAGGGGTTCCGTCGCGAAGATCTTGGGATTCGCGAAGGGTGCAAGCATCTTCTTAAGCCAAGTTGGCTCAGGGAGGATATTATCGGAATCAACAAGCGCGAAGATGTCGCCGTGCGCGGCAGAAATTGCCGCGCTTTTCCCCGCCTCCCCCGTCTTGAGGGGGTTGGGACAAATAACTTCCACCCCAAACTGCCGCGCTATGTCGAGCGTGGAGTCGATGGAGCCTCCGTCCGCAATGACAATCTCGTAGTCCGTAAAGGTCTGGGCACGAATCGCCTTTAGGCACTCGCCGAGGGTCTTCGCGGAGTTGAGGGTTGGGATAATAAAGGAGACTTTCATCTTTTATCCTTTTGAAGGGCGAGAGCAAGCCCCGAACAGAGTGCCCGCAGGGCGGCAATCGCCAAGAGGAAGGTGAGGACATGCGGGAAGGTGGTGAAGAGGTTGCGTCCAAAGTGTAGGACGGCGACGCCGATGAGATTCAGGGGGACAAACCACGCGAGGAATCCGAAGCGTCCCGCCGAGAGTTCTGCATTCGTGTAGAAGACTTGGCAGGAAGTGAGCCCCGTCGCAATCACTAGAAGCGGCATAAACTTCGCGAACGCGGCATAGTTTGCTCCGTTAGGGAGGAGCGCGAGGAGGGGCGTGCCCCAAGGAATGTAAATGAGCGCGGCAAAAATGGCGGTCCCGAGGGTAATGGCGCTCGCGGGCAAGACGAACGCGCGTGTGGCGCGTCCCTCTCGCGCGGCATCCGCCGTATGCGGGAACATCACCCAGAGGAGGGGGATGGTTATAAGGAAAAGGAAGTCCGAGAAGCGCGAAATCATATAGTAGCCCGCCGAATCAACGCCCGCGAGTTGGGTACGGATGACGCTCTGCTCCATAACACCTTCTGCCATAGAGACACCCAGATAGAAAATCGTGCCTAAATAGAGCCGCCCTGCCGTCGTAAGCGTCTGCCGCGTCCAGAAGGGCTTGGCGGCGGCGGTAAGTTCCTTCCAAAGCGTGGTGCAGCCTCCGATTATGCGGCAGAGGGGCTGGGCGGACTGCCCCGCGAAGTATCCGACGAGGGGGCGGGCAGGCATAATTGCCGCGAAAGCCCCGACACGCGCAAGGACGCTACAAAACTCGACCGCACCCAATGTGCCGAAGCGCTTTAGGGACTGGAGGGCGTCCGTATAAACTGGCGCAAAGCATCCGAAGAGTGACGCGGCAATAATAAAGAAGCCAATGGACGGTGTAGACACTCTCATTTGGGTGAGGTAATTGGGCAGAAGAAGCGCGGCGCATGTGAGGGAGATAACGAGGAGAATGGCAAATGCCGAGAAAACGCCGCGCAGGAGGGTGGTGCGCTCGGCGTGGAGTCCGCGCCCTGTGAGATCCGTCGAGAGCTTCATTGTCACGAGAGCGCAGGCGTAGATGGGCATTGCGAGGAAAGATGCGAAGGAGGTGACAGGCAAAATCGCGCCTAAGTCCTCCGGCGAGACGAAGCGCGGCACAAACCAAAGTGCCGCGGCGAGTGTAACGAGATCTCCCGCGCGAAGCGAGAGGAAAAGGAGAAGGGATTGCCGCCAAAACGCCTTCATTCGCGTCCAAACTTGCGGTTGAGTTCGCGGGTGGAGGTGAAAATCATAATGGGCTTGCCGTGTGGGCAGACATAGGGCATACGGCTCGCGGCAAGTTCTTCCACGAGACGGACCGCTTCTTCCTCCATCAACTTATTATACGCCCCCGCACAAGAGCGGGCGACGGATTTGGCGATGAGCTCTTCCCGCCAATGAGTATTGGCGCGGCGAGCCCCGCCTTCCGCAAAGTCTTGGGCGATAGTTGTGAGAAGTCCCGCCGCCGAAACTTTCGCGGCAATGAGAGGGATGGCGTCCACTTTGAAGGTATCGCGTCCGAATTCCTCGACATGAAAGCCCATCTTCTCGACTACATCAAGAATGCCGCGTAGCCGCGCCGCTTCCGCTGGGGGTAGCTTGATGATTTCGGGAATAAGTAGCGTCTGAGTAACGATGGGGAGCTCATTCGGGGAATGTGCGAGCTGTTCGAAAACAATGCGTTCCCGCGCCGCCTTCGGGTTCATCGTCACAATCCCCGAGTCGGTTTCTATCAATAAGTATCCCGATTCTGTCGTCGCGAGATAATGGAACCACTTCCAAGGCTTGGAAGCTGTGGAAACAGGCGAAACCGCGAACTCGACTTGTGTGGGCTGAGCGACCGGGCGTGGCGGTGGGGGTGGCGGCGCGGAATCAATCGTCGTATACACCTTCGTCACTGGCGGAATCGCCGCAGGGGGCGGCAGAGGGGCTTCCGTCGCGGGGGGTGCGGGGGGTGG
>CAVLAC010000133.1:0-3544 GCA_963661055.1 bacterium | reverse complement strand
TCGGGGCGCAGGGGACTGCGCCCCCTACCAAGCCCAAAGGTAGGGTGGGCAGTCCCTTGCCCCCCGCAATAGGAAATGGTAAATATGAAGAATCTGACGGCGGATGAACTCCGCGACCTGTACTTGAAGTTTTTTGAGTCCAAGGGTCACAAGATCATTTCTGGGGCTTCTGTTATCCCCGAAAATGACCCCACGGTGCTTTTTACTACGGCGGGTATGCACCCGCTCGTCCCTTACCTTATGGGTGCTATGGAACATCCGGCAGGGCACCGCTTGACGGACGTTCAGAAATGTGTCCGTACAGGCGATATTGATGAAGTGGGCGACGCGGCACATTTGACCTTCTTCGAAATGCTCGGCAACTGGTCCCTTAATGACTATTTTAAGCCTGAGGCGATTGCTTGGAGCTTTGAATTTCTCACGACTAAGCTCGGCTTTGACCCTGCCGACCTGTATGTGACTGTTTTTGCGGGCGAGGAGGGCATTCCGCGCGATGATGAGGCGATTGAGCTTTGGAAGAAGCAAGGTCTCCCCGAGAGCCACATCTTCCCTCTGCCGCGTGAGGATAACTGGTGGGGACCAGCGGGCACAACGGGTCCGTGCGGCCCTGATACCGAGATGTTCATCGATACCCACAAGACTGCTTGCGGTTCGAATTGCCGTCCAGGTTGTCATTGCGGTAAGTACATTGAGATTTGGAACAATGTCTTCATGCAGTACAATAAGACGGCGGAAGGCAAGTTCGAACCGCTCGGACGGCACAATGTCGATACAGGAATGGGCGTTGAGCGCACCATTTGCATGATGAGCGGAGCCCCGACGGTCTATGATACAGAAATCTTTGCTCCGATTATGGCGAAGATTGACGAACTTTCGAAAGATACGGCGGGAAAAGACCCCGAGGAAGTTTTGCGGGCGCGGCGGATTATTGCCGACCATATGCGCACGGCGACATTCATTTTGTGCGATCCGAAGGGCGGCGTGAAGCCGGGTAATGTGGGTGCGAACTATGTTTTGCGCCGCCTTATCCGTCGCGCTGTGCGTTATTCGCGCATTTTGGGCATTGAACCTGGTTTTACAGTTAAGTTGGCGGAAACCATCTGTGCTAAATATAACCATGTTTACCCTGAGCTTAAGGTTAATTTGGAACAGTGCAAGCTTGATTTGGAAGCGGAAGAGAATCGCTTTAATCAGACGCTCGATAAGGGTGAGGCGATGTTCAATAAGGTCGCCGAACAGCTTACGGCGCATGCTCAGACCCAAATCAGCGGCAAAACAGCCTTTAAGCTCTACGATACTTTCGGCTTCCCCTTCGAAATGACGCTCGAAATGGCGAAGAAGGCGGGGCTGACCGTGGATAAGGAAGGCTTTGACGAGGCGAACCGCAAGCACCAGGAACTGTCGCGGACGACGAGTGCGGGTTCGTTCAAGGCGGGTCTTCAGGATAATAGCGCGGTCGTTACCCGTATGCATACGGCGACGCACCTCCTGCACGCGGCACTTCACAAGGTGCTGGGTCCAACTGCCAATCAGAAGGGGTCGAATATTACCCCTGAGCGTTTGCGCTTTGACTTTACGTGGCCTGAGAAGTTGACTCCTGAGCAACTCAAGGAAGTCGAAGACCTCGTGAATCAGTGGATTAAGGAAGGAATCCCTGTCGAAAAGAAGATGACCACCGTCGAAGAGGCGAAAAAAGAGGGTGCGATGGCACTCTTCGGCTCGAAATACGGCGACCAGGTCTCCCTTTACTCCATTGGCGATGTCTCGAAGGAGATTTGTTGCGGACCCCATGTGGCGAACACGAGTGAACTTGGCTCTTTCAAGATTCTGAAGGAGCAGTCTTCCTCGGCAGGCGTGCGCCGTATTAAGGCGGTCGTCGGCAATCTCTCGTAAAGAAGGGAGAAGCGGGATATGAGCAAGCTGCATTTGGGTGTACTCGGTTCAGGCGCGGGCTCGAATATGCAGTCCATCGTGGACGCAATTGCCGCGAATGAATTGGACGCGGAAGTCTCGCTCGTACTCGCGGACTTCCCTGACGCGAAGATACTCGACCGTGCGGCGCGGCACAATATCCCTCACCAGTACCTTGACTGTGCCCCCTTCAAAACGAAGTTAGAGGGCGCGGCGGAAGATGAATGTATTCGTCTTCTCAAAGAGGCGGGCGTGGATACCGTCGTCCTCGCGGGCTTTATGCGCATTGTTAAGCCGAAACTGCTCGCGGCATTTCCTAATCGGGTACTGAATATCCATCCCGCGCTGTTGCCCGCTTTCCCAGGCGTACATAGCTGGACGCAAGCCCTTGATTACGGATGCAAGGTCGCGGGCGTCACGGTGCACTTCGTGGACGCGGGCACGGACTCAGGTCCCATTCTCGTCCAGAAGGCGGTGCCTGTTCTTGAGGATGATACCCCCGAGACATTGCACGCCCGAATCCAAGTGCAGGAGCATTTGGCATATCCCGAGGCGCTACGGATTATCGCACGCGGCAATTACCGCCTAGAAGGGCGGCGGGTACGGATTCTCCCATGAAAATCAGGGCGGCAACGGTCGCGGACGCCGAGGGTGTTGCGTCCGTTTATGCACCCTATGTGCAGAAGACTGCCATTACATTCGAATATGAAGTGCCGCGCGCGGCAGAAATGGCGCGGCGGATTGCGGCGACGCTAGAGCATTATCCGTATTTAGTGGCGGAAGATGATGCGGGCGCAGTAGTCGGCTATGCTTACGCGGGAGCATTTAAGGAGCGTGCCGCGTATGCGCGGTGCGTGGAGACTTCCATTTATGTGAAAGAAGATTGTCGCGGACGCGGCATTGGCAAGGAGTTGCTACTAGAGCTTGAGAGACAACTTGCCGCGCGCGGCATTTTGAATGCCAATGCTTGCATTGCCTGGCCTGCACAGCCGAGTGAGTACTTGGATACTGCAAGTGCCGCGTTCCATGAACGGATGGGCTACTTTCGGTGCGCACACTTCCATCGTTGCGGATACAAGTTCGGACAGTGGTTCGACATGATCTGGATGGAAAAGTTCCTCGACAAAAGGGTCGCGACTCGGCGTGAAAAAGGTCGCGTCCTAGGGGAATGAAGGGAAAGTGTCGGGAAGGTTTGCAAAAAGTGTCCCGACGCTTTTATAAAACCGTCCCGACGCTTTTTTAAAACCTTCCCGACACTTTTCCGTCCTCGTCCTATCGCGAGACCTTCCTGAAGGCAAGGCAAGACTGTTTTGAGGCTACTGCGCGCCCTTGCTCTGCTTGAGAGATTGTCTCACTTGAGAGTCGCCCTCCACTTCTCTGTGCCTCTCGGGTTAAAAACACCGCGCCCTCAGCCCCGAAGGGCATAGAGCGGCGGGGTGGGCTGCGAGGGGTGGGGCTAGGTTTTCTAGAATATCTAGATTAGCTAGAGACAATGCTTGATTGGCTCTCGAGGTGGCGAGATTAACGTGTAAAACTCTTGTTTTACTGGGGTTTGAGGGCTGACTTGACCTCTAAAACCCAGCCAACCTGTATATACAGGTTTTTGGGCGCTTCCCCCTTTTGGGGGATAGAC
>CAVLAC010000132.1:0-3575 GCA_963661055.1 bacterium | reverse complement strand
CGCTGAATAAGCGCCTGCAAATCAGCCTGTGTAACAGTGTCGGACGGTGCCGCAAACGCCCCAGTTAAGGTTGCGCAAGTAGCAACAACGGCAAGTAGTAACTTTTTCATAGTCATATTATATCATAAATCGCGGCACAAGCGCAAGTGAAGAGGCGCGGCTTTAGACCTGCCATTCCTCCACTTTTGCTTTCTGCTCGACGGGTTCAGAGTAGATTTCGCGCTCATCACGCGGCGGTTTCTGGGGCTCAAGCGCGTTTTCGAACTTAGGGAGCTCGCGCTGCGGCGCATCCTCCTTAAGAATCGCGGCGGCGCCACTACCCGTGCGAGCATTGCCATTCACGATGCCTGTGACGGCGGCGGCGGCGGCGAGTTCTTCTTCCGTCACCGCTTCGCGGGCATCAACTGCCGCGCGCGCCGAACCATCCACTTCGCCTGGACGCGAATGCCGCGGCGGCAGAGGCTTCAGCAAGGGGTCGCCTTCCTGAATCATCGTGCACTTAAGCGGCTCTTTGATGTATTCCTCAATCTCAGGAATCGCGAAAGACTCATCCTCATCGGCGAAACTAATGGCAATTCCCGTCGAGCCCGCACGCCCCGTGCGCCCAATGCGGTGCACATAGTCCTCGGCTTCATAAGGGAAGTCAAAGTTGATGACATACTCAAGCCCCTTAATATCAATGCCGCGCCCCGCGACATCCGTCGCCACAACGACCTTGATTTCGCCTTCACGGAACGCATCCAGCACCTTCAGGCGCTTATTCTGATTCACATCGCCCGAGAGCATTTCCACCGAAATGCCGCGCACCCGCAACGAAGAATACACATCTTCCGTCGTCGAACGGCGGTTGCAGAAAACAATCGTGCGTGCCTCGGGGTGAAGCGCAATGTGGTTAAAGAGGACCGTGAACTTATCCTTGGCACGGATGCAGTATACGACCTGACGGACCGTATCCGTCGCGTTCGTCTCACTCGCGACTTCCGCCTTATAAGGCTCATTCATCCAGTTGAGCGCCAACTTCATTACCGTATCATTCAATGTCGCCGAATAAAGCATCGTCGTGCGCTTATCCTTGGGCGGCAAGAAGCTCATAATGCGGCGGACATCTGGGATAAAGCCCATATCGAGCATACGGTCGGCTTCGTCAATGACGAGGGTATCGACGCACGAAAGGTCAAGAACATGGGTCTTAACGAAGTCCAAAAGGCGACCCGGTGTCGCCACAAGCAAATCAACGGGGGCGTCCCGCAATTCACGCTTCTGGCGGTCGTAGTCCATACCACCATAAACGGCAAGGCACCGCAGGTCGCAGTACTTGCCAATAGCGTCCGCGTCTTTGCAGATTTGGATGACGAGTTCGCGTGTGGGGGCAATGACAAGGGCACGCGGCACCCCGCCCGTCTTCGCACGATTCTCGGGTGTACGCAAATAGCGCGTCAAAATGGCGACGAGAAACGCGGCAGTTTTGCCCGAGCCCGTCTGCGCCTTGCCCGCGATATTGCGTCCCTCAAGAGCCTGCTCGAGGCTCAAAGCTTGGATGTCTGTGCAGTACTTAAAGCCAAGTTCCGCGACACCGTGAAGGACTTCCGTCGGCAGATTGAAGTCTTGGAAGCGCTTCTTGCCTTCCATAGGCTCGACGATGAAAGAGGACGGATCCCACGCGGCATGTGCCGCGGCGCGTGCCGCGCGTTCCTTCTCGCTAACGACACCACCTGGGCGCATTTCGCCCGCCGCCGTATTAAAGCCTCTCGCCGAACGACGGTCATTGCCGCGCCGCCCACCCTTACCCGAAGCCTCGCGGCGGGGACGCTCCTTGCGATTCGGCTGTTGCTGAAATACATTATTGCCCGCGCCCGACGGACCCTTTCGTCCGTTTTGGTCGCGGCGATCAGTGCGCGGCGCACCCGAGCGGTTATTCGAATTACCGCCCTTGCGTCCCTTACCATTCTTATCTTTGCGGCGCGGCTGATTATTGCCTTTCGCGCCACCCTTGCCAGACTTCGCGGGGACGGACTTCTTACCCGTGAAAGCCTGCGCTATCTTCTTGAATAAACCAAATGCCATATTCTAACGTTCTTCCTGCCAGTAAATAGCAAATAATAACAGATACTGAACCCAAAGCAAGAAGCGCGGCAGCGTCCGCCGCCGCCGCGCTCTTGTACGCCTTAACGCTTCGAGAACTGGAAGCGCTTGCGAGCACCGGGTTGACCGGGTTTCTTACGCTCTTTCATACGGCTGTCACGCGTCATGCAACCAGCCTTCTTGAGAGCCGCACGCGTCGTTTCATCCGCCGCCGCGATGGCACGCGCAAGACCATGACGGATCGCTCCCGCCTGACCCGCGACACCGCCGCCCTTGACGAACACAACGACATCGACCTTGGTGAGGTCATAGCCCGAAATCGCCACGGGCTGCTTCAAATAGTCGCGCAAGGCTTCAGAAGGAATGTACTTCTCAAGTGCCTCACGATTGACAATCCACTCGCCCTTACCTTCGACGAGATTAACACGCGCAGTAGCGGTTTTACGACGACCCGTACCCGCAGAAATGACTTTCTTAGTGGCCATTTGAAATATCTCCTTCTAGCTTAGAGCTTAATCTCGACCGGCTTTTGGGCGGCGTGTTCGTGTTCAGCACCCGCGAAGACTTTCAGACGCGTCATCATCTTACGCGCAATGTTGTTCTTCGGGAGCATACCCCAGACCGCTTCCTTAATCATGCGGTCAGGATGTTTCGCGCGCATTTCTGCCGCAGTGAAGGACTTAAGTCCGCCACGGTAACCACTGTAGCGCTGATATTCCTTCTGCTCTTCCTTGTTGCCCGTGAGCTGGACTTCCGCCGCGTTCACCACGACTACGAAAGCACCCGCATCAACCGAAGGATCGTAGGTAGGCAAATCCTTCGCACGGAGTTTGTTGGCGACAACGACGGCGAGACGTCCCAACGACACGCCCTTCGCGTCCACTAGATACCAAGCGCGCTTGTCGCCTGGATTCGGAGCATGATAGCTCTTCTGCATCTTTTCTTTTCCTTACTTCGCGGCTTTGTACCCTTTCTCCGGGGCTTTGTCCGCATCCTTTGGCTAGAGCCCCATGCCCCAGCCACGCGCGCCGATTCTTTCCCGACCACGCTAACGACCATATATGATACCAAATCGGACGCGAAAACGCAAGCACTATTTTCAATAAAGCGCGTTTTCGAACCCCTCCGCACGAGCCGCCCTCCTCCTTCTCTGTGCCTCTATGACTCTGTGTTAAAAACATAAAACCCCACCAGCCCCGAAGGGGCTATCTCAACAACTCTCTGCGAGCTCTGCGTCTCTCGGGTGAGATAAACCCCCAAACCCCCCAATCCTGTAATCCTGTTAATCCTGTCTAAAAACACCCTCTCCCACCCGCAAAAAACCTAAAATACCCCCTTGTAAATCGCCATGAATTATGGTAAAATATGCGTCTGTTTTCATAAAAGGAACTCAATATGACTGAAACATATAAAATGAACGAGATAGTGAAGAAAATAGGGCTCTTCGGGCTTTTTAGTGGAAATGCCCCCTACACTATTGGCAAAAGGTTCAA
>CAVLAC010000131.1:861-3589 GCA_963661055.1 bacterium | reverse complement strand
AAGCTTCCGCTACGACCAATTGGACAACAAAAGCGACGCGCCCACGATTGGTTTCGACTTCTCGATAGATTGCCTCAGCAACAAGTGATTCACCATCATAGCAAAATGCTACACGATAATCGGGGCTCGCGTAGGCTCGCGCATAGTAGCCCGCACCAAGCCGAATTCGCTCACCTGGACGACATGGCGACTGCTTGCTGTAAAAGCCATAAGCAGAAGAAAAGAGTGCCGCCACCTCTTGCCATTGGCAAGAGGACACTTTATCACCACTTATGACCGAAAAGTTAAGCATTGCTCTCCTTAAACTCGTTTACTGCCGCGATGACTTGGGTGACTTCGGCGTCCGTGAGGACGGGGGAGATTGGGAGCGAAAGCTCGGTCGCGTGAATCTTCTCCGTAATCGGCAAGGAGAGTCCGTGCCACTCGGTGTAGGCGGGCTGGCGATGGGGCGGAATTGGATAATGTATCACCGTCTGAATGCCGCGCTCCGTCAGGAACTTCTGCAAAGCGTCACGGCGGTCGCAAAAAATCGTGAAGATATGAAAGACATGCGGAAGGAATCCCTGCCGCAGTTCTGCCGCGTTCGGATTCTGCGGCAAACGAACGGCTGGATTCTTGATTTCCGTACAATACCGCGCGGCAATTTCGGCGCGGCGCAGGTTATCCGCGTCCAAGTGCGGCAACTTCACGCGAAGCCAAGCGGACTGTATCTCGTCCAACCGCGAATTTGTGCCGCGATAAGGGAAGTGGTACTTCACGTCGCTTCCGTAATTACGCAAAGCCTTAATCTTCTCAGCAAGTGCCGCGTCATTTGTCGTGACCGCCCCGCCATCGCCGAGACATCCGAGGTTCTTGCCAGGATAGAACGAAAAGCCCGCCGCGTCACCAAGCGTGCCCACAGGGCGTCCGTCAAACGCGGCACCGTGCGCCTGAGCGCAGTCTTCAATAATCTTGAGTCCGTGACGCTTAGCAATCTCCCATATTCGCGTCATATTCTGTGCGCGCCCATAGAGATGTACGACCATAATCGCCTTAGTCCGCGGCGTAATGCGCTCTTCTATCCGTTCAGGGTCTATTAGGCAGGTCTCTAGTTCGGGTTCAACAAGGATCGGCGTAGCCCCATTTGCACTGATAGCAATAAGAGAAGCAATGTAAGTATTCGCGGGAGCAATAACCTCATCGCCTGCGCCAATGCCCATTGCCTGAATGATAAGTTTGAGCGCATCGAGTCCGTTTGCACACCCAACAGCATAGCGTACGCCCACATACGCGGCGAATTCGCGCTCAAACGCCGCACATTCCTCGCCGAGCAGATACCAGCCCGAATCGAGGACACGCTGCGCCGCCGCGTCCAGTTCTGCACGGAAGCGTCCGTTTACCTTTCCTAAGTCTAGAAACTTTATCATCTCTTTGCGGCTACTATTATACCTAATTTCCGCCCAAGATTCAAGTCAAAACGAGCAAAATAGGAGCGCAGGCGGGGCTCTATTGGCGCGACAAATTTAACCACGGAACACACGGAAAGCCGCTTCGCGGCACACGGAAGAAGTGGTAGGGAGGGTAGGGGGCGGAGTCCCTTCCGCCTCACAAAAGTAGCCATATTAGCATCTTATTTTCCAGGTGGTGTAGGCGATGACGCGACCACCGAAGCCTTCTTTTTGCTCAATGAGCCCTTCATTAAGGACGCGACCCCAATATTCCGTTGAAATGCCGAAGTCAAGCCACTTATGAGTCTCACGATAATGAGCCATAACTTCGGAAATCACGAGGTCGAGTCCACCAATCTCCCGCGCCTCATCATTTGCACAGAGATACTGCGTATGCACGACCGTCGGATACACAAACAAAAGCGCACCCGCAATAAGCTGTCCGTTACGAAAGCCTCCCCAGCAACGGATATTCTCAGGGAATCGCCCTTTCAAAAGCCGCAATTCGTCCGCTGTATGCACCGCCGTAACGCCGTGATGTTCCATTAGCGTCGCATTCTCGAGCGCAATAAACGCATCTAGATCGTCCGTCTCGCGCACCTCCACCCCTTCGCGCCGCGCACGAGAGACTTGGGCTTTGCGTCCCTTCGGCATCTTCAGCGGATTTTCCAAGTCAACCACAACGGCTGGTTCTACTTTCGCTAGAAATGCAGAGTTTCTGAAGAGGGCGTATAAATCTTCCTCGGCAGGCTGGAAGTGATAGAAGTGGGGAATTGCCTTATAAATAACCGTCTCTATCCTGTGTTCCAAGCAGAAGTCCTTAAGTGCCGCGAAACATTCAAGCATCGTGACTTGGCGCATTCGAGCACCTGAGATGATGCCTCCGTAGGTTAAGCCTCCGTGGGAATGCAATTCATTTCCGTGCCGCGAAGCGGGCATAACCGCGATGAGTTTATCGTCCTTAAAGAACATAAGGGACATATCTTCAAAGCGGTCAGCGTGGTACTCCATAAAGCCGCGATTGAACATAAACATCGGCGCCTTTGATTCGTTCACAAACGAATCCCACGCCGCACCATCCGCCGCCTCATACTGCCTTACAGAAATCATACGCGCCCTCCTTCCCAAAATAGACGGCAACACCCATCCGCCGCTTGTCCTTTGCGACAAGCGGACGAGAACTAATAATAATTGAAACTAAATTAGGTGCAAAGCGCGTCAGACACGGACAGCAAAGAGCTTCCGTAAATGACGCAGAAGGCGGGCGAATATACCCCCCCCCCCCCCCCCCCACCCAGGGC
>CAVLAC010000131.1:0-824 GCA_963661055.1 bacterium | reverse complement strand
CCCCCCCCCCCCCCCCCCTGAATGCGAGCGGGGTTGCCAACGACTGTGGTGTGCGCGGACACATCACGCGCGACTACCGCGCCCGCACCAATCATTGCTCCTTCGCCAATTGTCACGCCTGGCAGAATCGTTGCATTCGCGCCTATACTTGCGCCGCGCTTAACAATGGTTCGCAGAAAATGGGCAGGATAAACCTTTGAGCGCGGGTGCTTGTCGTTGCAAAAGGAGACATTAGGTCCGATTAAGACATCATCCTCGATGCGAAGTCCGTCCCAAAGTTGCACTCCGCACTTTATTGTGACGCGGTTCCCGATGCGGACATCATTCTCAACAAAGACATTTGCGCAAATGTTGCAATCTTCACCAATCTCTGCATATGGCAGTATAACCACATACTGCCAAACATTAGTCCCCTTGCCGATGTTCGGGGACTGCACATCCGCGAGAGGATGTATCCTTGCCTGCTTATTACTTTCCTGCGACATAAACATAATTCTTCAACAGAGTTTTCAGTAAATATTATACCAAAACCCCCACCTCAACGCAACTAAACTTTCGTGAAGAGTGGTGTTGCTCCACGGCAATTTTAACCACGGAACACACGGAAAGCCGCTTCGCGGCACACGGAAGAGAAGGAAAGAATAACCCCTTGAACGGTGTGTTTATAAACAAAACCTTTTATCTTGCATTTTATATGCACTTCTGTGAGATTATGACATATTTTATGGTTACTTGACAAGGGGTTTGTCACAAAATAGTAGCCTACTTTTGGCTCTTCGGGCTTTTTAGTGGAAACGCCCCCCTACACTATTGGCAAAAGGTTC
>CAVLAC010000130.1:0-3611 GCA_963661055.1 bacterium | reverse complement strand
TTGCGGCACCGTCCGACACTGTTACACAGGCTGATTTGCAGGCGCTTATTCAGCGTTTGAACAAGCTCGAAGCCGAGAATAAGGCGCAAGCCGAGCGCATTGCCCAATTGGAGGGTGCGCAGGCGAAGTCCGCTCCAGCGGAAGCGCCCAAGGCTGAGGTTGCCGCGTCGCGTCCCCACGATGAGGGCACGACCGTGAGCGATTCGGGCAAGGTCTATACGACTGCCTCGGGGTCTTCCTACTATCTCGCGGACGCTACGGCGGGCATTTTCGAGCCGCTGAGTGCGAACGGAGTCAAGGTCACCCCCTACGGAACGCTCGAACTTGACGCGGTTTACAACTCCCGCGGCACGGTGGGTGACTTCACGACCGACTGGGTGGCGAACAAGGCGATCGCCAAGAAGCAGGGTCATAACACCTCCCTCGCGATGCAGAACTCCATTTTTGGTGTGAAACTCGCCACTCCCGAGAGCTGGAACGGCTGGACCATTGACGGTAAGGTTGAGTTTGATATCTTCGGTAGCAGCGTGAATGAGAACGACTACGGTTTCCACTGGCGTCACGCTTACTTGGAAGCGACTCATGAGGATAGCGGCTGGTCCATTCTCGCAGGTCAGACTTGGCACCTCTGGAAGATTGTCACGCCGAGCGAAATCGACGGAGCGTGGATGGAGCACACGGGTCATCCGTACCGCCGCAGCCCGCAGTTCCGTGTGACGAAGAACTTCAAGGGTGATAAGGATAACCTCGAAGTCCGCGTCGGTATCGTTAAGGGCGGTCCGGGTATGGGCGGCGACCGTGATGATGACGGGCAGGAGAATAACTCGTCTTCCGCTTGGGCACTCATTGAAGGTGCGGTTGTTTACTCCCGCGAAGCCTCTTGGGCGAAGGGTCACGACTGGCTCATTGGTATCGGTGGTATGTACGGACGCGACCGTAGCCACCGCTGGACGGGGGACGACACCTTTGACGGGCAGTACGACGAGTACGATTCGAAGATGCTTCTCGTGGGCGCGTCACTTCCGATTGCGGCAGGCATTCTCAACGATTCTGAGAATGACGCGGATGCACTCGTTCTTACGGGTCAGTTCTTCGCGGGTGACAACCTGAACGGAATTCAGGCGGGTGCGGGCAATTCGGTTGCCTATCATACCGAGAATGCGCGTGGCAAGACGGTCCAGACGATGGGCGGCTTTATTGACCTCAACTACAAGTTTAACTATCACTGGGCATTCGCGATTGGCTATGGCTTTGACAATCCCGATGACGACGATGTCGGCAACGACAAGACCAAGAATGGCGAGGGCATTACCTACAATGACCGCGCTTATTTGACGGCTTTCTATCAAGTGAACGACAATCTGCACTTCGCGCTTGAGTATGCCCGTTTGACGACGGACTACTATAACGACGGCACATCGCCCGATCAGCGCGTCCAGTTCACGACGTACTTCGATTTCTAATTCAAGTTTCTTTGGGTTAGTAATTAACGATCGACGCGCCGAAAGGCGCGTCTCTTAATAAAAAGGTAAAGAGATATGGTATTTGATTGGATGGTCCTCGGCACTTTCGTAGCCTACTTGTTGTTTATGCTGGGGATTGGTTTCTACTTCACGAACTGCCAAGAGTCCCTCGGCGACTACTATCTGGGCGGACGCAAGATGAACAAGTGGGTGGTCGCGCTTTCCGCGCAGGCCTCGGATATGTCGGGGTGGCTTTTGATGGGGCTACCAGGTGCAATTTACCTTGGCGGCTTTTCGGAGGCGTGGATTGGTATTGGACTTCTCGTCGGCACTTATCTCAACTGGAAAATCGTTGCCCATCGTCTCAGGGTCTACTCCCACAAGTGCCGCGATTCGATTACGATTCCAGACTTCATTGCTAACCGCTTTCGCGATCCGACGGGCCTTTCGCGCATAATCGCGGCGGTAATCATCCTTATCTTCTTTACCTTCTATACGGCTTCGGGTTTTGTGAGCTGCGCGAAGCTCTTTACTTCCACCTTTGGGATTCCTGAGACCATTTCCGTCGCGGGACTTTCCATCTCGGGCTACCAGTTCTGTCTTTGGGTGGGGGCTCTCGTGGTCGTCGGTTACACCTTCTTGGGTGGATACCTCGCCGTGTGCTGGACGGACTTTGTGCAGGGTACGCTGATGTTCCTCGCGATTGTGCTTGTCCCTGCCGTGGTGGTTTGCCAAGCGGGCGGATTTGCCGCGACGGTGAACCAATTGAACGACATCAACCCCTATTTGCAGTCCCTCTTTACAAGTGCAACGACCATGAAAGCTACGGGCTTCATTGGGCTTGCCTCCTGTTTCGCGTGGGGACTTGGGTACTTCGGTATGCCCCACATCCTCGTGCGGTTTATGTCCATTGATAACCCTGCGGAAGTGAAGGGTTCGCGGCGTATTGCTATAACCTGGGTGACTATCTCCCTCGGCGCGGCAATTGTGATTGGGCTTGTGTTCCATCTCTACCTCAAGATGCGCGGACTTACCTTGGCGGATGTTGGCGGCGACCCTGAGCGGATGTTTATGATTATGATTAACGGAATCTTCGCGAACGGCTTCTTGGCGCGAGCTTTGGCGGGTCTCCTCCTCTCCGCAATTATGGCGGCGATTATGTCCACGGCGGATAGCCAACTTCTCGTCTCGGCTTCCTCTTTCTCGAATGACCTTTATAAGGTTATTTTGCGCAAAAAAGCGTCCAATCGTGAACTTATCTTCGTTTCCCGTTTTGCCGTCGCGGCAGTTGCCGTCGCGGCAATTATTATGGCGATGAATACGAATAGCGCCTTCTTCAAGGTGGTTATGAAGATGGTGTCGTTCGCGTGGGCAGGCTTTGGCGCGGCATTTGGTCCGTTGATTTTGCTCTCGCTCTTCTGGCGGCGCACGAATCTAGTGGGTGCGATTTCGGGTATGGTCGTGGGCGCGGTCACCTGCTTCGTCTGGAAGTTTGGGGTGTCGGCGGACTACCTCGCGGCGAATCCAGACTCAATTCTCCATCTCTACGAGCTTGTGCCTGGCTTCATCTTCGCCTTCATCACGATTGTCGTCGTCTCCCTCGTGACGGGCAAGCCCTCGGCGGAAATCCTGGGCGAATATGACGCGGTCAAGGCGGAAATTGACGCGCATACGGCGGAGTAAGTGCCACGGAGGGCATATGAAAGAGCCAAACGAAAAGAAAATTGCCGCGCTCATTAAGGAACTCCTCGTCGAACTCGGTGAGGATCCGACGCGGGAAGGGCTAGTGAAGACCCCCCAGCGCGTCGCGAAGTCCCTCACTTACCTAACGCGCGGCTATCGTCAGAACTTGAAGAAGGTGGTCAACGGAGCCAAGTTCACGAGTGGCACGAACCATATGGTCATTCTGAAGGATATCGAGCTTTATTCCCTTTGCGAGCACCATATGTTGCCGTTCTACGGAACTTGTGCGATTGGCTATATTTCGAAGGGCAAGGTTCTCGGTGTCTCGAAGTTGGCGCGGATAGTCGATATGTTTGCGCGGCGCTTGCAAATCCAAGAGCGTATGACCGAGCAAATAGCGGACGCCATTATGAAAGAGGTGGACGCGGAAGGCGTGGGCGTAGTCATTCGTGCCAAGCACCTCTG
>CAVLAC010000129.1:0-3665 GCA_963661055.1 bacterium | reverse complement strand
CCTCAAGAACGCCACTATTATACCATAAATGGGCGCACTTGTGTGAGAAATCTCACCAAACAGCAATTTCTCCCCCGAGAGAGGAAGAGAAAGAACTCGCGTGAGATAAAACCCTACCCTTAGCTGTGGTAGTACGCGCAGGAGGTGGGTGGGCGAATATTGGTTAATGTGCCTTCATAATGCCGCAACCAATGCTCCGCCTTCGGATGTGCCGCGGCGGCTTCTTCATTGAGCGTAATGCCAAGCCCCGGACGCTCCGACGGGTACATCATCCCATCCACGAACTTAACATCCTCGTCAATGACATCCTTGCGCCACGACACATCATCAAAGAGTGTCTCATGAATGCAATAGCTGGGCGTAGAGACCCCAAGCGCGAGAGTAACCGCATTCGCGACAGGTCCCGACGGATTATGTGCGCAGAACGGAATATGGTGCGCGTCACAAAGTGCCGCGATGCCCTTCATCGCCGTTATGCCGCCCGCATGGGACGAGTCGGGCTGCAAATAGTCGCAGCACCGAAGCTCGATCGCGTCCAGAATCTGCTGAGTCGTATAAAGCCGCTCACCACAAGCAATCGGAACTCGCACCCGCGAACGGACATCCGCCAAAGCCCTCATTGTATCGGGGATGACGGGCTCTTCTACCCAATACGGGTCAAACTCCTCTAGCGCATGGCAAATCCGCAAGGCCGTCGGCACATCGAAGCGTCCGTGGCACTCAATGAGGATTTCCGCCTTGCCTTCCGTCGCCTCCTTTACTGCTGCGACACACTTCATCGCCTTCTTGAAGTCGGCGGGCGGCAATTGGCGGTAGTTCTTGCCAAACGGGTCCCACTTAAGTCCCTTAAAGCCGCGCTCAATCGCGGCAGTTGCTTTCGCGGCAAATTCCTCAGGCTCTTTCGCCCCCGCGAACCAACAATTGGCATAGCACGGAACCGCCTCGCGGCACTTCCCGCCTATGAGCCGCCACACGGGCTGTCCAAGAGCCTTTCCCTTAATGTCCCAAAGTGCCATATCAATCGCGGAAAGCGCACTCGTCAGCACCGCCCCACCTCGCCAATAGGCATCGCGGTAGTTTTGGTGGAATATCCATTCCGTATCGAACGGATCCTTGCCGATGAGCGCGTGGCGCAAGTCCTCAATTGCCCCGACAAGCGCATTTTCCTTGTACTCGAGCGTCCCTTCGCCGATACCGTCAATGCCATCGTCCGTCATAACCTTCACGAACACCCAGTTGGTGCGGAAAGCGTCCACTACGAAAGTCTTAATGTCTGTAATTTTCATGATTCAATGACTCGATTCTTTTTGAATGTGAAGAAGAAAGAAATAGCCATAAGCCCTGCCGCGCAGGCGTAGGTCGCCGCCATAATCGCAAAGCCAATCTCAAAGCCGCGCACACCCCAGCGGTGCGAGAGTGCCCCCATCGCGATCCCCGAGAGTCCGCCAAAGAAGAAGGCTATCATATTGAGAAGTCCGACTGCCGTCGAGCGATATTGAGGCGGCACCACATCAAAGAGGGATGCGTGAGTATTCACCTCAAAGAATCCGCGAAACACTCCATAAACCGCCGCGGCGACAAGCATTCCCGTGAAGGACGGTGCAAACCCAAGCGCCAAAAGCGCGGGCACGCCGCCAAGCAAGGCGAGAATCTGAAAGCCCAGCCGAAAACGCGGCATTTTGCGCACAAAGCGGTCCGTCACAATACCGCCAAGCAAAATTGCACCAAACGCGAAGAGGTGGTGTCCGAGCATAACGCCCTTCCCCGCTTCGCCCACATCAAGTGCATACTTAACGGACGCGAACTTCGGCGCCCAAAAGAGATAGGCATTATTCACAAAGACGATGGCGACAAAGCCCGTCGTCGCACAGAGTGCGGACGGATTCCGAAAGTAGGCACTCAGCGATTCCTTAAGCGGCGAGCGCGGCACTTGCGCGGGTTTTTCTACACGCATCGCGCGAGGTTCATCTTTGAGGGCAAAAATGAAGACAATGCCCAATAGCATTCCCGCGAGACCAAACGCAATAAAGACATGCCGCCAGCCACCGAGGAGCCCGAGTGCCCACGCCGTTAGCACCCCCGAGACCATAAGCCCAAAGTAGAGCGCGGCTTGATGGATGGATAGCGCGATGGATCGCGTCTCTTTATGGTGCGCGGCAATGAGTGCATAAGCGCTCGGCGCATAGAAGCTCTCGCCTACGCCTGTCGCGACGGAACGGAAAAAGAGTGCCCCAATAAAGCCTCCAATAAAGCCCATACATACCGTCATAAGCGACCACGCAATGAGCGAAATGGTGATGAGCCACTTGCGCGAAA
Source organism: bacterium (assembly GCA_963661055.1). Lineage (GTDB taxonomy): Bacteria > Verrucomicrobiota > Kiritimatiellia > RFP12 > UBA1067 > UBA1067. Next base: position 1,349 of record CAVLAC010000129.1, on the reverse strand, counting down.
GACGGTCGCCCGCGAAGCCCGCGACAACCGTCATTAGCGCGAGCGTCCAGCTAAGGGTAGTATTTATCCAGCCAATCTGGATATCCGTGAGCCCCAAGTCCGCCTGAATAGGGACGGTGAGAAGTCCGAAAAGCGCACGGTCGGCTTGATGGAAGAAGAATGCGCCTGAGAGAAGCGCAATCAGCACCCACTTATAGCGGCTCGAACGGATCTCAGACATCGACATCCTCCGGCATATGCTGGCACGAGCACCCCGCGTCACAAGTGACAATCTCACCCGCCATATTGCCTGAATCGGACGAGGCGAGGAACGCAACGACATTCGCAATATCCGTGCCCGTCGCTTCTTTGCGTAACGGACAGTTCAAGCGCCGCCGCGCTTTGAGCTTTTCATCGAGCACATCCCAGCGTTCCGTGTAGATGTAGCCAGGCGCACAGCAATTGACGCGGACTCCGAGCGGCGAAAAATCAAGGGCAAGAGAGCGCACCATCGAGTTAATCGCACCCTTTGAGGCACAGTACGCCGTGCGATTACGAATTGCCCGCATCGCCGTATTGGACGACAAGAAAACGACTGTGCCGCGATAAGGCTCACCCACGGCATAGGGTTTCTTCATAAAGAAGCGGTTGCACGCCGCTTGCGTGACCTGAAAGCCGCCCTTTACATTCGTATTCATTACCTTCAAAATGGCTTCGGGGTCCATCTCAAGGGGTCCGCCCTGCCCAAGCCCCTGATCTGCCGCGTTATTGATAAGAATATCGAGCGTGCCCGCCTCTTTCTCAATGAGATCCATTAGGGCATCCACCTGCACCTTATTGCCGACATCACAAGCCTGCGCCCGAACGCCTGTAACACCCATTGCCGCGAGCGCGGCAACGCCTTTCTCGGTTGAGGCTACCGACGAACCGCACATAAATACGCGTGCACCTTCATCCGCGAACTTCTTGACAAGCCAAAGACCCGTGTTGCGGTTGCCACCTGTCACAAGGACGACCTTACCTTCAAATCTCTTCATTTACAGAAACCTTCTTTCTCTTACCCCACTATTATACCATAAATGCCGCTTCTCCCGTTCTCATTTGCGCAACAAACTTTAACGCCTATTGCGTGAGGGATCTTAACGCAAAGTTCGCAAAGGTTTTCCGCGATTAGAATGGTGAGCGGCTTGATTCTGTTATCACCACGGATACAGAAGATTACGGACGCGAATGCGCCTGCCATTAGGCGTTGGGCCAGAGGTCGTGGGCTTTGTCGCGCAACTCGAATTTCCTCACCTTCTGCGAGGCAGTCAAGGGGAACTCCTCTAAGAAATGAATATACTTCGGTATCTTGAACCACGCTATCCGAT
>CAVLAC010000128.1:0-3670 GCA_963661055.1 bacterium | reverse complement strand
AGCGCCTTTTGCCAATAGTGTAGGGGGGCATTTCCACTAAAAAGCCCGAAGAGCCCTATTTCCTAAGGAATTTGAGGTTTTTGGGGGTTGAATGTGCAGTAAATGTGCAGTAAAGTGCAGAAACGCGGCAGATGGTATAAGAGGGCGTTGGGAGCGGGGGAGGAGCGCGGCGGATTACTTCACGAAGAACAAGAGTCCAGGCGGAAGAACAGGGTAGAACCAATCGGAGGGCTCGGACACGGTGCTGGAGCCGTCCGAGGTAAAGGTTGTCACTGTGAAGTAATGTGGGCGGCGCGGCATTAGGCCTTTAACATCTAAAAACGCCGCGTTCTTGACTGTTTTTGAACAGACATTGGCATTTTCGTATTCGGGCTCTTTGATTGTGACAAAGGCAATATCGCTCACGAAGACGCGCGGACCAGATTTTGTGGTTACTGCATTTAGGCACAACCACTCCTTATTAAGTGCCGCGTTGAGGGGCACATAGTTTGTTATCAAAGAGTCCGTTAATGTTATGTTCTCAAAAGTATTTGTCTCAGCGTTTTGCACCCATGAAAGGGGGAATGTGTCCTTGGTTTCATTGTCAGGGCGACAAACAGCAATCCTTAAATGAGAATAGGTCTTTCCCACAGGGCATTTTATTAGGAGAACACCATGTGTTTCACTGTTCGAAATTTGTATGACACCAGGCTTATCTTTCGCCAAATATAAAGTGCTTCCATATAAACAGCCCTCAAAAATTAAGGAGATGGAGTCGGAACTCTCTCTATACGCATAGTCCGTCTTCAATTTCGAGAAGTCGTAGCGATAAACCTCATTTGTTTCGCCGCGAGAGGTTTGTTTGACGCGGAAGACATCCACGCGATTGGACACGACATCACTACTATTATACCACTTGAGCCGCATTGCCGCGCCGTTTGGCACAGCGGCAAGATCGGACTCGGTTATAATCTTCAAGTTCGCAAGTGACCAAGTAGTTCGTTCACCTCCATCATCGTATTTGAAGATAATGCGCCTTATATCGGAGTTTGTTATCTCAACAACGCAATTCGTGAAAGCACCCTCCCTTGAGAAACTAGCATATTCACAAGTGTAAAGAGGGTTTCCATCCTCGTTAGCTACAAAAAGTCGCTTCCCATTATCGGAAGACGACCGATAATCGAACTCAACGCGGCGAATGTTGCCTCCGAAGTCAGGGGATTTAGCATAGCTTCCCTTTGCTTTGAAATGGATATTGGGACTAAATGGCTTATTCGCTGACACATAGTTTGTAAGGCTGCTTACTTCCCATCCGTTAGTCGTGCCCGAGCCGCACGCCGCGAGCGCGGCTAAATCAACTACATTCGTCGTCAGGCTTGCTGCACAACGAATCGCCCCAAGCAGGCAAACGGCAACAACAAGTCTGCGCACTACCCTTAGGGTTAGTGACGCGGCACAAGGCTCATCTTTAAGGTTGCTATTGCTCCTCATTTCTTTATCCGTTGGGCAATATTATACCATTTCTTCCGTGCGAACGCTAGGACTCTTCTGCAAGAGCGCGGCATCGTTGCTCAAGTGGCTACCGCGGCAGTTCGGGAGTCCCTAGCAGTCAGCTTTTGAATAGTGCATGAAAAACACGGACGTTTCCGTCCGTGCACCTAACCTCTTGGACGCACGAGGCGCGGCGCGTCCGCCGCCCCGCTCCTAACCAACTGTCTAGCTTTGCTCCGCCCGCACTACGATTTTTATGGTTACTTTTACGGGGCGGAAGGGACTCCGCCCCCTACCGCCGTACACTACTGTGGGGTTGGTAGAGTGGGCAGTCTCTTGCCCGCCTTTCTACATCTCTACAACTCTACACGGTTAAAACCAATCCGTGCCCATCCGTGAAATCCGTGGATAAAACCACCACGCCCCCATCACCCCCCACTCTCTACAACTCTATATCTCTACACGGTTAAACCTCTCTGCGTCCTCTGCGCCTCTGCGTGAGACAAATCCACCCCAAGCCAACCACCCCCAATTCTCAATTTCTCAAAATACCCCCTTGACTTCTGACGGCAATATTTGGTAAAATATTCGCAGATTGCGAATAGGTAGCGAACAATGATCAAAGGACAAGACATCGTTGTGTTAGCGGCATTAATGAGCGGAGGAGACATCCCCCGCTCATATGCGCCCCTTGCGAAGCGCACTAAATTGAGCGTTTCGGAGACCTATGCTGCCGTAAAACGGCTTCAGGAAGCGCGGCTTATAGATGAAGAGCGCCATTTGCAAAAACGGAACACTCTTGAGTTCCTTACGCACGCCGTCCGTTACCTATTTCCCCCTGCGACCTCTAAGACTCGTCCTCTTGTAAAGGGAATTCCCACAGGATATGCCGCGCCAATAGCCGCAGATGAATTTGCCATTTCAGGCGCGATTCCCGTGTGGCCCTGTGTTAATGGCGAGTCAGAAGGCCGCGCCTTTGAGCCAATTTATTCATCCGTGCCTTTAGCGGCCAGCGAAGACCCTGCATTGTATAACACCCTGGCAACCATTGACATGTTACGCGGAGGGCGTGCGCGTGAACGCGCTTTTGCGGAGAAAATACTTCAGGAAGCCGTAAAATGAACTCAATAGAAGAATCCATCCTTAAACTCTCTGACCGACTGCAGAACTTCCCTTACGAATTTGCATTTTTAGGCGGATCAGTCCTGTCTCTCCTTGTTACAGACCAACAGGCGGACGCAATCCGTGTGACTAAAGACATCGACATAATGGCAAATGTCCATAGTAGGAAGGACTTCCATACGGCGGAACGAATACTCGAAGGACTGGGCTTCAAGCACGATTTGCGCGAGGGAGCACCAATATGCCGCTGGACATATGATGACATAACTGTGGACATCCTTCCTATTCAAGAAGATGTGTTAGGATGGCACTCTAAATGGTTTCCAGAGGCTCTAAAAGCCGCGTTACCACATACAAGGGGCGACAAGATCTTCAAGGTTATAACCGCGCCCTATTTCGTCGCATTGAAACTTGAGGCATTCGATGAACGGGGCAATGGCGACTTCTTAACAAGCACGGACTTCGAAGATGTAATATGCCTCTTCAACGGACGCGCATCACTCGTTGACGAAATAGCGTCCGTCCCTAAATTAGCAAAGATGTTAGCCGCAAGATTTACATATTATCTTCAATCGGACGACCTTGCAACAGCAATAGAGGGCTTCGTAGTAACAGAAGACAACCCTGAAGAACGCAAACGACGCATACTAAACGCATTTCACCTCGTAGCAAACCTCAAGACCTAAATCCCTTGTGTCCGCCTCTTTCTCTGTGCCTCTGTGTTAAAATACCACCCCCTCATCCCCCAACCCCCCACTCTCTACACTTCTACAACTCTACACGGTTAAACCTCTCTGCGCTCTCTGTGCCTCTGCGTGAGAACAACTCCCAATCCAGTTAATCCCTGTCTTGTGTTTGTGCCTGACAACATGCGGCACGGCTGTCGGCCACCCGCCGTGCCGCGTTGGCAACTCTGGTCGAGCTCGTCGCGTCGCGCCTCCGCGCTTGAGGGGCGTTCTCGGTCTCGCTACCGTTCGTCGTGCGGGCACGGTTCGGCGGCTTCATCCGCGAATCCTCGCGCAAATGCTTCGTCGCCGGAATACCGTCTCCTCGCCTTGCGCGGGCTTCGCGGCGCATC
>CAVLAC010000127.1:0-3757 GCA_963661055.1 bacterium | reverse complement strand
GTGAAAATCCGTGGTTAAAACCGCCGCGCCCTCAGCCCCGAAGGGGCTATCTAAACACTCTCTGCGAGCTCAGCGCCTCTGCGTGAGATGATCATAAAGTATAGGCGATTCCTGAGAAGCCTTCAGCGTAGCTTTTGTAGCCCCCTCGGAGTTTATAACCCCGAGTACACGGTCGCGCAGGGACGCGCGCCCCTACCATTCGCTTCGCATTAAATTAAAAACCCTTGAATTAAAGCTCATACTCTTTTTCTCTGCGTTCTCTGCGTGAGAAAAATCCCCCGTAATGCCCGCTGATTTGGTATAATAGTGGCAGATGGAATCGTTTGCGAGAGGATTCTGCGATTGTGTCGCGGCAATTTCGAGCGTAATGGGTGTGGCATTAATTGCCGCGCTCATTCTTTTCGCACTCTCTCGCGTCACTTTGCCTACTCTTCGTCAGCTCTGGTATCGCGCCTCGCCCCTCGGACGCCTTTTCGGCGCGCTTCTCTTCCTCGTCTGCTCTATTAACGCGACGACCAAAGCCCCAGTCCAAAAAGCCCCTGCGCGCGTTGTCGTAACTGCCGCGAACGCGGCACAAACCACGCCCACACGAATAGAGAAGTGGTTTCGGCGCGGCGCTTGGCGAGATGACCACTATTTGAAGTTTGATACGGACTGGGTATTCCCTCACGGAACTAACCATTATTCTGGCATTTGGATTTACTCGTGGGGAAAACTTGCCGCTCCTCATACTCGTCAATCTTTTGCCGCGCTCGGGATCGAACTTGCGCTCTTCCCAGAAGAGTCTGAGGTTGCTTGGGAGCGAACAGAATCTAATTCTTATCGTATCGCGTGGCAAAATGGATTCCCCGACCGCCGTAATCGTGAGAATGGGGTGTCCGCGTCATTTGAGCTGTTTCGTAATGGCGACATCGCGATTACTACAAACAATGTGACGCGGTATATCGAGCGCGAATTGCCGTTTGATTGTGTAGGGCGCGGACAAGATGCGGCTTGGGTCGCGGCAAACTTTCCGAATGCCGCAGACGCAATCCTCGAAGCGGGCGGTTATGCCGCGTGGGTTGATCAAGAAGTTGGTATTGGACTCGAAAATGGGCTTTATCGTTTTACCGCGACATTTCCAACAACACCGCCAGAGGCAATCGAACTCTTTGTCGGACCTTATACTGTCGCCGTAACGAATGCGGGTGACTATGTCTTCTTGTTAGAGAAGGGACGCGATTACACCTTCGGGACGCGTCCGTTTATCGCCGATGTTACTTATTCGGCAGTGGACGACCTTCGCACGGCGAATAGTCTATTGCGAAGTGCATCGGGTTGGAGGGGCTCTACTTGGAATACGGTGGGCGGAGGACTTGAGTGGACGCTCCCGACAGAGACAATATTTGGCAAGTGTTGTTGGCTTCCGTACTTTAAGGGCTCGCCAGACCTTCCGTATCTCTCGTCGGATGCTTTCCCGTCCGTATTTGAGGGTGTGTTAAGTGACGCGGTAGATAGCTTGGGCGTGTCGTATGAATGGCGAACTGATTACGACAATTTGGAAATCAAGTCCCCCAACGAACGCGAAACGGAGGTCTCTTATAAAGATGGTGCCGATTGGAAGAACTATGCTTTATCTGTAACCGCAACGCTAGGAGAACACAAGTTAACTTCGGCGATAAATGGTCACTTTTGGACAAATTCGGTCGTAGAAGAGGCTTCTCTCACGGTCTCTGCTCCGAAAGTGCTGTTATTGCCGTCAAATGTGGTTGCAGAAGGGAAAGACTCAGGTGTTGTGGCAATTGACCTTAAACTCCCTGAAGGTGAACATGGCACTTTGAGTCTTGAATGCGTAAGTGGCGCAGGCAAGGTACAATTGGTTGGTGAGACGAGCTGGGAGGTGGAAAGTTCGACTGCAAAAGAAGTGCGGATAATTGCAAGCGAGAGTAGTCTTTGCGAAGATGATGTTAAAGTTGTTGCACGCTTTATTTCTGGCGAAGGCAAAGAAACCTCGCAAGAAACAGCTCTTACAGTTGTAAAAATCTTGCATGAAGCGATTGCAGAAATTCCTTCCAACAGCAAAAGAAAGTGTTTTGGTGTTGGAGAGTTAGTTCTTCTTGTTTGGGAACCAAGCGATTTAGGTTTTATGGTTAATTGTGAGAATGGCAGAATGTCTGCGAAAACAGAAGGTCGATGTATAATTGAGGTTGCGTCTAAGGCAGGTATTACTACAGTTTCGTTAGAGAATGATGATCAGAAAATAATTTGTCCGTTAGAAGTCCTCGCGCCCCAGGCGGTTACAGCAATTATTATTGGAAAGAAATTTGAAGATAAAGAAAATGTCGCAGGTGGAATACAAGTTAATTTTAGAGTGTTTGTAGAGCCCCTGAATGTTTCATTTAAGCGATTATACATACAAGAATTGCCTCGCACGGCAACAGATGCGACAGGTTATTTTGCACAAGAACAATTCTCAGACATTCTTGATCATGGCAAACATGGGGCTGGTGCTTGGATTCCGTTAAGTCCTCAAAATACATATGCTGATACTGCAAAGGTAGGGCTTGTGTCGCCGCCTTGGTTAAATGGAGGGTCTTTCACCTGGCCAATACCTTGTGCCTGGCGATTTTCGACAAATACTGGAACGGTTCAAGAAGAGTTTACGGAATATACTCAAAGATTTGAATTGGACGCGGATGGCACAATGCGAATTAAGAAGTTCGGTTATTGTGCAGAGCGTGCAACAAATGCGGTATACCATACATCAGGAGGTTCATTATGAAGATAAAATGTATATTAATAGCTCTATCCGTAGTGGCGACGAATTGCATTATAGCAGAGAATGTCCCATTAGAAATTAAAGAGAAGTTATACGGATTAACTAATTATTGGGGCAAAGGCACATCGCAAGAAGAATATAATAAGGTGCGGCAAAGTTGTTATGATCAACTTGAAGGATATGACGACAGAAGAGTTGTTGAAGAAAAATGGACAGAGTCATTTTTGCAATATCTTGTGAACAATTCTCCTTTTGAGGGCGTATGGATGTCAGCGAGCGCAGACGAAATGTTACTTGCTAGTGTTGCTGGATCTACGCGTCGTTCAACTAATTGCTGGTTTATAGTTGCGGATTACGCTAAAAAGCTCACGGCAATGGAGAAAACCGCAAGACAGAAATTTAATCAACTGTTGGAGGCGGAAAGTTTTGACACGCCAGAAACAAATCGAACTTTGCGTCTTGCGGCGTGGAGTAACTTGGTAGAAGTCGAGTGTGCATTAGGACAATCTATGCGCGTAACAACGAATAGTTATCCACGATGGATTCTGCCCACATTGTCTCCTGAAGAAGGTGCCGAGCTCTATACGAATGTCCTCCGCCGCGCAGGGCTTGTTCAATAAACAAAGCGGCGTTGTCTAATACATCTCGCCACATTTAACTAAAAGCGGCGAAGTTATCTCTCTGAGAATTCCAATAAATCGGGAATGAAGGTCTGACCTTAGGTCTCGATTTATTGGAATTATTCATGAAAATTCCCCGCTACGGCGGGCAAGGGACTGCCCGCCCTACCACCTTACGGTACTGTGGGGTTGGTAGGGGGCGGAGTCTCTTCCGCCCCGCGTGCCAAAAGATTACGGGCGGCTTGCCGCCATCCTTTTCTCTGTGCCTCTGTGCCTTTGTGCCTCTCGGGTTAAAAACCACCGCATTTATTTCTCGTGACCTGTAAGCCGATTTTGTGATAAAATAGGGGACAAGTTTAAAAGGAATCCTAATGTCAAA
>CAVLAC010000126.1:0-3766 GCA_963661055.1 bacterium | reverse complement strand
AGCGCCTTTTGCCAATAGTGTAGGGGGGCATTTCCACTAAAAAGCCCGAAGAGCCGAAAATAGACACTTATGTCTTGGAAGCCCTCTTCCAAAAGTTGGGGGTCTCTATGCCAAACGAGGGATGGAAGGCGTTCACCTGCCGAAATCCCCAGCCTCTCTATGCGGCAATCGAGAAGTTGCCCGAGAATGTTGACTCCTTCAATGCCGCGCCACGCAATGTCCAGAAAATGCTCACCGCCTTCCTTAACGCACATAACATTATCCGTAAAGCCAATGATAACTCCTCCCATTGATCTCCTCACGCAAGCCATTCGCTACGAAATGAGCGAATGGCGCTTCTCACAACTCGAAGGACTCGGCGCGGCACATCCGCTCGTCAAAAGCGGACTCCTCGCCTTCGCTCGCCGTAGGGGCTACTATGACTGCCCGCATACCTGCTGTGACGACCCCGAACGCGAAGTCATCGAAGAGGATGACGGAACCTTCATCGCGATGTGTCCGTGCTCAGGCGAACCCCTGCACCCAACAAACGACGAGCTCACCGTCTGGAAGTATAATCCCGAACGGATGGCTCAAATCCTGCAAGATTTGCTCTCTTGCGCGGCACTTCAGCAAGTCGACGACGAGACTTGGTGCTTGGGACGAAGCGCCCACCCCGCTCTCGACGGACGCCTCATCTTTGTGCAAACGAGCGCCCACGAAGATAGCCTCTGCCGCGCCCTCAAGGCAACCCCTAACGCACCCTACATCCTCCTCACAGGCCGCGCCGATACCCTCTCGGACGCAAGCCCCATCCGTCCCCAAACCTTCACCTTCGCCTCTACCCTCACCTTCACCCCCCGCGGCACTCTCACCCTCCTCCCCCACGCCTTCGCAACACTCCCACCGCTACAAGGGCAAACCCCTATTGTGCAAAGTGTCTTAGTCGCGGGATTCACACCCGAAGGAGAGCAGCAAATGGCTCAACTTCAACAAAAGAAGTCCGCCGAGAAAGGTTATTTCTCAGATCGCAATCTCTGCATGCTATTTGATGTTTCTGAGAATACCCCTTATAACTGGCGTAAGGGTAAATGCTTAGCCCCAGAAGGATTCCATCGGGCACTCGAAACTCAAAATTATAAGGCGATGCAACTTTGCGCAGAGAGATACCGTGCAAATCGGCAGAAGTGCGATGTAATGAATACGAGGCACGTCCTCCACAACCTTTCAGACAAGGTCTTGTCTAAAAGAGACAGGGCTTACTAATACGAAATCACTTTTGCCAACACGGCCAGCGAGGCGGCTTTGATGGCGGGATCAACGACAGTTTTGGCGAAGTCGGTCAGCCCCGAATGTTTCTCGGCTTGCTCGGTGCGCTTCAAGTAGGCAATGACCGATTGCGCGAGTTTGTACGAGAACATTGGCGGAACGGCGTTGCCGATCTGCGTGAACTGCTGTTCCTTCGTGCCAGAGAACTCGTACCAATCGGGGAAGCTCTGAAGCCGTGCAGCTTCGCGAATGGAGAGGCGGCGACGGCGACCATCATCAAGGCGGATGCGGTGCATGTCACTCGTACAGCCCGCGAGATTGCGACAAGTGAGCGTCCGTGCCGGTTCGTCGAGCCGCAGATCACGCGGACGGTTGCAGTGTGACGCCTTTTCGTAGGACGCAATGTACCGATCCATGGACGGCGTAAGAAATTCGGCATCGGCAGGGATGGAGACGATCTTGTCCGCGAGGGCTTCGCCCGCCGTCACTTCGTGCATCATTTCTTCGGGAAACTGAAAACCGCCGTGATGGCCAACGATCACCAACCGCTCGCGCTTCTGCGGCACATCGTAGTTGGACATCCGGATGACCTTGTAATCAACCTGATAGCCAAAGTCGCGGAACTGTTCCAAGATAAACTTGAAGTAGTTCTCGTCCAATTCGGGCAATCCCTTGACATTCTCACAGACCCAAATCTTTGGATGAAGCTTGCGAATCGCCGCGATGTAAGCGGGGAAACCGTCCCGAGCATCATCCTTGCCCTTGCGTTTCCCGCGACGGCTGAACGGCTGACACGGCGGACCACCCAGTACAATGTCTGCGGCGGGATATTCCGTCTCTTCCGTCAGTATCTCATTGCGGCACTCAGAATGAAGATTGGCGCGGTAGGTCTCGCAACATTCTGGCTTCATTTCGTAGCCAATGGTCTTCACACCCGCACACTCGAAGCCAAGCGACAAGCCGCCGCATCCAGCAAAGAGATCAATGGCCGAATACGGTTGCTCCTTCGGTAGTTGAAGCGTCTCGTTCAGAAAGGCAATCCAACCCCGCTCGGCATGAGGGGAATCAAAGAGAGAAAGTTGTGTCGCCTTCGCCTTCATGTCACGGAATTGTGCGGCCCCATAAACTTGTCGCCGTTAAGGTGAATCATGTGATCTGGGTCTTCGGCAATCCAAACATCCGTTTCCCACGCGATCTGATCCGAGAACTTCTTGTAGGTCTGACGATCCAAAAACGCCGTGATGAACACCTTGCCCGCCGTGACGTTAGCCGTCATCTGATTGAGTTCCAAAAGCCGCGCCGGTGACATCGGCCCGACGGACGTCACGCACTCGACGAAGACAACCCAGTTCTTTTCGGTGACATGCATCACCACATCCGGCATCTTGTCGTGAAGCGTAATCGTAAAGCCGAGATTCTGAAGGCCATCGACATCCTTAATCAGATCGCGCTTCGATGTGTCGCCGAGATACAGGCACTTGAATTGATGGAGGAATCGCGGCGCGAATTCCTCGATGACAGCTTTCTGAAGCTGGTTGTGCGCACCCGAAGAAAGCGCATGTTCAACGCCGTCAACCGTCACCGCGACTTTGGCGACCTGTTTCTTGGATGCGTAGATTTCTTTTAGGGTAGAATGCCTTGCGAGAAATGTGGCAAATTTGGATTCCCACGTTTCGCTTCCATACGACTGAAAGAGCATCAACGCTTCGGGCGTGACACGGTAGCGATAATTGGGCGAGTTTGTCGCCGCGCCATTATCTTCAATGATCGCCGCCGAACGGAAGTGGTGCATAGCTTCCTTACGGAAGGTCTCGCGGCTGTTCTCGGCGTACCGCGCCCCGCGAAAGTTTGTGCGCAAAAAGACGATAATGTCGTGGATGCGCGTCCACTCGTTTGTCGCGGAAGACCACGGCGTCGAAGCGGTCAAATGAAGCAATGCCAAAAGTGAGTAACAGCAAATGTCACTCTGCTGCTGTGGAGGCATCCCCAGCAGTTCCAAGACCTTTTTGGCCTCCATTTTCTTGTTTAATGGCATAATAAACCGTACTCGTCTTAAATGACATTATGTATTATATCATTTTTTGGATCCGAAAGTCAATGCGGACGCATAACTCTTACCCGCATTTGAACCACAATCAAACCACAATGAGAAAATAATTGTTACTTTTTACTATTTGCCAATATAGAACGGACTAGTTGTAATTACGACAAGTTATCGGGCGTTGTTCAGATGTAACAAAAACACTAAAAGAGTTGCGCTTGTGGTTTTTAACCCCCAATTGCCCTTATATATGAACGCGGGTTCATGGTGAGCCCGCATACTTCAGAAGGAGTTCTACATGAACAGTACACAAAATTCGCACAAGAAAGGTGCGCTACTTGGAATCAGAAGTTGCGCTACTTTAACTCAAAAGATGCGCTACTTTTATTTGGAAAGTGCGCTACTTTCACACCTTCCAAGCATTGGAGGATAATATTCTTATGCGGAGCCGATGGGCGGTTTCGCGAAATTAACAGG
>CAVLAC010000125.1:0-3982 GCA_963661055.1 bacterium | reverse complement strand
GCTTGCCATAGCCATTCGCCGTCGCAATGAAGAGCGTCTTCTCATCGTCCACCGCGTCTAGCGACACCACTTCGTCGCCATCTTTGAGGCGGAAGCCTATGACACCCGCCGCGCCACGACCCATACGACGCACATCTTGCGCCGCGAAGCGCATTGCCCGCCCGTTGCGCGAAAGCATAATCACATCGTCCGTCGGCTTCACGAGGCGCACATCCACAAGGCTATCGCCCTCATGAATGATGAGCGCACGGATTCCGTTGCACCTGACATTCTTAAATTCGCCAAGCAAAATCCGCTTCACCGTACCCTTGCGAGTCGCAAAGAAGATGTCCACATCGCCCTCGAAGGAACGAATCGGCAACAGGTTCAGCACTTGCTCGCCTTCTTGAAGCTTCAGGAGGTTCACGAGCGGACGCCCAAAGCTCGTGCGCGGCGCTTCAGGGATTTGGTAAGCGTCCTTCATAAAGAGCCGCCCCGTATTCGTAATGAACAGCAAGGAGTCGTGGGTCTGGGCAACGAAGACAAGACGGATGAAGTCCTCTTCTTTCACCTGCCCACCCTTAATTCCTTTCGCTCCGCGATTTGTCTCACGGTACTCCGTGAGCGGCACACGCTTAACATAGCCACGGTTCGAAAGCGTAATCACGCACGGCGCGTCAGGGATGAGGTCGCGCATCGAGACTTCATTCTCGTCCGCCACAATTTCCGTACGGCGCTTCGCCTCATCCTTCGAGCAATACTTAGCCTTGATATCCGCCAAATCTTCACGGATGAGCGCGTAAATCTTCTCGGGGTCAGCCAAAATCGCCTGCAATTCGGCAATGCGCGCGAGAAGTGCCGCGAGTTCCGCCGCGAGTTTTTCGCGTTCGAGCCCCGTCAACTGGTAGAGGCGCATATCCAAGATGGCGTTCACTTGCAAATCGCTGAAACCGAAGCGCCCCTGCAAAGCCACCTTCGCGTCCTCACGATTCTTCGCGGCACGAATCATCTTAACGACTTCGTCAAGATTATCAATCGCGAGCATAAGACCATCGAGAATGTGCTTGCGGGCTTCCGCCTTCGCGAGCTCAAACTTCGTGCGCCGCGTAATAACTTCAAAACGATGGTCGACATAGCAACGGGAAAAGTCCTTGAGCGTCAGAACTTTCGGCCGCCCGCCATCAATCGCGAGCATAAGCGCGGCAAATGTGGTCTGAAGTTCCGTGTGCTTGTAGAGGTTATTCAGCACAATCTCAGCCATCGCGTCACGCTTAATATCAATCACAATGCGCACATCCGCTTTGGACTCATCACGGATATCGCTCACGCCCGTAATGACCTTCTCCTTCACGAGCTCGGCCATATGGCGAATCATTTCCGTCTTATTGACGGCGTACGGAATTTCCGTCACAATGATACGCTCGCGTCCGTTAGACTGCCGCTCGATATCCGCCTTGCCGCGCACAGTCATTTGCCCGCGCCCGAGCTTGTACATCGCGGCAATTCCGTTGAACCCGCAAATCTGAGCGCCTGTCGGGAAGTCGGGGCCCTTCACAAATTGCATGAGGTCATCGACGGTGCAGGTATCGCGGTGTTGCACATAGTAGTCAATGCCGTCGCAAAGCTCGCCGAGATTGTGGGGCGGAATGTTCGTCGCCATACCGACGGCAATGCCCGAGGAGCCATTCAAGAGGAGGTTCGGCAACTTCGCGGGCAAGACGGAAGGCTCGCGCGTCGTCTCATCGTAGTTGGGCACCATATCGACGGTGTCCTTCTCAATATCCTCGAGCATCTCTTCCGCCGCCTTGCGCATACGCACTTCGGTATAACGCATAGCCGCCGCGCCATCACCATCAATCGAGCCAAAGTTGCCGTGACCATCCACGAGCGGCATCCTTAGAGAGAAGTCTTGCGCCAAACGGACGATTGTGTCGTAAATGGAAGAGTCGCCGTGCGGGTGGTATTTACCCATCACTTCACCGACCACACGGGCGGACTTCATATGCTTCGCGCCACTCGTCACATTAAGCTTGTACATGCCGTACAGCGAGCGGCGATGGACAGGCTTTAAGCCATCGCGCACATCAGGCAAGGCACGCCCAACAATGACGCTCATCGAGTAGTCGATGTAGTCGCGCGCCATTGAATCTTCAATGTTGATGTCCTCAGCATTTGCCGCGAACGCGGCACTCTCTTCGCCCGTCGGAACAGGCTCTTTTATTTCATCGCTCATACTTCTTATATTATACCATTTTTCGTCCCACGAGGGTAGTCTTTTGAGCGGCAAAAACAAGAAAATGTGGATGCCTCATTTCTGAGACATCCACACCATCCATAAAGAGGATCGCCCAACTAAGAGCGAACCAAAACCATTACGGCTTACTTGCCGAGGATGGCGTCCTTGAGTGCCTTGCAAGCAACGATCTTGACGACAGTCTTCGCCTTGATCTTGATTGTCTCGCCAGTCGCAGGATTACGACCCGTACGCGCCGGGCGCTTGATGAGCTTCACCTTGCCGAAGCCAGGCAGCATATAGCCCTTCTCTTCCTGCTTTGCACCCTTGACCGAAAGGTCGAGGAGACGGGTGTAAATCGCGTCAGCCTGCTTCTTGGTGATTTCACCAGCTTCGGCAAGCGCCGCGATGATTCCGCTCTTCGTCGTAGGAACGATTTCTTTCTTAGCCATTTCTTTTAGTCCTTCTAGTTGTCACACGAGAACCAATTTCCCGTATGTTCTACCTATATGATACCACTATTTCGCCGAAAATGCAAGCGAAAATTTCACCTGAAGAGGAACGCGGCGAATAAGCCAGATTCTGTTCATCCCTCAAAATGAGGAACTCTGGTCATTCATCTAACGCAATCAACCCGAGATCTTAGGCCGAATAATTGGGGAAAAGCCACCGGACGAGCCGCCCGTCGATCTCCTATTTGATCTTGCTCCGAGGAGGGTTTACCCTGCACGCGGCGTTTCAGCCGCGCCGGTGGGCTCTTACCCCACCCTTTCACCATAACCCTTGCGGGCTGTCTATTTTCTGTGGCACTTTCCGTCACGCGGGATTGCCCCGCGCCCTCCGTCCTTAACGAACGGATCCTCTGCTCTGTGGAGTCCGGACTTTCCTCTGTTGTTAGCTAGGCAACAGCGACCAGTCGCACGCGCTCCTCTTCAGGCGAAATTTCGCTTTCAAAGAACTTTTTAGCGGAAGAGGATTCGCCCGCACATATTGCAAGCAACCACCCGCTGCGGACGCCCCGCTTCACCGAGCTTCATATTCGCGTCCACATTCTGGGCGACGCTCGGCGGTTGCACGAGGTGACATCCGTCACAAACACTCTCATGCGTGAGAGCCACAACGACAGGCCAGCGCTTCGTACGCAGACGCTCATAGTAAAGCATCGCCTTTGGGTCGGTAACTGCCGCGGCCTTCTCAGCACGCTCCTTGCGCGCCGCCTCAAGCTCCGCCTCAACTTCACGCATCCGCGCGTCAATTTCAGCGCAGTAGGCATCCACGCCGCTCTTCTCAGAATCAAACTTCTCTTGCGCCACCGTGACACGCGCCTCAGCGGACGGCAATTCGTCCATCGCCGCGAGTTGGTTATTTTCGGCTGTCTCAAGGTCGTGGTTGACGAAGTCGATTTGTTCCGAGTACTGCTGATATTCGCGGTTGCTCTGAAGACCCGCCTGAGTCTGCTTCAAATCGCGGATCTTGTTCTTCAGCGCGGCGGCATCTTCTTCATAGCCTTTTACACGCTCAAGCGCATAATCATGCCCCTTGCGGGCGGCTTCAAGGTCGGTCTTCACGCCCGTAAGGCGCGCCTCTTCCTTAGCCTTGCGCTGCGGTAGATCCTTCAGTTCCTTTTCGAACTCACGGATTCTGCCGTCAACTTCTTGCAACTCCAACAACGCTTCAAGGGTCGTCATTTTACCCAAACCTTTCAAAATTCAAATCTGGGGCAGGAGACGGGACTCGAACCCGCAACCCACAGAATCACAATCTGTTGAT
>CAVLAC010000124.1:0-4127 GCA_963661055.1 bacterium | reverse complement strand
TGGGAGTTCTAATTCCACTCAAGTGGGGCTTGGTAGGGCGGGCAGTCCCTTGCCCGCCGTTCTGCGCCCCGCTGGTAGGGTCACGCGTCCCGCGTGACCGTTGGCAAGGGGCGCTATCTTAGCGCCCCTTCCTATTTAGGGAACATCGTGGTCATTTCTGACCACGCACCTAACCTCTTGGGCTTAAAGAAGGGGGGTGCTCTGCTAAGGACTATGGGGTGGGAAGCGTAGGGGAACGGGTGGCGTTAAGGAGGGGAACGGGAAACCATCGCGTTGCTTTTGCAAAACCATCGCGTTGCTTTTATAAAACCAACGCGTTGCTTTTTGTAAACCAACGCGTTGGTTTCTCATAGAGAAGCGCAGGCGCGCCCGTTGTGAAGCGCAACCCCCACCCATAAAGTTGCTCTCTAAATACCATATTTGCGTTTCCTATTGCATATGTGGGGCGGATTTAGTATAATCTTCTGTACAAGAATAACTAAATAGGAGGTAATAATGAAAGCAACTAAAGGAATTGTATCTGCTCTTGCGCTGGGTGCGTGCCTGAGTGCCGCGCTCGCCGATCCATATGGAGCACCGCCCGATGCGAAGCACGCGTGGGCTGTCCATGACGATAACCGTCCGCCTGTAAAGAAGATTACGGCGTTGCCAGGTAAGGTGCCGTCCGATGCTAAGGTGCTCTTCGACGGATCTGCCGCGTCCATCGCGGCGAATTGGTGCGACTCGAAGGGTGAGCCGACCAAGTGGGTCGTGGATGACAACGGAGACCTCATTTCCGTCCGCGGCGCAGGCTACATCTTCACGAAGGAAAAGTTCTCGGATGTGCAGTTGCATGTCGAGTGGGCTTCGCCTAAGAAGGTGGAAGGCTTCGGACAGGGACGCGGCAATTCGGGCGTGTTCTTGATGGGCAACTATGAGATTCAGGTGCTCGATTCGTATGAGACGGACGCCGACGCGCCTGGCGGGAACAAGAACCCGAACTACTCCGATGGTCAGGCGGGAGCGATTTACGGACAGAATCCGCCACTCGTGAACCCCTGCCGTGCGCCGGGCGAGTTCAATTCGTATGATGTCATCTTCCATGCGCCGATTATTGACGCGCAGGGCATGGTGGAGCGTCCCGCGACAGTTACGGTGCTCTTCAACGGAGTCGTCGTGCAAGATCATTGGCTCTATGACGGCCCGACGGGCTGGCGCAATCGCTCGACTTATGCCCGCACCCGTGCGGATACAGGGCTTGAGCGTGAGGAGAAGATGCCTATCGCGTTTCAGGATCACGGCAATCCCGTGCATTATCGCAATGTCTGGGTGCGCGAACTGCCGCGTCCCGAGGATAATGTGACGCACGGCGACTACTATGCGAAGCCCGAGGCGGTCGCGGCAGAGCGTGCGAAGACGGCGGCGAAACTCGATGCCGCGTTTGAGGCGAAGTGGGGCAAGGCACCTATCGCTCAGAAGTACGTCGAAGCGCTCCGCGTCATTTCGTATGAGGCGAATCCCGCACGGCTCGCGCGTGTCGCTGAGCTTGAGAAGGCGTATCTCGCGGCACTTAAGCCTCTCACCAAGAAGGATGAGATGGAGCCTTTGGGCGTCCGTTACTACGATGTAAATATGTACATCGAGAATCTCATCAAGGCAGGGACGCTTTCCGCGCCGAATGCGGTTCTTGAGAAGATTAACACGCTGAAGTAAGCGTGTGCCACGCTTCATTGAGCCGCGCCATTGTCTCGGTCGCGGACTCAATGGTAGCGGAATCCGCGCCGCGTGCACGCAGGGCATCTGGATGATATTTCCGGGCGAGCTTGCGATACGCGGCGCGAGCTTGTGTTAGAGTGGCGTTGGGGGAGAGCCCGAGGGTGCGCAAGGCTTTTTCACGGGGCGAGAGCGCACGGCGCGGCATTTGAGAAGTGTGGGGAGTGGCACGGCGCGGCAGATAACGCGCGGCAATAATTCCGCCAATCCACGCACCAAACCAAGCGAAGAAGAAGACATTCCAGAGGGAACCTCCGCGAAGTCCAATAATCGCGCCAATCACGGCACCAACTAATCTGCCTTTTTGCATATATAAGAGTATACCAAATTCCCGCCCCCGCGTCACTACTTTTCCGCTGGTGGGGTATCTCACGCAGAGGCGCAGAGTTTGCAGAGAGGTTTTTGAGAAAGCCCCTTCGGGGCTATCTAAAAATCAAGTCTCAAAGAGTATGGGCGAGTTGTCGCGAAGCCTCTCTGCGTAGCGTTAGCGAAGCTTTTGTCGCCCCTCGGAGTTTATAATCTATTCTCGCTCAAAGCCAACTCGCCTTCTCTTGCCGCGTGTTCTCTTACTCTCTGCGTTCTCTGCGTGAGATAAACATACGCAAAAGAAGAAAGTGGCACTTTGGAAGAAAGTTGAAAAAGGGGGGTTGACATGCCATGCTGAATGTGAGATAATATTGGCGCAATGGGTATGAAAGATAAAAGCTGTATCAGCGCGCGTTCCGTCGCCACCGCGCAAATTATGAGGAGTGCCGTTTTCGCGGCATTTGCCGCTCTCGCAGGCTGTTCGCCTTCGACTTCGGCGAAATACGGGGATAACGAGATTCGTTTCTCTCCGAAAGAAATGACCATCGAGGTCGTCCGTAAGGGCGCGACGGTTGTGAAGCCGTCCAAGATCGCGATGGAGATTGATGACGAGTGCCTTTGCAAGGACTTGAAGGTCGTGAATGTGACGACACGCGAACTCACGGGCACAGTGAAGACACCCATCTACAAAAAAGCGTCCGTTAGCCTCGCGGGTAATGAAACCTTTGTAGACTTTGGTGACTGGGGACTTCGGTTCGTGGCGCGTCTGGATGGTGTCGCGTATCGTTTTGAGACGAAGAAGGCGGGCACAATTACAGTCGATAGCGAGAAGTTTGATTTGACGCTTCCTGGTCGCGCGGCAGATTGTTGGTATGCGGTTAACAAGTCCTACGGATGTGAGGCGCAGATTCCGCAGAAGGCGAAGGCGGGCGATATTACGCTCAAGGATAAAGAGTTCATCTATATGCCGTTCGTTTACTCCGTTAATGGGCAGACGGTCGCGATTACGGACTCCGATGTCGCCGATTATCCTGTTCTTAATCTCAAGGTTGAGACAGAAGCGGATGACGCGGACGCTTCTTTCGCGGCGGAGTTTGCGAAAGCTGCCAAGAAGACGCAGCATGTCGGCGGCTGGGGTGGCGAGATTCTCCCTTCGGGCGGTCGCTGGGTGAAGATTACGGAGCACCAGGACTATCTCGTGAAGACGGCGGGTACGCGCACTTTCCCGTGGCGCGTCTTTATGCTCGCGGATGATCCGACCAAGCTCTGCGAGGCGGATATCGTCTATGCGCTCGCGGCACCTGCGGCGGAGGGTAGCGACTTCTCGTGGGTAAAGCCCGGCAAGGTCGCGTGGGAATGGTGGAACTGCTTCGATAATGGAGCTGGCTGCAACACCAAGACCTACGAACGCTTTATTGACTTTGCCGCGAAGACGGGCATTGAATATGTGATCTTTGATGAAGGCTGGAGCGAAAAGCTCAACATTTGGAAGTTTCATCCCGATGTGGATGTTCCGCACCTCATCAAGTATGCAGACTCCAAGGGCATTGGCATCATCCTTTGGCTAGCGTGGGCGCAGGCTTACGGAGAAGAAGAGCGCGTGGCGGACTACTTTGGCAAGTTGGGCGCGAAGGGCTTCAAGGTCGACTTTATGGATCGCGGCGACGCGGAAATGGCGAACTTCCTCGAGAAGTTTGCTGCGGCATGTGCCAAGCATAAACTTGTGATTGATTATCATGGCTCATATCGTCCAGTTGGGCTCCACCGTAAGTATCCGAACATCCTCAACTATGAGGGCGTTCACGGACTCGAGTATATGAAGTGGTCGAAGGAAGATGGTATGATGGAAAATGATGTCCGTGCCTTCTTCTTGCGTCTTTCGGTAGGTCCTATGGACTATACGCCTGGCGCAATGCTGAATCACGCGGTGGGTTCGGGCTATGATGGTAACAAGGCGGGGATGTTCCCGGGTTCCGTTGGCACGCGTTGCCGTCAGATGGCAATGATGTCCCTCTATGAGGCACCGCTCCAAATGCTCTGCGATAGCCCGACGAACTACGAGAAGAATA
>CAVLAC010000123.1:0-4197 GCA_963661055.1 bacterium | reverse complement strand
AGGTGCCAGAAGCGTCCGTCGAGAAGTGGGAAAGCGGCGACGGCGTGGTTGCCCGTCGACATAGTGAGGATATGCCCCGCTTTGCCGCGTGAGAGCGCCCGCTTTTCTACGAGCAGGACGCTCGGGCGTTCCGTTAAGTTCTCGCGTATGCCGCGCTCGAAGATGTAGGTATCGTTCCCGACATCCCACGCCTCAAAAACGCGTGTGCGCCCCATCGTTACTGTCGAAACGCAAGCGTTACGCTTAGTGCCTGTACGCGTAACTCGCCGCAACAAATCTCGAATGGCGCTTGCCATAACCTTAGTCCTTTGCCTCTGACTCCTCGTGATGGTGGTGATGCTGCCGCGCGTGGGCGAAGTGCATTTCCATCGCAATAAGTTCTTCGGCGAGTGCCCCAAGTGCCTCCAACCCCGCCTCATCGGCGACGGCGAGCAGATTTTCGAGGGCAGGGAGAATATACTGGGAGAATCCCGTCTGCCCAACGCTCGCGAGCCTACCGTAAGCACCCAAAGCCTGAACAAGGCGTTCCGCCGCCGCGAAAGGCAAAACTTTCGCGACATCGCTCCGCCCCGTCACCTTGCCATAAAGCGTGATAAGTGCCGCGCGCTCGGTATCAGAGAGCTTCATATACGGATCATACACGAGCGAGGCTAAGTCATAGATCGCAGGCCCTTTGCGCATCCCCTGGAAGTCGATAATGGAAAGTTTCCCATTCTTCCAAAGCACATTTGAGGACTGGAAATCACGGTGCACGAGGGCACGCGGCTCTTTTTCTAGGACTTCCGTCAACTTCGCGAAGTCCTTTTCCACTTCCTCAGAGCAGGCGCGGGCATAGCGCCGCCCGAGCGCATATTCCTTGAAGAGAGCCTGTTCTTCCGCCCAAAGTGCCGCGTTGAATTCGGCTTCAAGTTCGGGCAGGTCACTTTCTTCGGCAAGCTTCCCAAATGCCGCGAGAGCCTCGACGACAGGACGGTAGGTCAAAAGCGTGCCCTTGCGCCGCGCTTCCGTCGCCAAATCGGTCGCCCCCGCATTCTCGAGGACGAGCATTTTCATCTCGGGCTTATTGAGGAGTACCTTCGGGACGGCGATTCCTTTCGCCGCGAGCCATTGAGCTAGCGTAGCATAGCGGGCATTTTCCTTGCGAGCTTCATCATCATAAAGGATGATAATAGCATTGCCCATCTTAAAGAAGCACCGATTACTGCCGCGTGCCCCGAGGAACTCCACATCCCCAGTAAGCCCGAGCGCCTTCTGCGCGGCGGCAATTTGTGGGAGCGCGCCAAAGTCGTTGGCTTCCCCCTGCTGATTAACCTCAATATACTTCGGGATAGTCCCCGCGTCCGTCCAAAGGAGTCCCTTCGGCTCTACGCCAAGAATGAAGTGTCCCGACATCGTCGCCTTCTCGTATGCCTCCACAATGGAAGACGCACCTTCGGGCGCAAGGAAGTCGAAAATGGCAGGTTTAAGGAGGACTATGCCGCAATAGGTGTAAGTCCCGTCATAGCCAGGGTCTGGGCTCTTCCAGCAGGTGACGATGTTGCGGGACGGCTCAACTTCGATGGTGCGAGGTCCGTCGGTCGTCACGACGGCGAGCCCCAGCACATCCTCCCGCACGAATTCCCGTGTATCCTTGAAGCCCTCGAAGCCCTCAAAGACAATGTCGCCATTGACGAGATAGAAGTCGTCCTGTCCAATCCACTCTTTGAGCGGATTCAGCGCACCGCCCGTGCCGAGGATCTCTGGTTCGTAGCTAACGCGGCAGTTATTTGCCGCGCACCACGCCTCGATTTGCTCGTGCATATAGTGGCAATTGACGGTAATTTCTTCAACACCCCAATCCCGCAACTGCTGGACCACCCGCGTGAGCATACTCGCCCCCCACACAGGCAAAAGCGGCTTGGGCATTACGCTTGTAAACGGACGCAACCGCGTACCAAAACCTGCGGCGAGAACAACGGCTTTCTTAACGGTCATAGCGCGAAGCCCCCTTCTTAGCGGTAAACTTGGTGCGAACGCTGAGCCCGAACCCGCGGCTCTTCAAGGAGGAGCGAATACCACTGGTCGCCGAGCCCCGAATTGGAGAAGTGCGCCACACGATTATTCATTAGGCACTCGTGATTGCGCTTGAGGGTCTCGTTATCGCTGTTCTTAAGTGCCTCGGTGAGCGCCTTAAATGCCGCGTCAACTTCGCCGCGATGGACGAGGATCCAAGTATAACAGCCCGCCAAAAGCACATTTTGGTTATATTTGAGGCGGCGAACCTGCTTCTTATAGAACTTCTCAATATCCTTGAGCGGTGCATTAACCATCTGCATGCGCGCAAGTTTCATTGCCGCCATCGTCGGCTCCACAATGAGCACCTTCGGCATAAGCGCGTCGACGGACTTAAAGTCCTTAATCATCCAGCAGAGTTGCAACTTCGCTGTGGCAATCTGCCGCGCCATAAGCGGAACCCAGAGACGATACTTATTGAGAGAGTCGGTCTGATTGAGTGCCGCCTTCACAAAGACGCGAGTATCCGCCGCCATCTCATTTTGCGCCTGCTTGAGACTGCCTGGCGGACGCATCATCCAACGCTGCATCTTCTGCTGGAGCGCCTTTTGCCCCGTCGTCAGAATCAGCTGCACGCGCTCCATATCCGCCGCCACACGCTTCTTGAGAATGCGCCCAAGAATGACCTGAAACGCCGCGAAACCAATAAAGCCGAAGAAACTGCTCCAGCCAATGCCCACATCCGCCGCAAAGTGCAAGCCGCACCCAAGTGCCGCGCCGATGAGTAGTCCAATAATGAATGTAATCATAAGTTTTCCTTTAATTTGCCGCGCCCCACCTTAGTGACGGAACGAGCGTTGTCCTGTAAATACCATTGCGACATTTGCCGCGTTACAACAATCAATGACATCCCAATCACGGATCGCTCCGCCAGGTTGCACAATCGAGGTAATGCCCTCGCGAATACCAACTTCCGCACCATCACGGAACGGGAAGAACGCGTCCGACACCATCGCGCAACCGGGTAGCCCACCCTTCTCGGCGCGGGTGCGCTCCATAATTTCCGCCTGCTTGCGGGCACCCTCTTCCTCACCAAAGGCGAGGCGCAAGTCGTTGTAAGGCTTGCCGTAGGTCTCCCACGCAATCCAGTCCGCGTGCTTAGTGTACGCCTTGTCGCGCGCAATTTCCGCGACACCGACGCGATCCTGCTCGCCCGTACCAATGCCCACTGTCACACCATCCTTCACATAAAGGACGGAGTTCGAGGTCACGCCCGCCTCCACGAGCCAACCAAAGACGAGATCCTCATATTCCTTCTCGGTCGGCAGTCGCTTGATTTGGTAGTCCTTGTACGAAACCTCGCCCGTCGCCTTATCCGTAATCTTACGGTGGCAGTAGGCAGGAATGAAGTCGCTCGGCTTGCGGGCATTCGCACTAAACGAAGTCTGCACCACAATGCCGCCATCAATGAGGCTCTTGAAGTCCACCACATGCTTGGCCACGAAGTCCGTTAGCCGCGACATATTACGGATTCGAAAGACGCGCAGATTCTTCTTAGTGGCGAAGATATCCATTACGCCCGGCGCAAAGTCAGGGGCGACCACGACTTCCGCGTAATTCTCAACAATCAGCTTCGCCGTCTCAATGTCGCAATCACGGTTAAGGGCAATCGCCCCACCAAATGCCGCGAGGCGATCCGCCTTATTCGCACGGTAATACGCTTCGGCGAGCGTCGAACCTGTCGCCACCCCGCACGGATTATTGTGCTTCACAATAACGCAGGTCGGCTTCTCCATCAAGTAGCGCAGAATGTTGAGGGCGTTATCGGTATCCGTCACATTCGTCTTGCCAGGATGTTTGCCGCTCTGCAGGAGCTCGGGCACGGACGCCAAATACCGCCCCGCCTGAAGCATCTCAACATCACCCAGCACGAGATTGCCGTCCGTCAAGCGATAGAGCGCGGCTTCCTGTCCAGGGTTTTCGCCATAACGGAGTCCCTTTTCTTCGCCACCAATCGTCCACGTGACCTTCTCATAGTGCAAAGTCTGACGGCTTGCGCCGTCAATGAATGAAATCTCCATTCGCGGCGCAAAGTGATCCGCCTCAATCGTCTTGTAGGCGGCCTTCAAGTCTTTTTTAGTCTCTAAGTTGTCCATACCCTAATAGTATACCATATTTTCGGGCGTTTAGGGGCTAGTATTTTCA
>CAVLAC010000122.1:0-4203 GCA_963661055.1 bacterium | reverse complement strand
GATAATGTGGCTACCCTATTGTCGTGTGGGGCAGGATGTGGTATAATAGTAGCAAAGAATATGAGAGGTATGTAATGAAGAAAATCGTTCTTGCATTCGCTATCGCACTATTAGGGTGCGCGACTTTTGCTAAAGAAGCCGCGTTAACTTATGAGAAGAATCCGTCCGCACGAGAGGGTGCGCTGACGGACTGGACACCGTTCGCGCTTACTTTGGCGGGGCCCGTGGGGCTTCCGTTCGGAAGCTGGAATGTGAAGGGGCTCCAAATTGGCATTTGGAATGATGTGGACGCTTTCTCAGGGCTTCAGATTGGTGTCGTCAATGTGGCTGACCGTGCATATGGCTTCCAAATTGGAGTCATCAACATCATCGCGGCAGATGATGTTCCTTTCCTCCCTGTCCTCAACTGGAGCTTCTGAGCAGTCAATGTTGCGAGCGGTTTCCATTGTCTTAATGAGCGCGGCACTAAGTGGTTGCCTTTTTGCTCCGACGAAATACGGTGCGCGTGGTTTTGTCGGTCCTGAGCAGGCGCAATATCAACTTTATCTCGCTAACTGTTCAAGTTTTTCACCTGAATTGCGTGCGGCTTGTGCACGGCGCGGGAATCCTGATGTTATTCAAATAGGCTACTCGGCAGGTATCTTTGGCTGGCGAGAGCCTGCGTATCTTTTGCGAGTAGGGTCTTTCGGGCGCACATCTGAGGTCGGGAATATCCCTTCGAAATGGAGACCGTATCTGTTTGGACAATTGAATAAAAATGCTCAAGCTAAGAAGAGTGTTGCGAGTGACGCGGAACGACAGCCCGAGGGGCAGATTGAACCTACAGAGCCGCATATTCAGATACAAACTCTGAATTACGACCCTAACACGCGTAAAGGGCATATGACCGTTGAGTTTGATAGTGGATATTATGCTGAGGCACGTCTTTGGGCGCGGGAGAATATAGAAACCCTTGCTAGAGATAAGAATGTAGCCCTGCAGACTGGAGCAATTCCGTCCGAGGCGAAGTTCTATCTTGGTGCTGAACGGGTGAAAGAAGGCAATATCCTTGAAATCGAATTTGAAACTGAGTAAAAAGGAGAGAAGATGGCTATTATGAATAAGATAGTAGGTGTGGCACTTATCGCGGCGTTGGTTGCGGGGTGCGCTGAGACGCGCGGAACTCGCGTGTCGATTGATACAGAGTCGGGCGAAGCTTCCGTTCTCGAGAACTCGTATCGCCTCTCGAATCGCGTCAAAGTGCGCAAGGTCACTTATGGCGAGGCAAGCGAAGGCATTCGTCGCGCAACGGTGACATTGGAGTCCGTCACCAAGCGTCGTCAGCGTTTGCAGGCACGGATGGTTTGGATGGACGCTGAAGGCACAGAAATTGACGCGGACTCTAAGCCGTATCGTGCGCTTGTCATTGACGGCAACGATGTTCAGACATTCACTGGCATTGCGCCGAATGAGCGCGCAGTGAAGGCGAAGTTGCAGATTCGTGAGATTTCGACAGTTGAGTAAAAGAAACACGCAAGGAGACCTAATCATGAAGAAGATACTCGCACTCGCATTTGTTGCCCTCGCCCTCTGTGGCTTCGCGGCAGATAAGAAGATCGCCATTTTTGCACAGAATAAGAGCGGCGTGCCCGCGCTTGATGCGGAACTCGGCGGCATTCGCGAACGCATTGTTGCCGCGTTTGCGGAAGTTGAGGGCTTTCAGGTCGTCGATTCTACGCTCGCGTCGGAGGCATTCCTCTCCTCGCCGAATGTCGCCAAGGCCGTTGGAAGCGATTATGTGGTGGTCGCGACAATTTTGCGTGCGGGAGCCACAAAGCGCAATATGAACGGCAGGCTCAATACCGTCTTCTCGCTTCGTATGGCGTTTAAGATTACGGACTCTAATGGCGTGACCGTGGACGGAATGCCCACATGGACGCAGAAATTCCCTGTGCTTGATGCGGACCCCAATTCCACCGAGTACTACGACACGCTCCTCGACCAGTGGGAGACGGATATGACAACCGCCGTCGCAACAAAGGCGGCAAAATGGCGTGAGCCGAGCGCAACGGACGCGGCACTTGTGAAGTTTCATGTGCAAACCTCGATTGATCGCACGATTAGCGAGCTTGAATCGCAGACGAAGGGTGTTTCGGGCGAACAGTTGCAGGAACTGCGCAAGGTCGTGGGTGGTGCTTCCGTTGAGCTGGATGGTGTCGTCATTGGGTCTGCGCCAGGCGAATTCGCGGCAACGAAGGGGCTTCATAAATTGCGCGTGACGCGTCCGTGGATGGACCCCTATGAAGCGACGGTGAACATTCAAGAAGGGACGAGCCTTGATTTGGCGCTCGAGATGTCCGACGAGGGCGTGAAGAAGTGGGGCACAGTGGAAGCGCTACGCGCGGATTTGGCGCGGCGGTATGCTCACGCGGCGGCGGCGCGGAACATCAAGGTTAATGTCGATACCACGAATTGGCGCGATGTCGGCGGGTCTCTCCCCACCATCAAAGTGGAACAGCGGTAAGGCAACTTTTTTCACTTTTTTGAAGATTCTGGTTGACGCATAGCCGCATTTTTGGTATCATATATATCCGTTGACCGTGAATAGGTCAATTTTCTGGTGTCCGTGACATCAGGAAAATCTTTGGCGAGATAGCTCAGTTGGTAGAGCGCAGGACTCATAAGCCTAAGGTCAAGGGTTCGATCCCCTTTCTCGCCACCATCTCAGTTTGTCAAATAGAAAAGACACTCTCTAGATAGCTGGGTGGTTTTTGGTTTGCCAAATACTGGGCACTTTGCAAGCGCTCGTCCTTGCGGGATATTGGTGGGTCGATGCGGGCTGTGCTGCCAGCGGCGCGGTGCCGAACAGCCGTCCCCGAAGGGGCGGCGCGAAGCGCCGAGGCTGGAGGCACCGCGCCGCTGGAAACCCTTTCCACCGAATGCTTGGCTTGAGTAAATGCATTTTGAATACGCATTATTTTGCGCAAGCGTTTTTGAACCCGACGATAGAGTTCCATTCCGCTTAATTTGCTTTTGTAAGCTTTTAGTTCCGCCTCCTCTTTGGCTGTTAGCATATGCTCGTCCAGTACCCGTTGATAGGGCGTTTTCGGCTTGTCGTATTTGCACCGATAGCCTTTCCCGTCAATGCGCTTCTCTTTGCCTATCAACATCTTGCAGGGGCAAAAGAAGTTCTTGAAATCAGACCAGTCATCGCAGAGTTTCACCAATTCATCTCTTAGGTCAAAACAGTCTAGCCTTATTTCCCCGAAGAGTTGTCTGCCTGATGATCGATTCTTTTCTTCTACATGTGCATTATCATTGCTGTGCCTTGGGCGTGAACGCCAAAGAAACGGACTTTTTGTCTTCCTTCCAAGATAAGCTGCTATGTGGTTGTTGAGAATCTCGCTTCCATTATCAGGATGAAGGGACAGTATTGTAAAGGGCATCTTAGACTCAATGTGCTTCAGAGCCTCTAATGTATTGTGTTGTCCGCGATTCCATGTAGGGCAAAGATTCGACCATTGTGTTTTCCTATCTACGCCATCAAGTATCCAAAAGAAGTTGTCTGCTGGATCTCCTCCGCCTAGCGCGAATGTGTCGATTTGCACATCTCCTGGCGGAACTTTGCACGCCATAATGGTCTCTCCTGAGGCACATGGCGTTGCTTCTTTGACCTCATTGCGTATTCCTCTCCCAGAACGCTTGTTGCACTTTGACCACCCTGGCTTTATTCTCTTTTCCCCTGCAAGATAACGAGACATAGTACGGTCGCTCATCTCTAACAGAAAAGACTTTATGTCGGGTCTTATGTGGGCAACTTGGGTTGCATATTCTTCAACCCAGCGCTCTATTTCTACTTTGAAATACGGCAGGCAAGGACAACCAGCTTCTCGCCAAACGCATTTTAGCGTTTCCACTACGGCATCGCCATACTTTCTGCCTCTTCCTTTGTGCTCACGAAATACTCGATTGCCCGTGAGAAGACGATTGGCATACTTGCGCGTATAGCCTATTGTCGCACAGACTTCATCGAGAAGTTGCTTGCGTTTCTCTCGGTTAGCACACGCGTAGGCTCTACGCTTTATGCCTATATACTCGTTCGTACTCTTTCTTGACATTGTACTCATTCCTTTATTATAGCATAGTGTCCAGCATTTGGCAAACGGGGCCATCTCTGGTTTCTGCCATTTTTGTTCAGAGTGTCCATTATTATAGCAAACTGCG
>CAVLAC010000121.1:0-4212 GCA_963661055.1 bacterium | reverse complement strand
AAGATTCCTCTTGATTCGTGGGCGCAGGTTTGGTATACTATGTGTCTAACAATTCGGAGACTATGTAAAAATGGGACAACTCGAAGAGTCCGCCGACTTGACGCTTGATTTCACCAAGCTCGAGAAGGTAGGTAAACAGGTCTCGGATGCGCGTGCCGCGGGAGACGTGGCGAACGATCCGGGAGTGATTCCGGTGGCCGTACAGAATGCGGACACTAAGGAAGTGATTCTTGTTGCGTACACAAATGAGTACGCGATGAAAGAATCCTTCAAGAAGCGCAAGCTTATTCTTTGGTCCACGAGCCGCAATAAGTTGTGGTTCAAGGGCGAGACGAGCGGCGAAACGTTCGACTTACTGGAGGCCTATGTTAACTGCGAACAAAACTCGCTACTTTACATTGTCCGTCCGTGTCGCGGGGGTATCTGCCATACGAAGAATAAAGAAGGCAAACCGCGAAATTGCTATTATCGTAAGATCGACTTTGATACACTAAAACTTACCTTTGTCGATCCTTAATCCCAGATTGAATAACTAACAACAACAAAGAAAAAAGGAACAAATAAAATGGCAGTTCTCGGACAGGGACTAGTCCTACTAATAGCCGGCATGGGCATCGTCTATATCTTTTTGACGGTGCTCATTTGCGTCACTAAATTCTCGATGGTCGCGCTTGCACGCTTCGACCATCTGATGCCTCAGGAGGCGCCGAAGAAAAAACCGGCACAGAAGGCGGCAGTGACGGACGACGCGAATGTCGCGCTTGCAATAGCAGTTGCGCGTGGCTAAGCTCGTAAAACAGGATTTACAAACAGTAAAGTAAAGAAAGAGTAAATAAAATGTCTAAAAAGACAGTAAAATATATGATGACGGCGTTCCGTGACGGCTTCCAGTCCGTAATTGGTGCGCGCGTTCTTTCCAAGGATTTCCTCCCGTGCGTCGCTGAGGCGTATGACGCGGGTGTGCGGTGGTTCGAGGCGGGCGGTGGCGCACGCTTCCAGAGCTGCTACTTCTATTGTCAGGAAGACGCCTTTGATGTGATGGATAAGTTCCGTCAGGCGGCTCCTGAGGCGGATCTTCAGACGCTCTCTCGCGGCGTGAATGTCGTGGGACTCGAGTCTCAGCCGTCCGATATGATTAAGCTTCATGCTCAGATGTTCAAGAAGCATGGTATGAGCTCGATTCGTAACTTTGACGCGCTCAATGATGTGGATAACCTCAAGTGGTCGGGCCAGTGCATTCATGACGCGGGTCTCAAGCACGAAGTCGTCGTGACGATGATGGGCTTGCCCCCAGGGATTGATAACCAGGGCACGCATACGCCTGAATTCTATGCGGACCGCCTCCGTAAGATTATGGACGCGGGCATTCCGTTCGACCGCGTGTGTTTCAAGGATGCTTCGGGCACCTCGACGCCTCACACGGTCTATGAGACCATGAAGGCGGCGCGCAAGCTCCTCGGCGACAAGGTGCACATCCAGTTCCACAGCCACGAAACGGCGGGCAATGGTGTAGCGTGCTACCTCGCGGCACTTAAGGGTGGCGCGGACGGTCTCGACCTCTCGATGGCCCCGATGAGCGGCGGCACCTGCCAGCCCGACATCATCACGATGTGGCATTGCCTCGATGGTGATCCTGATTTCTGCTTCGACTTCGACATCAAGAAGATTAAGAAGGCGGAAGATGCGTTCAAGGACGCGATGAAGAAGTACTTCCTGCCGCCAGAAGCGATGAATGTGAACCCGCAGATCGTGTGGAGCCCGATGCCGGGTGGCGCGTTGACGGCGAATACCCAGATGTTGCGTGACAACAACATGATGGATAAGTATGATGATATGATTGCTGAGATGTACGACTGCGTGCGCCTCGGTGGTTACGGTACTTCCGTCACGCCCGTCTCGCAGTTCTATGCGCAGCAGGCGATTCAGAATGTGATGTTCGGCAAGTTCAAGAAGTTCGCGCCGGGCTATGCGAAGATGGTTCTCGGCTACTTCGGCAAGACCCCTGTCGCGCCCGACGCCGAAATCGTGAAGAAGGCGGCGGAATTTATGAAGATGGAGCCCACCACCAAGACCGTGCTCGAGCTCAACGACGCCGACCCGACCAAGGGACGCAAGGCGGCGGAGAAGATGCTGACGGACGCGGGCTTGCCGATTACGGACGAGAATGTGTTCATTGCCGCGTCGTGCAAGGAGAAGGGCATTCTCTTCCTCCAGGGCAAGGGTCCGATGGGTTGCCGTTTCGCGGAAGACGCGAAGCCGGCGGCTGGCAAGGGCGGTCCTGTTACCGTCACCATCAATGGCAAGGCATATGGCGTGGAAATCAAGGGCAACGGTCAGGCTGTTGTCAATGGTCAGTCCGTCGCCTTCACGGCTGAAGCGGGTCTCAAGTCCGCACCTGCCGCGGCAGCGGCCCCTGCGGGCGGTACGGAAGTCAAGGCTCCTGTGCCAGGCACCATCCTGCGCATCACGACCCCGAGCGGAACGCGTGTTTCGCAGGGTGACGAAATCCTCGTCTTCGATGTGATGAAGATGGAAACCCCCATTACCGCTCCGCGCGATGGTGTCGTCACAGTCACCGTCGCCCCGACCGACAAGGTCGCGACGGACGATGTGGTCGCGGTTATCGCCTAACCCCCTCGTGAGTAAGGAGAACTAAGAAAATGAAAAAGATTCTTATGGCTCTCGTCATCGCCGCCTGTGCATTTGGTGCTCAGGCGGGGGGTGACTGGCGGACAACTGCCGCGCGCGTGAAGGAACTCTCGGGCGATACAGGCATTGCGGGCTTCATGAGGAAAGAAGCCCCCACATTCCTAACGGGCAACTACGCTGAGGCGGATCGTGTCGCCGTGAATGATATGATCGGCAAGGATCCTCACGATATCAACTCGGGCTACAAGACCCCTAACGGCTATGTCGATAAGGCGGGTGCTTGGCACGGTGGTTACTTCGACGATGTGGGCAACTTCGTCGAGGGTCACCAAATCAAGACGCTCTTCAATATGCCCTATGGTCTTGGTCAGCTCATCATGATCCCGATCTGTCTCGTCCTGCTGTATTTGGCGATTGTGCGTGGCTTTGAGCCGCTCCTCCTGTTGCCAATCGGCTTTGGTGGACTTATCGCGAACTGTCCGTTGACGGGCATTACCTCGCCTGCGATGATGCACGACGGTGTCGTCACCTTCCTCGCGTCGGGGATTCCGTTGATGACGGGTGGTGTTATCGAACCGGGTGGATTCCTCTACTACTTCTTCAAGTTTGGTATCGACTCGGGCGTGTTCCCCATTATGATCTTTATGGGTGTCGGCGCGATGACGGACTTTGGTCCGCTAATTGCGAACCCGAAGACAGCGCTTTTGGGCGCGGCGGCTCAGTTCGGCATCTTCTTCGCGCTCTTCGGTGCGCTGGGACTCGCGGCGATCTTCGGCACCGACTTCTTCGGATGCGATCCTTTGAAGGCGGCGGCGTCCATCGGCATTATCGGTGGTGCGGATGGCCCTACGGCGATTTGGCTCACGAGCCGCTTGGCGCCTGAACTCTTGGGTGCAATTGCCGTCGCGGCGTATTCCTATATGGCTCTCGTCCCGATTATTCAGCCGCCGATTATGAAGGCGCTGACGACGAAGGAAGAGCGTGCTATACGTATGCCTGCGCTTCGTCCCGTGAAGAAGATCGAGAAGGTCTGCTTCCCGCTCGTGGTGCTTCTCCTCTGCGCGTTCTTGCTCCCCTCGGCAGTGCCGCTTATCGGTGCGCTTATGATTGGTAACCTCGCGCGTGAAGTCGGACCTTCCGTCTCGCGTATCGCGGATACTATGAGCAACGCCCTCATCAACATCGTGACGATTATGCTCGGTCTCTCGGTTGGTTCTAAGCTCGCGTGCGAGAAGTTCCTTTCCGCGACCACGCTCGGCATTCTCGCGCTTGGCTTGCTCGCGTTCTGCGTGGGCACGGCTGGCGGCGTGTTGATAGCGAAGGTAATGAACCTCTTCTCGAAGGTCAAGGTCAACCCGTTGATTGGTTCGGCAGGTGTCTCGGCGGTGCCTATGGCGGCGCGTGTGTCGAACAAGGTCTCGCTCGAGGATAATCCGACGAACTACATCCTTATGCAGGCGATGGGTCCGAATGTCTCGGGCGTTATCGGCTCGGCGGTTGTCGCGGGCGTTCTCTATACGCTCTGCAAGTAAGTACGCCTCGTGCGTATTAAGTCAAAGAGGG
>CAVLAC010000120.1:0-4314 GCA_963661055.1 bacterium | reverse complement strand
CTATGAAAACAGTTCTCTATGTCAGAAGCAGTGACCGCCCGCCATCCGTCCTGAAGAGTAAGGGCTTCCTTCGCGGCGCACACGCCAATAGTTGGCAAGTGCAATTCGCGACACTAACGCAAATTAATGCCGAAAAACTCAAAGCCCTCATCAAGTTCTGGGACGCGGCGGCACTCGTTTGCGATTGCGGAGGCCTCATCGCCCCGCCTGACTTGCAAGAGTTTAAGCGCCTGCCTGCCGTATGGATCTCTTGCCGTCCGCCAGCCGAAAGAGTGAAAGCGTTCACCATAAACGACGACTCCAAAGGCGTTGCCGAACTTGCCGCGAAGGAACTCCTGCAACTTAACTATACCCATTTCGCCTTCGTGCACTATCCGAATAGCCGCATTTGGTCCAATGAACGCGCTAAGTACTTTCGCGAGCTAATCGAAATGCACGGCTATGAATGCCGCGAATTCGCGTCCGATAACGAAGCCGATACCCAGAATTGGCTGAATCGCCTTCAGGAATGGATGAGCACCTTGCCGAAGCCCTGCGGAATCTTCGCGGCAAATGATGAAGTCTCCAACCACATTCGCGGCATTTGCCGTTCGAAGAGATGGAAGATTCCAGATGACATTGCTCTTGTTGGAGTCGATAACGACGAATCGATTTGCGAGGGAACACACCCCAAACTCTCGAGCGTCCTCGCGGATAACGAACAAATGGGCTTCCTCGCCTCTCAAATGCTCGCCGCCCGCAGAAAGACACCGAACCTCAAACCCACGCGGCACACCGTCCCACCACTTATGGTCGTGCGCCGCGAATCAACACGTCCCTACCGCGCCCCGAACGAGTATGTGGCACACGCCCTCGAGCTCATCCGCGAGAAGGCTTGCGAGGGACTCCGTGCACGCGATGTCATCGCCGTCATGAAAGGCGCACGCCGTACCGCCGAAGTGCGCTTTCGCGAGGCGACTGGACACTCCATCTTGGACGAGATTATCAGCGTACGGATGCTTCGCGCCAAAGAATTATTGGCGAGCGATTCAACGCGCCCCGTCAAAGTCGTCGCCCAAATGTGCGGCTATGCGTCCGAACCCGCCTTCCGCAAAGTCTACACCGCCCACTGCGGTCCCTTCCCACCCCGCCGCACCCACCGCTAAGCCTTTACAAACAGCCGACAGGAATGACGCGCACGGTTTGCGAAAGCGGGTAAGTTCGCGGCGAAAGGCAGACGACAGAGCCCTGCCCGAGGTTGAGACCTTTCGTCTCAAGCTTCTTGAATGCCTTGACATCCGTGAGCGAGGGGCTTGCCGTTTTCTTTATCTCGACAGGATAGGGCGTGCCATTCCTCTCAAAAATGACATCCACCTCAACGCCCCCTTTGTCTCTATAAAAATAAAGCGGAACTTCCTCGCCGACATTCCAGAAGCTACGCACAAGTTCCGAGACAACATAGTTCTCAAGTAGCGCCCCACTCATCGCGCCATCGCACGCCGTTTCCGCGCTTGCCCAGCCCGTCAAATAACAGCAAAGCCCTGTATCCATAAAGTAAACCTTCGGGGTTTTGACAATCCGCGAACAAATATTGGTTTTATACGGACGCAACAAGTAAACAAGTCCACTCGCCTCAAGAATTGAGAGCCACGCCTTAGCCGTCGGTTGGGCAATGCCCACATCGCGGGCGACATCCGAAAGATTCAATAAGCCGCCCACCCGCGAGGACATTACCTTCAGAAATTGCAAGAAACGAACCGTATCCGCCACATTAGTCATTTGACGGACATCTCGTTCGACATAAGTTGCCACATAAGAGCGGTAGAAGGTCTGTACATCCTTTACACGCCCTGAGACGAGAGCAGGATAAGTGCCGCGATAAATACGCGCAAATACTTCACGAACGCCCTCGAATTGCGTGAAGGCATTAGGTGGAGCCTCCAAGAAGCTAAACGGACCCTGAAATGCCGCGCCGTTTTCTTCACCTTGGGTAATACCTCCGAGCGGAAGCAAAGCGACGCGTCCTGCCAAGGATTCGCCAACATTCTTCATAAGTTCGAATTGCTGAGACCCCGTGAGCCAGAATTGTCCCATTTCATCGGGATGAGCATCGACTGCCATTTTGATATAAGGGAGCAATTCAGGGGCATATTGAACCTCATCAATCGTAAGGGGCGTCGGATAACTCTGCAAGAAGAGAAGTGGGTCTCGCCGTGCCAAATCACGCAATTGCGGGTCATCCAAAGTCACAAAGTTGCGCTTAGAGTCTATCATCTTTAAAAGAGTAGTCTTGCCCACTTGGCGTGCGCCAGTGACCATCAGGACTGGAAACTGCCGCGTCAAGTCCTCAATTTTCGATATTGCTACTCTTTTGATAGTTTTCATATCATTATTATAACATATTTCCCTGCCGCTCGTCAATAGACTTATCCAATTTCAAAATCCAATCTTGAATTTGGACAACTTTTAGCCTCTCTTTATATGTTCAATGAGCTAGTTGAAGTTGAAGAGTGGAGGGCGGCACGGCGGGCGGCAACCGTGGTTTGGGTTATAAACTCCGAGGGGCAACAAAAGCTTCGCTAACGCTACGCTGATTGGCTTCGCAGGAATCGTTCATACTTTTTGACATCTTGAGTTTTAGATAACCCATTACGGGGCTGAGGGGGCGCTGTGTGTTTTTTAACACAGAGGCACAGAGAGGTTGAAGAATGGAATTGTTAATTCTTGAACGCGGCGGGCAAGGGACTGCCCGCCCTACCTATCCGTGTCAATCCGTGCGAATCCGTGGACAAAAACCGCACACAAAGACCCTGTAATCCTGTTAATCCTGTCAAAAAACAAAACAAGGGTTTACAATTCCTCTGTTCGACTTCGACTAGTCTCAAATCTGATACGCCACAAAAGGCTCTTTGGCTTCTTCAACGCGGGGCTCCGCGCCCTTCACATCCTTGAACTCCGCGCCTTTAACATTGCCGTAATCGCGGACGCACGGACCTTCCACGCCCTCAATCGTCACATTCTCAAGGTCAATCGCCTTGACATTACACGCACGAATGAACTCCGTCGGAGCTTTTGTCGCGGGGAGGTGCCCGAGATGTTCACTAATCTTACGCATACGCGCAAGTTCTTCTTCCGTGACAGGCTTTGTAAACTTAATGTGGCTATTCTTTATCGTCAATGTAGCGGGGTCGTTCTTGTCACCATAGAAACAGAGGCTCTTACCCACATCCGTCGCATCAATATTCTCAAATGTCACCGACTCAAGCGGACGATTCTTCTGCCAGAAGTCATTGCCCGAATAATTGAAATGGACAAGCCGGTCCACATCATGAACGCGGCAGTCACGAAAGACAATTTCACCCGCAGGCTGACGGACATCTAGTGTAAAGTCGCAGTAGTAGGTGAAAAACGAGAGCGGATTCCGCCGCGCCATACCATAGCTACTCGCACCCGCCGCACGCTGTTCGGGCGTAAGAGCACTCCGCCACGCGTAGCTGCCAGGTCCTGAGCAATCGCAACGCTCCACGAGAATGCGCCGTCCGCCAAGACGGAACAAATTGCTGGAGGTGCGGAAGTGGCAGTCGGCGATATACAAGTCCTCGCAATCAAAGCCACCGATACAGTCATCACCCGTATCAATCTTACACCGCTGAATACGCACGCGTGTCACACTACTTAGATGAATGCCATCGTGTCCCGCCGCGACCGTCACATCTTGAATGTCAACATCTGTGCAAAGCTTCAAGTTGTGCGCAAAGTTGCCCGAATTAACAATCGTATAGCCACGAAGGGTCAGATTCGTCACATTATGAGCGGAAATCATATGAACGCCGCGAAAATGCTCCTCGCCCTTCGGATTATAGCTATTACAGCCATCCAAAACGGAGCCAATCTCACCAATAATCGCGACATCCGTGGCATTATCAATGCGAATCACACCATTCTGCCAGCCACTCGCGTGTTTACGGATATGGTCATTCGATTTGCGAATTGTCGGAGGCTCCCAAACAACATCCGTGAACTCTTCGGCTGGAATAGGCTCAAGCTTGTCGTCCTTAAGGATATTGTAATCCTCGCAATTACGACTCGCCCGCAGAATCGTCCCTGCACGCAAATGAAGTGTCGTGTGACTCCTTAAGCGAAGCCCCTTCACATTATATGTGCCCGCCTCAAGAACAACCGTCGCACCGCCGCGCTTCCACGCGTCATCGAACGCCCCCTGCACAAGTGCCGTCGCGTCCCCCGATGCAGGTGCCGTAAGGCATATCGTCGGCTTTTCCGCACCGAACGCGGCACTTGCGAGCGCCATACCCATCGCGGCAAAAACTGCCGCGC
>CAVLAC010000119.1:0-4431 GCA_963661055.1 bacterium | reverse complement strand
CCGCTCCCTGTACATACCCCACCTCGCAAGAGTTTTTATGCATTTCTCGCAACCCACCCTTTCGCATAACAAACATTGTACTTTTGTTATCATCATGGATTTCACGGATAGTCACAGATTTTGTCTTAACCGTGTAGAGTTGTAGAATTGTAGAAAGCAAGGTTGAGCCTCCCGCACAGACCGCTGGTAGGGGGCGGAGTCCCTTCCGCCCCGCAAAGTAGCCATATAGAATGAATGATCGGGCGAAGCAAATGGTTGGGTCGCGCGTCCCTGCGCGACCGCGTGGTTTTCTCCACAAATTACCAAAGAGCGCGAATGAATGGTAGGGCGGGCAGTCCCTTGCCCGCCATTAAAAGACATAGAGGCGTAAAGAGTTAGCAGGGAGATTGCCTGTTGTTGGCGTATTTGTTGGCGCAAACACAGCGGACGCTTCGCCAAGCCCCTCTAATTTCACTGCGACGGGTTCCGCAGATACATTCCAGACGCAAACTGCGCTTGTGCCGTCATCTGCCACAAACCGCTTAGCGATAAGCGCGGGATTCGTGCATGTGAAACCTTCGTTGTCCACAAAGCGTCCGTGCAAAAGATATTTCGCGTGGGCACGCTGAAAATCACAAACGGCTTTCAAGTCGGCACTCGCCGTAGCAGGTGCGACGGATTCCATCGCCTTCAAATTTGGAAGTCCAATAACCGTACCATAGTCTTCTTTGGACGGTACCTTGCCCTCGAGAATATAGGTGCGGTCGGGGTCGTAGCGTAACTCAATCTCACTACGAAGCCCAAAGACGGCGGCGAAATTTGCCTGTGCGCGTGTGTTCATCGGTGTCGGGAGGCGCACCGTCGTCACGAGTTCAGGGAATGTATAGCGCGCTAACTCGGGGAAGGACTCGACTTTCGAGTCTTTCGCACGCGCCTGTGCGGCTATCACATCCTTAGCAAAGAGGCCATATTCGCAGCCGTGGAAGAGTCCAGTGGAATCGAGAATCGTATCGTGGAGACCTTCCGTCAGTATTGCAAAGTCGGGATGTGTCTTCAACATCGCATTCGCAATTGCGCGCATAAACGAAGGGCGCTCCTCGGCGTAAGAGTAAAACGGCGTGGGGTGTCCATGCCCCTTTCCATAACATCCAAACGGAGAGAAAATGCCTAGCTGGTCGTAAAGAATGCCGTCCGCGCCAAAGTCTGCCGCTTGTTGCGCAAGCGCGAGCATACGGTCAAGCCAAGGGTTTCCATAGAGACAGCCAAGTGCGAACTCATATTCTGGGATGTCCTTGTATTTGTGATAAGTCTGAATAACGCGCGAACCATCCTTCTTTACAAGCGCGAGATTCTCACCATATTTCTTCCAAAATTCCGTCGCCCCGACCTGCTGGAGCTGTCCGTTCGCGTACATATAAACACGGATGCCGCGCCGATGAGCCTCAGCTATGCCCGCCTTGAGCGCGGCAACTCCTCCCATCTCGTCACTTGGGTCGTAGTCTGGATAAAGGTGGTCGTGCCCACCCTCTGTCCAACCAAAGAGACCGATGCAGTTGAGTCCGTTCCGTTCAGCAATATCGCAGAGGAGTGGAATATCGGTATACTTCCAAATAATCTTCTCATTCTGTTGGCGCATGATGACAAGAAGTTGCCCCGTCACATCCTGCGTCCACGCGGGCGCGGCGGCACGGATTTCATGCGTCGTATCATACCAGGCGCGATAGCGTTTCGCGGCATCGTGCCAGTCGCCCTCAACCTTCTCACAGACAGTCTCAGGAATCTCCCAAATGCCACCCTCCTCCAAAAAGAGGCGATGATCAAAGGTCGGCTCAATACGGTGCTCGCTCGGGGTCCAACGCAAACGCAGACGCTTAGGCTGGGCCTTCGGATCGTGTGCGCCCACATAAAATGTTCCGTTGCCTGTATCGAGTGCCATCCAGGGCATCGAAAGCCCGACTCCAGGATGATAGCCCGTGTCGAAGGTGTAGCGTCCGTCTTTCAGATCGTACCAGTTCGCCACTTGCTGAGAATTGAGATCCTTCTCAACAGGTACGGACGGGATTTCCGCTTCTTTCACCTTCGGGAAGTCCGTCACACGCCGTCCCATACCCTGCGGCAAATAAAGTGCCGCGTCGAGAGGATCGAGGTACATCCGGTCAAAGTAGGGCCCCTCAAAAGCCGTCACGCGAATGCCCGCATCATTGTTCACAATCCGCCCTTTGTAGGAAACTCCTGTTGGTGTCGTGCGCGCCTCCACAACAACCTGCACATCCCAAGATTTGCAACCATCCGACAAGCGGTCGCATACGAAGCGTCGTACGCCAGGCGCGGGTGTTTCCTCGCGGCACTCCTGACGCTCTCCCGAGAGCGTAATTGGACGGCTAGAGCCCTCCTGTTCAAGCGTCAACTTCCATTCTGGCAAATCCTGAGGGAAGAAACTCCATTTCACATTGTCAAAGACGATATCACGGGCATTCTCAAACCAACCGCTTACGGATCCCGCGCCATTTGCCGCGCCACGCGCCTTCGCAATCTCAAAAGTCACATTCGAGAAACGCCAATCGCTCACATTGTCCTCAGGACGGAACTGCAGGTAAGGCGGACATTGCGCACGGAAGCGGCAATTCGAGAACTCGATATCCTTCAAGAACGCCACACTTTCAGTACTACCGATGCGGACGGAGAACGGATACTCGAAACTGTTGACCGTCATATTTGAGAATCGCATATTCTCCACGCTAAACGGAACGATTTCAGATTTTGCGAACGGCACGATGCCGCGTCCGCGCGGCGGATCCATATTCTCTGGATAGCCCCACGCGGGTAGAGAGAATTGGACTCCGAGTCGCGAATAAGAACAGACGATATTGTCGAATAAGACATCACGAATCGGTCCGTCGCCCGTCCACCCAATACGAATCGCACTTTGATTTGAGCGCAGAATGCAGTTAGAGAATGTCATACGCTCACAAGGACGAACCTTGCGCATCTGCTCCTGATGTGTGCGTACGATAATTGCATCATCTTGCGCGTCAACAATACAGTCGCTCACCGTCACATCGCGGCATCCGCCGAAGTGGAGTCCGTCGCCGTTCGGGAACTCGCGATTACATTCAATGCGCACGCCTCGACACTGCACACGGTCGCAGTCAAGAAACCATGTGCCCCAACCGCTCGGATGGTGAACAAGAACATCCTCAAAACGGACATCTCGACATCCAACAAAAAAGATACAACGCCCCGTGATATTCGTATCACTAATACGCCGCCATCGTCCATCCACCCGATGATGGAACGCTTCCGCGTTTCCGTCGATTGTGCCCGCACCTGTAATGGCGACATTCGTCTGACCAACGGTATAAAACATTGCACGCTTGTTGAAACGCGGCGAACGCTCAGGACGCCACACATCGGTCAGCGCAAACTCAGGATACTTAAGCGGGTCTTCCCCACCCTTCAGCGTCGCTCCCCGATCGATGTGAAGATCAACATTGTTCTTAAGGCTGAGTGTGTAGGTCTTGTAAACGCCGCCACCTGGCACAAGCACACGCCCCCCGCCTTTCGCGGAGCACTCATCAATCGCCTTCTGGATAACCGCCGTATTGTCAGTCTTGCCGTCCGGCTTCGCGCCAAACCGCGTGACATCAAAAGTCTGCGCCTTTAATCCCTGAAAGGTTGCCATCGCACCCAGAAATAAAGTAGAAAGGATCAAGTTTCTCATATTAATATTCTCCATTGTTGTTTTCTCCCTTATTCTCCGTCATTGGTGGGACTAGTAAAGTTCAAAGACTTCTGCAAGACTACATTGTAACCTCGCAGACGACCGAACTGGACTCGCATATTCAATTTTCGCTTCATAGTTTTACCTACAAAAAAAGACCTCTCCTAGCATTCAGCTCATATTATACCAAAATATGATGAGACTATGCAATACACAACATCTCTTTTGCGCAGAAAATATTACGCTCTTCTGCGCAGAGACTTAGCCCCCAAAACTCCCTAAACAGTAAAACCCCTGCTAACGCTTCGCCAAATTGCTTCGCATTCAACGCTCAAGCTCTTAGCTTGTCTTGTATTTTTGCCTGACAACATGCGGCACGGCGGGCGGCAACCGTGCTAACCCGTCCTGATGCGGGCGTCTTGCTTGTCCACGCCCCGCTCGACAATCTAGAGATTGCCGTCGGGGGCGTGTCCTGCGCAATCCGCCTCGCCTGAGGGCGGGCGCTCGGCTGTCGGCCCCCCCCGCCGTGCCGCGTTGGCAACTCTGGTCGAGTTCGTCGCGTCGCGCCTCCGCGCTTGAGGGGCGTTCTCGGTCTCGCTACCGTTCGTCGTGCGGGCGCCCCTCCCGCTCCTCACCTTCCTTTTTCTTTGCGATAACGCCCGATTTTTTTACTCTACATGCCTACTTTTCACGGGGCGGAAGGGACTCCGCCCCCTACCAACCCCACAGCG
>CAVLAC010000118.1:0-4442 GCA_963661055.1 bacterium | reverse complement strand
ATTGGTAGCGGGGGCTGGATTTGAACCAACGACCTTCAGGTTATGAGCCTGACGAGCTACCAGGCTGCTCCACCCCGCAATCTGGCGTTCTCGCTGGCGGGACTGGCGGGAGTCGAACCCACAACCCTCAGATTCGTAGTCTGATGCTCTATCCAGTTGAGCTACAGCCCCAATCAAGGAACGCGTAATAGTATACTATTTTTGGCGTTAAAATGCAAGGGGTATTTTTGGTTTAGGCAAAAAATATGCTCTTACCCTATCCTTTACTACCTTTTAAGTGCCATATTCTAGGTGAACATCCTCCTTTGGCAGGCTTCCTTCTCGTGAAAGGTAGCAGGCATTGCACTCAGGATGCAGCGCGGTGCAGAACATACGGTCTACTTGAAAGAGCCCCTGAATGCGCAAACCATCCCGCGCATACATCAAACCTGGGTCGTGGTCGCTCCCCAAGAGCCGAAATGCCATAAGCCGAATCGGTTGCGAAATATCCTCGGGCGGCAACCAATCAAGCTCATCAAGTTCGGCGAGGCGTCCCTCATAAATCGCGAACGGAACTATGACATTCGCGAGTATGGCGGCGGCGCGTCCGCGTCCCATAAGTTTCTCCTGAGTCAGAAGTCGTATCAGCGCGCGGCATCCTTTCGGAGTAAAGTCCTGCCATTCAAGTGCCGAAAGGACATCCGTCTCTGTAAAGAGAGCGGCAGCGGCGGCTAAACGCGCAAAGGGGCTATTCGACGGACGCCCCGCGAGGCGATTCCACGAGATAAACTCCCCCGCACTTTGCAAGGCGGCTGCCGCGTTCTCTGGCTCGGCGATGAGCCTGTCATACGGAATTGTCTTCGCAATAGAGCGAAAATGGTGCGAATTGCCCTTATAGCCAAGTGCCGCCATTATCTCCTCATAAAAGAGCTGGGTGCGTCCGCAAAGTTGATTTTCGAGTAACATTCCTAACCGCCGCGCTTTCATCTCCAGCCGAAAGCGTCCCGCGTCCCCCAGCAAATCACGCGAGAGCCACGCATCTTCCGCGAAAGTCTCCTGACACGGACGCGTCGTAGCAGGTAGCCGCTCAAATGGATACGCCCCAAGGTCTATCCTATCCAGCGAAAAGGTTGGATCTGCCGCGACTAGGTCCCCGACAGCAATGGAAACGGCACGGTCAGGCAACGAGCGCGGCACATCACCCGAATACCAAGTAATATGTGCAATTACCGATTCGTAGCGCGGGTCGGTGGAGTGTCCGTGCGCCTCCCAATCACGCGGCGAAAGATGAACTTCGACATCGCCGCGTACGGTCCTTGTGCCTGCAGCAGTCGTTATCTCCAATACGGCATTCTTGAAATCAGGCCCCGCCTCCTGATTCCATACGCCCGGATGCACAACCCGAACTGCCGCGCCCTCATTTGTGACAAGTCCCTTCGGACGCAACTCACAATCGTACCAAATCGCCTGAACATGCCGCTCCATTAGGTGCTCGGGACGAACTTTATCAAGGCACGCATATTTACTGCTCATTGAGCAACTCCTTTCTTTTATTAGTGTGACCAGTCCACAAAGGAAGCCTTCGGTGTGAATAACCTTACGCGCTCAATATGGTCCACTCGCGGCAATTCTCGCGCCTCGGGTGAGCCATAAATTTCAATCACATCAAAGCGATACGCGCCGTGCCAGTGCCGCCGCCGCAACCACG
This sequence comes from bacterium, assembly GCA_963661055.1. GTDB lineage: Bacteria > Verrucomicrobiota > Kiritimatiellia > RFP12 > UBA1067 > UBA1067. Next base: position 2,755 of record CAVLAC010000118.1, on the reverse strand, counting down.
CATTACACGCGCGGCGGAGGAGGCGGCACTTGCGCTCATCAATACTGCGAAGACGCGATTGATACGGCGAATACACTTTGTGCTGCTTAACTTCCACAAATACGACTGTCTTCGTAGAAGGCTCATAAGACACAATGTCTATTTCTAACCGCTTATCACGAATATAAGGGCGAACATTTCGCTCGAGTACGGTAAGCCCCTTCTGCCGAAGCCACCCTACCGCGACCCGCTCGCCCCACGCACCGTGCGCGACGCTTTTATTCACAAACCTTGTGAAAACGCCAAACATAATTTAATTCCGCTTAAATTGCGCACGGTAAGCCGAGGTATCGTGCGGAATTACCTTAGGAATGCCAAACGCAATAACGCTCATCACGCCTTCTACCGCATAAGTAAAGCCGAGCGCTTCACTTTCGGAAAGGAAGACATGTACTTTACTTTCCACATTATTAGCCGTGCGATAAACACTCAGGGAATAGCCCTTAACAGGCTCCATAACGCGGCGAAGCAAAATGCGCGCGACCGCATTCGGCGTGCGATGGTAAAGCCCCTTCTGTTCGCCAATGGAGTCCTTAAGCCCCTTGAGAACCATCAACATCTGCGAAAGATCCGTAAAGTCGAGCTTCACGGCGATGCGATGCTCCCAATCAAACCGCGCAAATGCCGACTCGGACTGTCCGCCCGCCGAGAGCGGCGAGACTTGGTTAGCGAGGGTCATCATAATGCACCCCGAGGTGTTGTCGTGCGCGGGGTGTAGCTCGAACTTCACCGCCGCGCCCGCGCCGCGTGCATTCGGATGGTAGAACGCCAATTGCGGACGGAACTCCGCGATTCTCTGCGTTTCGCTCTTTGTTTCTTCTTGATTCATTGTTTGTACTCCTTATTTGAGGTTTAGTTAGTGAAATCGTACTTATGCCCAGAATGAGCCATCATCGAGTTGACGATAGGACGCGGCTTCCATAATGTCATCCTGCGCCACATCCGTGTGCCCGGCGAGGTCGGCAATTGTGCGGGCGACGCGTAAAATGCGGTCATAGGCACGCGCCGAGAGCTGGAGTGTCTCCAAAATATGCCGCACTTCCTCCTGCGCACGGGTGCTCAGGCGACAAATATCTTGCAAATCGCGGCTTTTCGCGTCCGCATTCGAGAGCACGCCCGTCATCGAACGGTAGCGCCACTTCTGAATTTCGCGTGCCGCGACAACACGCGAACGAATATCCGCACTCGATTCGCCGCGGCTCAACCCCGCGAGATCCTTAACGGGCACCGCCTGAACACCAATTTGGATGTCAATGCGGTCGAGAAGTGGACCCGAGATGCGCCGCTGATACTTCAAAATCTGCGACTGCGTACAACGGCATTCGTGCGTCGGGTCATTGTAATAACCACACGGACACGGATTCATCGCGGCAATCAGCATAAACCGCGAAGGGAAATCGCACGCCGCTGACGCACGCGACACCCCGACATGCCCATCCTCAAGCGGTTGCCGCAAGACTTCCAGCGCTGGACGCGGAAACTCCGCGAACTCATCCAGAAACAAAACGCCGCGATGCGCAAGTGACACTTCGCCAGGCAACGGACGCGTCCCGCCGCCGAGAAGTCCAATGGAACTCACCGTATGGTGGGGTGCACGAAATGGACGCGTCGTCACAAACGCATCCTTCACCTTCGACGGGCCCGCCACCGAGTGGATGCGCGAAACTTCGAGGGCTTCTTCCACCGTCATCGGCGGCAAAATGGAAGGGATCCGCCGCGCAAGCATTGTCTTGCCTGAACCAGGCGAGCCAATCATCAGCACATTGTGTCCGCCCGCAACCGCCACCTCCAAAGCCCGCTTGGCGCATTCCTGCCCTTTTACATCCGCAAAATCGTCGTCATAAGCGTCCGCCCTGCCCACAAGTGCCGCGAGATCCGTTTTACGCGGCGGAATGGTCACCTCGCCCATCAAAGCGAGTGCCGTTTCACGCAAAGTATGCACGGGTAGGACATCAATTCCCTCAACAACACTCGCTTCTTCCGCATTTTCCTCGGGGACAAAGATTGCCTTCTTACCAATACGCTTCATCTCTAAAACGATAGGTAAAACCCCGTGAACACGCCGCACGACTCCCGAGAGCGCAAGCTCCCCCACGAAAGCATAGTTCGCGAGATCATTTGCCGCGAGCCGCCCCGTCGCCTTTAACAAGGAAATAGCAATAGGCAAATCGTAGACAGGTCCCTCCTTACGGACATCTGCCGGCGCGAGGTTCACGGTGACGGCATACTCCTTTCGGGAGGTGTAGCCCGAATTCTTCACCGCCGTACTCACGCGGTCCTTCGCTTCCTTAACCGCCACATCGGGGAGTCCAACAATAGTAAAACTGCTCGTTGCCTCCGTTGAGTTGACTTCAATCTCAACAGGCATCGCAGCTACGCCATTGACGGCACCAGAATAACATTTCGCTAACATCACAAACCTTTCTTTGCTCAAGTTACGACAATAGTATACACTATTTGGCGGAAAGAAGAGTGATATTAGAGTGATATTATGGTGATATTTTTGTCACTTTCAAAACAGCCGCTTCTTACCCCCTACTTCATTTATCTCATACAGCGCCAACACTACTCTTCCTGCTTCTGTGTTAAAAGGCAAACCTCTCTGCGCCACACAGTCGAACGAGTACAAGAAAACCTATTCAAAAGTAAACAACTTACCTTTGAATAGGTTCTTAAGGGCAATGAGGATTCTTTAGGGCGCGATGACGCGAGGTCC
>CAVLAC010000117.1:0-4703 GCA_963661055.1 bacterium | reverse complement strand
TCTTACGGCGGCGAGCCGCTCCACTCCTCTCGTGCAACCCCCGCCCCTCGCCGCCCATAACGGGGCGCAAGGGACTGCGCCCCCTACCCTTGCCGCGCTGTGGGGTGGTAGGGCGGGCAGTCCCTTGCCCGCCGTAAAAGTAACCATAAAAATCGTAAAGCGGGCGAAGCAAAGAAAGACGGCAGGTGAGGAGCGGGAGGGGTGGGCGAGTGTTGAGCGGAGTGAGACGGGCGGACACGGGGCGGCGGATTGCGCAGGACACGCCCCCGACGGCAATCTATTGATTGTCGAGCGGGGCGTGGACAAGCAAGACGCCCGCATCAGGGTGGGTTAGCACGGTTGCCGCCCGCCGTGCCGCAATGTTGTCAGGCACAAACACAAGCCAGGCACAAACGCGGCGGGCAAGGGACTGCCCGCCCTACCAATGGCTTCGCCTTAGATGGCAGACCCTAGAACTGAAGCGCGCGCTCTTCATCTCTGCGGCTCTGCGTGAGATAAAGCCTGTTGAAAATGTAGTGGATTCGGCATTTACAAGGGCACGCAAAAAGAGTATCATATGGAGCATAGGCAAAGCCTAAAAACAGTACTATGACTCCAAGAAAGGAAACAAGAATGGCACGCGAAAAAGGCATGGGCAATCTACAACAAGAGAAATCGGGACGCTGGACCGCTCGCTTCTCAATCGACGGTAAGCGCTACGCACGCTCCACCCGCACCTGCAACAAGAACACGGCTGAGCACTTCCTCAACCGCATGCTCTCTCCGTTCGGACGCGGCGAAGACCTTTTGCCTCTCGCCGATGTTTGGCGTGCCTATGAGAAGTCCCCTAGCCGCCGCGAGCAGACGGCGTCCACGCTCGCCTCCAAGCGCGTCATTTGGATGAAGTTCGCTGAATGGATTGAGCACAATCACCTCGAAATCACCCAGCTCAAGCACCTCACAACCGACATCCTCGCCGAATATCTGCGGGTGTTCCGTACGGGACACGCCGCGAGCACTTACAATAACCACATTTGTGCACTTAGGGAAGTGTTCCGTTGTGTCGCTCCTCAAGCAGGCATTGCGCAAGATCCGTGGATTGGAATCCGTCTTCTGCCCGACGATTCACATACCCGCCGCGAATTCACGCTTGAGGAGCTGCGGAAAATCCAAAGTGCCGCGAAGCAGATGGGAGATGAGTGGGAGCTACTCATCACCATCGGAATCTACACGGGGCTTCGGCTTGGCGATTGCTGTCGTCTCGCTTGGCACGAAGTGGACCTCACGCGCGGCATTATCCAGCTTGTCCCGCGCAAGACTCGCAAATTTGGCAAGATGGTGACTATTCCCATTCACCCCGAGCTTCTCCAGTGGCTTGCGGCGCGGCAAAGCGTCCAGACGGAGCCCCCAAGCGCGGCAAAGGAGTTCGTTCTGCCCGAGATTGCCAATATGTATCTGACGGAACATTGGCGGATTGATAATGCGCTTAAGCGAATCTTCTCTGCGGCGGGCATACGGACATCTATCCGTCTTGAGGGACGCAACCAAGATACGCCTGACGCGACATTCCATTCCCTGCGGCATACTTTCGTTTCGTTCGCGGCAAATGCGGGCGTGCCGCTTCCGGTTGTCGCGTCCATTGTCGGACACTCCTCCACGAGTATGACGCGGCACTATTATCACGAGAACGAAACTGCCTTGCGGCAAGCCATCGCGGCAATACCCGTTCTTACGGACGCGGCAGAGGCGTCGGAGCGTGCCGCGTTCAGGGACGGTGATGCGCGGCACGCGGCGAGCCTTACCCAGCGACTTAGGCAGCTTGAGCGGCTTATGCAGGAGAAGCTCATCACAGCAGATGAATACACCGCCTTGCGCCTGCGAATCCTGGAGGGCATCTGATGGGGTGTTTTATCTCACGCAGAGAACGCAGAGCTCGCAGAGAGTGATTAGATAGCCCCTTTGGGGCTGGTGGGGTTTTGTATTTTTAACACAGAGGCACAGAGTCACAGAGAAGTTGAGGTTGAAGAGTGGAATTGCTAACCTCTTAATACACGGCGGGCAAGGGACTGCCCGCCCTACCTCCTTACGCTACTATAGGGCTGGTAGGGGACAGAACAGTTGCTCACTTTTAGTTAAAAATGGCGAGGTAATGCAAGCTTATTAGCGTTTCTTCTTCAATATCTAAACTGCCATCTTCATTCGCATCCACGCCAAAAGCAACTTCGACATTATTAGTGTCTGTCGCATCTAATTCAAGCACTACTTCAAGTTGATTGCGGGTTATTGTGAGTATTCTATTCGTGGACACTTCGGTGTCGAGAGTATCAGCCTCGGGCAACTGCGGGAAAACCATTGTCGTTGCCGCCTGTGTAATCGTGGATATTAGGAATATTGATAGCAGCAAAAGAAAATGTTGATTCATATTAATCCCTTTCTCCTGTAGACTGATGTTCCATCTTGCCAATTCTTAAGACGGTTATTAATAATTTCAATTCCTGCAGCAACGCTATTTCGTTTCTTGAACGAGCCCTGCGCGGTGGAGGACATTCGTATAAAGCGTAGCACCTTCATCAGCTGAAAGAGTTGGTAAGATAACCGAAGGGAAAACATTTGTTACCGCATACATAGTAGGGATTAATGCTTTTTCTATTGCCGCTAGACGGTTTAACCCCGCACATCTTTGGATAATAGCCGTTGAATCAAAATTAAATTCAATGGTTTTTCGCGTCTGTTCAAACTCTGTGTTTGCCCTTTCATACATACGCAAAAGATTTCCTGCATACTCTGCAGCGGCGATCCAACAATTAGTAGAAGTGTCGGAGGCTCCTGAATAACTAGCCATTAACACTTCATCCCCACTAACGGGCAACCATATCAAATCAAGAGGTATGTTCTTTGAAAGATTTTGAAGAAAAAACTCTGCCCATTCTCTCTCTACAACGCGCCTATCATCATAACCCTCAAGATTTCTTTCACATTGCCTCCGTATACTATGGTATTCACTTGTTGAAGAACCCTTCCCCCAATAATTTGTTAAATTATAGAGAGATGCCTTAACTTCTAAAGGCACTTTTTTGGCAATTGTAGCCCCAACCATTATTATAAGCACAAATAATAGTCCTACCTTTATTTTCATAACGAGCCTCCTGGTATTCGATGAACTGCATTTGTTGTGCGTTCTGCACAGTAACCGAACTTCTTAATGCGCACTGTGCCATTCGCATCCAATTCAAATCTTTGAGTATATTCTGTAAACTCTTTGGTTATGGTTTCGCTTTCGCTCAAAAGTCGCCACTCGCAAGGAATTGGCCAAGTAAACGCCCCTCCGTCAAGCCACGGACGAGAAAAGCTCACAACTCCTACCGCATCAAAAAGATAATTTCCGGGCCTTATGGGCATCCATGTCCCCGCACCATGCTTTCCGTGATCAAGAAGACCTGCATTACAAGATTGTGCAAAATAACCAGTTGCGTCTGTTGCCACACATGGAACCTCTTGTATATCCAAGCGATTAAATGAGACATTCAGGGGTTTGACGGAAACTTTAAAGGTCAAATCGATTCCTCCAGCAAGATCCTTTATCGGCGAGAATTCAGCTTTTATTAATTTGCCCACTACTTCCTCTGGTTCAACAATTGTAAATTCATAAGATAAATCCACCTCATTCCCCTCAAGGTTAACGGCTGTAACACCAGCCCTATGCGCAACTTCAATACAATAAAAACCAGATTTTACCGCATCAATTATACCATTATCACAATTAATATTAAGTGGGTATTCTTCTGGTCGCCATTGAAAGGCAACTCTTTCACCTACGCCAAAACATGTGCGCAAATTATCTTCTGGAATAATTGCAAGCGCTTTATGCCAAACCTTTATAACCGTAAGTTCTACTGTTTGTGTAACGGTTGCCGCACTATGTGATATAAAACTTACCTTAATCTTAACATCATCTTTACCAAAACTATTCTGTTTGCCTACTATCTGCACCTCTTTTATTATAGAGCTATTAACCTCCCAGCTCGTTTCACCAATAAATTGTACCTTGTCTGCGCCACTTGCGCAATCAAGACTCAAAGTGCCGCGTTCACCTTCGGGGAGTTTTAAGTCTATTCTCACAACGCCCGAATCGCGCCCTGCTTTAACAGCATTTGACGGTAGCAACAAAACCTTAGGCGCGGAAACGGTGAGCGAAGTCTCTTCTACGACCGAATTTGTCCAGAAGTGACCATTTATCGCCGAAGTTAACTTATGTTCTCCTAGCGTTGCGGTTACAGATAAATTGTAGTTCTTCCAATCAGTGCCATCTTTATAAGAGACCTCCGTTTCGCGTTCGTCGGGGGTCTTGATTTCTAAGTTGTTGTAATCGGTTCGCCATTCATACGACACGCCGAGATTATCCACCACGTCACTTAACACGCCCTCAAATACGGACGGCAACGCGTCCGACGAAAGATACGGAAGGTCAGGCACTCCCTTGAAGTACGGCAGCCAACAGCACTTACCAAATATTGTCTCTGTCGGGAGCGTCCACTCAAGTCCTCCGCCCGCCATATTCCAAGTAGAGCCCCTCCAACCCGACGCACTTCGTAATAGATTATTCGCCGTGCGAAGGTCATCCACTGCCGAATAGGTGACATCGGCGATAAACGGACGCGTCCCGAAGGTGTAATCGCGCCCTTTCTCTAGCAAGAAGACATAGTCACCCGCATTTGTTACGGCGA
>CAVLAC010000116.1:0-5002 GCA_963661055.1 bacterium | reverse complement strand
TTACGCTACTGTGGGGTTGGTAGGGGGCGGAGTCCCTTCCGCCCCGTAAAAAGCACCCGTATAGAGGAAAAGAATCGGGTGAAACCGAAGAAAGACGGTTGGTGAGGAGCGGGAGGGGCGGGCTCGTGTTGAGTGGAGTGAGACGGGCGGGTGCGGGGCGGCGGATTCGCCGCGACTCGTGCGTCCAAGAGGTTAGGTGCGTGGTCAGAAATGACCACGGTGTTTCCTGAATAGAAAGCCGCTGAGCCCTTTTCATAAACTCCGAGGAGCGACAAAGGGCTACGCTAACGCTTCGCCTAATTGCTTCGCATTCAACGCTCAAACTTTTACTGCCACTCTGCGCCTCTCGGGTGAGATAATCTCTTAGAGCAAAGCGCGAAAGGTTGTTCCTCCAGCCTGAGGAAAGGGCAGGCCTTGCCGCGAAGAAGGTCAGCCCTTGCCGCGAAGAAGGTCGCCCCAGCCGCGAGAGAGAAAAAGCGTGCCCACACTTTAGAAAAACCGTGGGCACACTTTTACAAAACCGTGGGCACGCTTTTATAAAACCGTGGGCACACTTTTGCTAAACCGTGGGCACGCTTTTTCTTCCTTCAGCAGGGGCTAGACCTCTCTCCCGCACTACCTTGACCTTTTCCCTTGGTGGACTTGCCCTATTCCCTTGGGGCTTTTTAACAAAGTCAGGCAGGGTCTTGTCGCTAATCAAGTGGACTCTCTGCGAACTCTGCGCCTCTCGCGTGAGAGCACACAACCCCCTTCTTTGATGGGGCAAAATATGGTATAATAATTGGCACTTATGAAACGGACTCTCTTTGAGCGCTTTTGTCTTTTCGTTGCCACGGGCTTTGGCTTGGGGTTAATCGCGCCTTTCGCGCCTGGTACTTTCGGTAGTGCCGCGGGGGTGGCTCTCGCTTATGCGACGACCGCATTGCCCGTCTCGCTACAAATCCCTGTTTGCCTTGGCTTCACCCTCCTCGCCATCCCTTTCTGTGATGTCGCGGAAAAGATGCTCGGCATAAAGGATGACGGACGCATCACTGCCGATGAATGGATGCTGTATCCGATTGCCCTCATTGGCATTCCGCTCGCAGAACTGCCGTGGTGGTCGATGATTCTCTTCTTTATTGTCGTGCGCGTCATTGATATTGTAAAGCCTGCCCCAGCGCGGCAGTTACAGGAGATTCCAGGCGGACGCGGCATTGTCATTGATGACTTCGTCGCGAATCTCTACTCCCTCGCCATCAACTGGGCAATTTATTGGTTTCTCTTTAAATGATTGATCCTCTTATTACGGTGACCGACCCGTGTAAGCCCCTCGAAATTGACTTGGGGCGTCCGTTGGAAATAGAAGTAGGCTGTGGCAAAGGCAAGTTCCTGACGGCTCGCGCGGCGGCAAATCCCGACTGCGACTTCCTGGGCATCGAACGGATGCTGGAGCGGGTGCGCCTTTTCGCGGGTAAGTGCCGTCGCGGCAATATTGCAAATGCGAAGATCCTGCGGCTCGAGGCGCTCTACACTTTCCATTATCTTTTGCCCGCTCACCATGCGCGGCGTGTTTATGTGTTCTTCCCCGATCCGTGGCCGAAGAAGAAGCACCATTCCCACCGCTTGTTCGGTCCGCTCTTCTTGAACGCCCTTTGGAAGCGCCTTGAGATTGGCGGACGCCTTGAGTTCGCGACCGACCACGCCGAATATTTCGGTGCGGTTGAGGAATGCTTCGCGGCAGATGCACGCTTTCGCCGCGTAGAGCCGATGGCGCGTCCGCCTGAGGTTTGGACAGAATTTGAAACGATGTTTCGTGCACAGGGGCTGCCCGTCTATTCTGCCGCGTGGGAAGCGCTCCCAGCGGACGACGCGCCGCTTGAACCCTTGCGCATTCCCCCCGAGGCGGAGCCTCGTGAAGGAGTTATAAGACTAAGATGAAAACACAGATACTTACTCGCATGGTAAGCGAGATTGGTGTGCTCGCGCCCCAAATCGCCGCCGTAGAGAAACTTTTGGCTGAAGGTTGCACAGTCCCTTTCATTGCCCGCTACCGCAAAGAGGCGCACGGCAACTTGGACGAGGTGCAAATTGGCAAGATTCAGGAGCGCCTCGCCTACTATACGGACCTCGAAGCCCGCAAAGAGACAATCTTGAAATCCATTGACGAACAGGGCAAGCTCACGGACGACCTGCGCGGCAAAATCGTGGACTGCTACCAAAAGACAGCCCTCGAGGACCTCTACCAGCCCTACAAACCGAAGCGCCGCACCCGTGCCCAAGTCGCGAAAGAAAAAGGCTTTGAACCGCTCGCCGATTCCATCTGGAACGGCGACACCTTCACGGGTTCGGGCGAAGACTTGCAGTACGCCCGCGACATAATTGCCGAAAAACTCGCGGATAATGCAGAAATCCGTGGGCTCGTCCGCCGCGCCTTTGCCACAAAGAGTATCGTCAAGAGCGAGGCGGCAGGCGAAAAGGCGAAAGAACCCACTAAGTTTGAGCAATATTACGACTTTTCCGAGCCCCTCGCCACCATTCCTTCCCATCGCTACTTGGCAATCCGCCGCGGACAGAAGGAAGGTGTCCTCTGGGTGCACCTCGAACTTGATAAAGAACCTGTAATAGAGGATATACTCGACCTCGCGGCAAAGGAAGCGCCGCGTCCGTGGCCCGAGGCAAATCGTACGCAGGTCGCCCTCGCGGCAGAAGATGCCTACAAGCGCCTCCTCGCCCCCAGCTGTGAAATTGATGTCACCGTCGAGAAGAAGATGGAAGCCGACCGCGCGGCAGTTGATGTCTTCGCGGAAAATCTCCGTCACCTTCTCCTCGCCTCGCCCCTCGGCGAAAAAGCCGTCCTTGCCATTGACCCTGGCATACGGACGGGGTGCAAAGTCGCGATGATGGATAAAACTGGCAAATATCTCGGCAAAACCGTCATTTTCCCCCAACAAAAGGCAGATGAAGCCGCCCGAACTCTCGCCCTCATCGTCAACAAGTACCGCCCCGAGGCGATTGCCGTCGGCAATGGCACGGCGGGACGCGAAACGGAAGCCTTCTGCCGCGCTACCCTAAAGACACTCCACGCTCAGCACCCCGAAATCCCGATTCCGATTGTAGTCAGTGTCTCTGAGGCGGGGGCGAGCGTGTACTCGGCGAGCGAAATTGCCCGCAAGGAGTTCCCCGACCTCGACCTTACCGTGCGCGGCGCAATTTCTATCGGACGCCGCCTGCAAGATCCGCTCGCGGAACTCGTCAAAATCGACCCCAAGGCAATTGGCGTCGGACAGTACCAGCACGATGTCCATCAGCCGCTCCTTTCCGCGAAACTTGATGAGGTCGTCGTTAGTTGCGTGAATGGCGTGGGGGTAGAACTCAATACGGCGAGTGCCCCCCTTCTTGAGCGTGTCTCGGGTGTCGGCGCGGCACTTGCGAAGGCCATTGTCGATTGGCGCGATGAGCACGGTGTCTTCAAAAGCCGCGAGGACCTCAAGCAGGTGAAAGGGCTCGGCGCGAAAGCCTACGAACAGTGCGCGGGCTTCTTGCGCATTCGGGGCGCGGCAAATCCGCTCGACGCTTCCGCCGTCCATCCCGAACGCTATGCCCTCGTCTCACAAATGGCGGCGGATATTGGGGTCAGCCTCAGCGACCTCGTGGGCAATTCGGTTGCCGCGAAAAAGATAGATGTCCGCCGCTACATCACGAATGAAGTAGGTGAGCCGACCCTCAAGGATATTATCAGCGAACTTTCCAAACCCGGACGCGACCCGCGTGCCGTTTTCGAGCCACCAAAGTTCCGTGAGGATGTCACTAAGATTGAGGATGTCAAAGAAGGTATGAAACTTGAGGGCGTAGTCACCAATGTGACGGCATTTGGTGCGTTCGTCGATATTGGCGTCCACCAAGATGGGCTCGTCCACCTCTCGGAACTGAGCGACACCTACCTAACGGACGCCTCGAGCGTGGTGAAGGCGGGCGACCGTCTGAAGGTGACGGTCATCGGTGTTGACAAGGCACGCGGCAGAATTTCCCTCTCGGCGAAGACGAACCCCATCATCGGTGGGGCGGCAACTGGGCACGCGAGTGGCAGCTCTGGGCGCGGCACTTCGGCGCCGCGTCGCACCTCTTTCGCCCCGAAAGGTAGCTCGGGCTTCTCGTGCAACCCATTCGCGAACCTCTAAAAAGTGCGGTTTTCGGCTCTTTTCGCACATAAAACGAAGAAAGTTGAAAATTCTGGTTGCATTCTGCGCCTGAAAATGGTACAATCTTATAAAGTTTTGTGTGGACCCGTAGCTCAGTCGGTCAGAGCTGGGGACTCATAATCCCTAGGTCCTGGGTTCAAGTCCCGGCGGGTCCACCATTTTTCTCAACTTTCCCCTTGTTCTGTGAGCCAAAATATGGTATACTATATAGCAATCGTTTGGCTTGCGGGCGTAGCTCAATGGCAGAGCGTCGGCCTTCCAAGCCGATGACGAGGGTTCGATTCCCTTCGCCCGCTCCATCCCGAGCCAGAGTGGCGTAATGGCAGCCGCAGCAGACTCAAAATCTGCCGTACGCAAGTACGTGAGGGTTCGAGTCCCTCCTCTGGCACCAATGGAGAGATGTCCGAGTGGTCGATGGTGCAACCTTGGAAAGGTTGTGTGGGCGCAAGTCCACCGAGGGTTCGAATCCCTCTCTCTCCGCCAATTATTCCAGTATTAGAGTTCGAGTGCCGAGCACGGCTTTATCGCGACTTCCCGCACCTTGCCATCCTCACGCACTACGAGCGTGGTAGAATCCGTCGCATTTACGACAAAGACTACCTTGCCGCGCGAGCGGTCGACTTCCACTACTTGCCCCGCGTCATAAATGGCAATGACCTGCTCGCCCTTGCCATACGCATAGACGGCAGGATAATTCAGGTCGGGTCTAAGCGGACGCAGCTCGCCTTTCATAATTGTGTCGCGGTGGGCGACCCAGAAATCGAGCATCTCGTGCAATTTGGCGCGGTGGCTCTCGGGAATCTCATCGAGCTTAACCGAGATTT
>CAVLAC010000115.1:0-5273 GCA_963661055.1 bacterium | reverse complement strand
GGGGGTGCGGGGGGTGGTGGTGGCGCGGCAGTTGCGACTTCGGGGGTAGGGACGGGCTTAAGTGCCGCGTCCAAGGCCTCCAAGAAGGCTCTCTTTACTGCGCCATTATCCCTGAACCGTACTTCGCGCTTGGTGGGGTGCACATTGACATCCACTTGCCCAGCTGGAAGTGTTAGAAATAGAATTGCCGCAGGGCGCACATCCCCCTGTCGACGCGGATACGCCTCCCGCAAGGCATAGGCGATGGAAGGCGCGGACGCGGGGCGTCCGTTTACAAAGATATATTGGTCGCGCCGCGTTGGAAGTGAGCGGTTTGGTTGCTCGATGAAGCCCGAGACACGAAAAACATCCTCGGGATTCGGCGTTTCTACGGGCAAAAGGGCTTCTAGGAAGTCCGCGCCAAAGAGGTCACGGACGCGGTCCGCCAGTTTTTCGGTTGGGGCAAGGCGGTAGAGTTCGCGTCCGTCAACCGTGAGGGAGAAGCCGACCTTGGGGTGAGCGAGGGCGTGCGCCGTAAAGACGGCTTTGATGTGGCTTTCTTCCGTAGCGAGGGAGTGTAGGAACTTTCGCCGCGCAGGGACATTGCAGAAAAGGTCGCGCACTTCAATGCGCGTACCAGGCGGACATCCCGCCGCCGTGACTTCGCCGAGCGTGCCCGCATTGACGACGAGTTGCGTCCCCTCGTCCGCCTCGGCGCGGCGAGTAATGAGGGTAAAGCGGGAGATGGAAGCTATAGACGGGATGGCTTCGCCGCGAAAGCCGAGAGTGTCGATATTCTCAATATCGTTGACATCGAGTATCTTTGAGGTGGCTTGCCGCTCGAGGGATAAAAGCGCGTCTTCCTTCGTCATGCCGCATCCGTCATCTTGCACGGCAATGAGTTTGCGTCCGCCTGCCGCGATGGAGATACGGATATTCCGTGAGCCCGCGTCCAAGGCATTCTCGACGAGTTCCTTGACGACGGAAGCCGGTCTCTCAATAACCTCGCCTGCCGCGATTTTATTGGCTATATGTAAGGGCAGTACCCGAACATGTCCATCACGATTAAGGCTCAATGACAATGCCCTTTCTCAAATAGGTGGGGGTGTCGAGGTTCTCATTATTGTAGTAGGTGGCCTCGGTGCTACTAAAGCGTCCGCTATTGGCGTGAGGGCCAATGGCGAGGATGTTGCCACTCTTGAGATTGCGCCGCGACGCGCGATGTCCGCTCTTGCCGTCCTTACCTTCCGTCGGCGCACTAATGCGCGGCTCAATGAAAAGGACGACGATACTGAGCTTGCCCGCGAAAGCCGCCTCATCATTGACGGTGGCGAGCGTGAAGGGCACGGTTTCGCCCGCGAGAGATTGCACGCCTTTCGCGAGTGCCGCGCATTCACTGAGGCGAAGGTCATCCCCCGCGAGCACGCCGAGGAGGACGGACTGCAAGGAGCCAGTGCCTTCCGCGAGGAGGGGCGAGCGTGAGAGGGAGTCGAGCACTTCTTGGACGCGGCTCGGGCCTTCTGCCGAAAATGCCGCGAAACGGGAGCGACCCGCATTCTCTACAAGGTGGTGGAGCTGTTCCGTGCCGAGCCGAATGTAGCCCGGCTTTTCGAGGAGTCGCCAGAAGAGGGCAATGCCCGAGGCGAGAGTCTCCACGGCGCGGTTAAGGGCGAGAGCCATATTGTCTTCGCCCTGCACAAGCTTATCAAGGGAAACAAAGAATGCGCCATTCGCATTTTCGGCGATAAGCGGCAAAGCGCCGCGTGCCCGCCGCGAACGCTCTTCGCCTTCCATCTTAAATGGGAAAGTCGCGAAGACAGGCACGGTAATGGCGCGGGAATGGAGATATTTCACAATCTCAATCGTTGAGCCTGTGCCCGTGCCGCCACCGAGTGCCGTCAGCACTACCGCGAGGCGCACCCCTTGCAAAGCCGTGTCGAGCGTATGGAGCGAATCTTCCGCCGCCATACGTCCGTTGACTTCATTCCCGCCAGTGCCGCGCCCCGAGAGGCGGTCGCCGCCGAGGAGTACGAAGGGGGAGTCGGTCGAGCCAGTCTCGGCGTCCGTATCGGTGAGCAGTAGGCGGATGGAGTCACCGAAGGAGTCACGGACCTTCCGCGCCATAGCGCAGCCCGCCGTCCCCACGCCAATTAGTAATAACGGAGTTGTCGCGCTCATTTGAAGATTCCCTTAAAGAGGTTGCCGAAGAGGGGTTTGCGCTCGTCATTGCGGTGAGCATAGGCGAGAGCGCCCGCAATCGCGGCGAAAGATTCGGGGTGAGGCATATTCTCAAAGCCGTCCGCGCATATGGGTTTACCATAGCGCACATTCATTCCGAGTTCGCGGTGGATAAGCTCGTCGAGACCCTGAAGTGCCGCGCCGCCACCCGTGATGACGACACCCGCCGTGAGCTGTCCGAGAAAGCCGCGCTCATCGAGTGTATCACGGATGATTCCAATTGTCTCGCGCATTCGGGCGTTGACTACGGTGTCGAGTCCGTTGCGGGAAAGCGTGCGGTCTTGTACGAGCGGACTCTTCCCCGGCAAATTGACGCGGGCACTTGCTTCGCCCGCAGGGCGTACGAGGGCACTCGCTTCGTTTATTTTGATGGTTTCCGCTTGCTGGATGGTGGTACGGAAGGCATTGGCGATGTCATTGGTGATGTGGTCGCCGCCAATTGCGAGGATATCCAGCGCGGCGAGGGTTCCATCCGCATAAACCGCGAAGCCCGTGGAGCCTCCGCCAAAGTCGATGAGAAGAACGCCATCACGCTTATCGCGCTCGGTTAGGACGGCATCCCCCGCGCAAGTCAGGGCGCAGAGGGGCTCAGAAATGTCGAGGTGAGCATTGTCGGCGACGGTTCGCGCGTCGGCAATGCGATTGGCGTCAGCATGAATTTGGAGGGTATTCACTTTGAGGACGCGTCCACTCATGCCGCGCGGCTCGGAGATGCCGCCGTGAGTATCAATAGCGAAGGTTTGGTCGACGATATCGAGGAGTTCGCGCTCACGCGGCAAAGCCCATTCCCGCGCGGCACTTAGGACATTGTCGATATCGCTATCCTTTACCTTTACGCCTTCAATGGCGGTGGTGGCTTGGTAGGGATCTGCCTTGATATGTGAACCATTCACGAGCAGGAAGGCGGTGGAAATAGAGAGGGACATCGCCTTATCGAGTTTCGCCTTCTCAATCTCATTGAGGACCGAATGGACGGAGCTCGTGGCGTGATTCATGTTCGTAATGGTGCTCTTGCGAACGCCAGTCGAGGGAATGTGGGCGCAGGCGACGACTTTAAGCCGTTCGCCTTTCTTCGCCGTGGCGACGGCGAGAATGGTGCGTGTCGTACCTATCTCTAGGGCGGCATAGATGTTTGTCATTGGATGGGCTCCTTCGTATCCGCGAAAATGCGGTTGGGGATAGTGGCGTTCCACATCACGGCGCGGTCGCCGAGGCGGGTATCCACGGCTTGCTTGAGATTCAGCAGAGTCTTTTGCAGGGCTTTGCGTGCCTTTTCGGTCGCCTCGCCGCGTCCTTCCCAATCAACTTTGGCGCGGTTGTAGTGAGTCGTGCCGAAGGTGATGAGGAGGTAATCGGGCGAGGTCGCGTCCACCGCCCGCAAATTGAGTTTCTCAAGCTCGCCTTCGCGGCAGGCGAGGACGAGGTCAAGTGCCGCGCGGGTGCGTCCTTCGAGGGCGCTCCCTTTGGCGGTCGGGGTTTCCTCTATAATCTCAGGCAGGAGTTGCGTGCGGGGAATGCGCAAGAATACGACGCCATCCTCGTCCACCACACGACCTGTCCGTTTCGGCACGGTGCGAGCCCGCATACGGGCAATCGGTTCGCGCACGGTTACTTTCACATCGAGGCGATTGGGGAGGTGCCGCACGAATGAGATGTCGCGCAAATTGGGGAGGCGTTTAAGGACGCGAGCGCGAATTTCTTCGAAGTCCCCTGTGAGGCGGGCGAGGTTCGCGCCATTGGTGAGTCCGCAGGTACTCAAAATCGCGTCACTTGGCACATAGTCGTTGCCCGTCAAGGTGATTTGCTCGGCAACATTTGTGAGTTGGGCGGACTCTATCCAGAGGTCGTGTAGGCGCGAAAGGCACCAGTAGAGCCCCGCGAGGAGGAGACCGATCGCGAGGAGCGCGGCAAAGCGCAGCCCGATTCGCGAGGAGGAGTTAGTTGTTCTATTTCTCTTTCTCATTATCTATCGAAGTCCGCTACGGAAAGGATTTTGTCACATACTTGCGAGAAGGTGAGCCCCGACTTCATGCCCGCCTTAGGGACGAGCGAGTGGGAGGTAAAGCCAGGCGAGGTGTTGAGTTCGAGCACGAGGCCGTGGCCAATTTCGTCCACGCGAAAATCGACCCGTGCGACCCCGCGGCACCCGAGGGCGTTCCACGCCTTGAGGGCTTGCCGTTGCAGGTCTTTGCCGAGAGTCGTATCAAAGAGGAACGGATAGCGTGTTTCGTCCGACTTATACTTCGCGTCATAGCCATACCAGCCCGAGGGGGTGACAATCTCGATGACGGGCAGGACTTCGCCCGCGATTATGCCGACGGTCATTTCGCGTCCAGGGATGAATTCCTCGACAAGTGCTGCGTTTTCGAGTTCCGGATACTTCTCGCTATCGATGCGCCACGCGTCACGAACCGCTTGGGCGAATTCTTCGTCATTATCGCACTTGTAGACCCCGACGCTACTGCCATCCCGCGGCGCTTTGACGACGACGGGGTAGCCGAAGCGGCTCGGTTCGATGGGGGCGTCTTTGGGGATGGTGTACCATTGGGCGGTGTCGACATCGTGCTTATCGAGGCACTGCTTCGTGAGAATCTTATCCATCGCAATGCGCGAGGCTTCTACGCCAGGACCCGTATACGGAATCTGCAGGCGGTTGAGCGCTTCTTGCACGCCCCCATTCTCGCCCCAGCCACCGTGAAGGGCGATGTAGACGGCCTCGGTATTGGCGGGGAGGGCATTCAAATTATCTTCATCTAGGCGGATGGGCGTGACATCATAGGTGCCCAACGAGGATAAGGCCTTAGCGACATTATCCCCGCTCACCAGCGACACGGCACGCTCATTGGACGTTCCGCCCATTAGTACGGCAATTTTCTTCATACCTATATTATACCATATTCGGCGGACGAGTTGAAGGGCGAAGCGCGGCAAAATGCAATTTGTGCAAAATACCCCCTTGAATTAGAGCGGCAAAATATGGTATAATATTCGGCACTGTTTTGGGCGATTAGCTCAGTTGGTTAGAGCATTACCTTCACACGGTAGGGGTCACTGGT
>CAVLAC010000114.1:0-5610 GCA_963661055.1 bacterium | reverse complement strand
ACCGTGCGGCGAATCATCATAAAGGCTCCCTTCGCCGAAAAGACTTGCGCCGCACTAAGGTCTGAGCGCGGCACTTCATGGAGAAAACGATGATGCTGCAGTCCCCAATGTGTAAGGCGTGTTCCGCAATCGTCGTACCCCCCCCCCCCCCATTGCGGCAAGACGAGTGTACCCTGTGCAACTGCCGCGTGAGGGTGTGCGTCAAGGAAGTCCATGAGCGGACTAAACGAGTCCGCCAAAACGCGTGTATCATTATTAAGGAGGCAGATGTAGTCAGTCTTGCAATAAGGTAGCCCGAGATTATTCCCGCCTGCGAATCCTAAGTTATGCGACGCGGCAACATAGGTGACGAACGGATACGCCGCGCAAAGGGTTCGTGTCGATTCAAGTGGCGCATTATCCACCACCACGCACGGTGGCATAACGGAAAGTACCCTTACGAGTGAATCAAGGCAATCTTTTAGAATGTCGTCGCCCTTACGAGTGAATCAAGGCAATCTTTTAGAATGTCGTCGCCCTTCCAAGTGACAATCAACAATGTATAGCGAGAAGTTGGCGCGGCACTTTTCATAGGCTATTTCATACTGGGGAGGACGATGCCGCGCAGGATGACCTTTTGGCAGACAAGAAAGACGAAGGCGGTCGGAATGGACACAACCACGAACCCCGCCATCACGCACCACGGCTGGTGTGCAAAAGTCTGGGAAAGCTGATACATCCACACGGCAAGCGTCCAATGGGACTCCTTTTGACAGACGAGAAATGCCCACTCCCACGAAGCATAGGCGTGAATAAAGGCATAAAGCGCATTGACGGCGAGAATCGGTGCGGTCAAAGGCAAGGTAATCTTTAGGAACACGGTCCACTCGTTCGCCCCATCAATTGCCGCCGCCTCATAAAGCTCACGCGGCAAAGCATCAAAGAATCCCTTGAGAATGAAAATCCCCATTCCGTTCGCTACCGTAGGAAGAACGAGCGCGGCAAATGTATTGAGTAGCCCAAAGTCGCGAATAAGCAAAAAGCCCGGTATTGCCGTAACTGCCGCAGGGAATGCCATTGTCGCGAGCAAAAAGAGCAGTATCTTTTCCGTGCCCCTTAGACGGAAGCGCGACAGGGCATATGCCGCGAGGGGATTCACGGTTAGGGACGCTAAAATCGACAAAACAACGAGTATTATTGTATTTACGAAGGCTCTGCCGCGCAGAAAGAGATAGTCACTTACAAGCCGATAGTTTGCGAATGCCCCCTCAAAGAAATCGCGCCATCCGTGGTCAAGAAATTGCACCGCAAGCGCGGCACGGACGCTCTCCGCCACTTTCGGGTCACATAAGTCAGCTGGGAGGGTGCGGGAGACCCAATCTCCGCGTTCTGCCGCGCGCGTCAGATAACTGCGCTTAAGCTCGAGCCAAGTCGCGAACTTAGGGTCGTTCGGACGCTTTGTGCCAGGCAAGACCTTAGATTCCGCTGAGAAAGAGATAGTAAAGAACGACTTATGCGGAATCGGCCACGCGGCATTTAGGTTCTCGAGAGTTCCGTATTTCGCCTGCACAAATCGCGCCACATCACGCGGATCGTAATAGCAACTTGTATCGGCGGGATCCGTCGAAAGAAGCATTTCTTGCAATTCTCTCGCCTTTTCGCGTGCTTTTTGCTGCTCAGCGGGGGCTTCGTATTTTGCCAATTCCTTCGCGGCAAAAGCACGAACTGCCGCGCGGTCTTTGGCAACAGATTCCCAACTCGTCCAATTCGCGGGGGCATCGGCGGGATAAAGTGCACGCGGGAAGACGCGGAATCTTAGGGCAATAGACCGCATAAAGCGGTCACTGCGGTCAAAGAGTGCGTCCAAAACTGGACTATGCCGCGCATAATCATAACTCGAGGAGCAACTCGCCGTAAGCATAACGGCGAACGGATACACCATTGTCACAGCCCCAAGCGTCAAAAGCGCATAGAGAAGGAACAAAAAGCCGCGCGCTTTCCATCCGCGTCGCTCGCTCTCGAGAATAACACCCATTGCTTACGGGAGCCCCAGCCGCGTCCGCAATTCACCCGCCGAGCACATCCCAATGCTCCGCGCCTTTACCTTGCCCTTCTCAAAGAGGACGATATTGGGAATGGCGTTTACGCCATACTTTTCGGCAAGTTCCTGCGCATTATCCACATTTACCTTCACAACTTTGTAGCGTCCGTTGCTATTTGCCGCGAGTTCATCGAGAATAGGTGCCATACGACGGCAAGGTCCGCACCACGGTGCCCAAAAGTCGACAACCACAGGCACTTCTGCCGCGAGGACTTCCTGAGTAAAGGCTTCCTTAGAGACATCTTTAGGGGCAACAACCTCCTTTGCAGGCGTCGCCGTCGGCGTATTTGTGGGGACGGACGGCGTAGGCGCGGTCGCGAACGCCTTTACCATCATTCCCACGCCAAAAAGGAGAAGGAGTGCCCCGCAAATCGGGTTTATCACCTTATAATGCTTCTTTATGCCCATAATAACTCCTTTTAGCTTGTCAATGAAGAGTGCGGAAAGAATAAATGGGATGGCAAGCCCAAGCGCATAGGTCGCGAGAAGTGCCGCGCCCTTGAGAACACTTGCCCCCTGCGCGGCAGTTGCAAGTGCCGCGCCCAAGAATACCCCTACGCACGGGGTCAGCGAAACGGCGTAGGCGAGACCAAAGACGAATGCTCCGACAAAAGTGGGGGCGGGCGGCTTATGTGCCGCGCTACCTGAAAATGGAAGCCTGAAAAGTCCGAGATAAGAAAGCCCAAAGAGGACGATGAGCGCACCACACGCGGCAGATACAAACGGACGATGTGCGCTCAGGAGTGCGCCCAGCGTGCCCGCGAAGACTCCGAGGGCAATGAAAACGAGAGAAAAACCAAAAGCGAAAGCGCACGCCCCGAGGAGCGTACGCTTTTTTGCCGCGCTCTCCCCACCCGCGAAATAGAGCAGATAGACGGGGAGAAGCGGCAGAATGCACGGCGAGATGAACGAGGCGAGACCTTCTAGGAAAGTCATCACGAAGTTCATCTCGCGCGTCCTTTACTTCTGAGCCTGCGCGTCAAGTTCAGCCATTGCCGCACGACGCGAAAGCTTGATGCGTCCGCGTTCATCGACATCGAGGCACTTTACGCGCATCTTATCGCCGACCTTGCAGACGACTTCCACGCTAGGCACGCGGCGGTCGCTGAGCTCGGAAATGTGGCAGAGGCCTTCGAGACCCGGCAGAATCTCCACGAATGCACCAAAGTCCTTAACGCCCTTCACGGTGCCCTCGTAAATCTTGCCAGGTTCCGCAACTGCCGTCACCTTGCCGACCGCTTCCTTCGCGGCATTCATCGATTCAAGCGAGGTCGCGAAGATGGAGACCTTACCATCGTCGTCAATGTCGATTTGGGCACCCGTCGTCTCAACAATGCCGCGAATATTCGCGCCACCAGGACCAATCAAAGCACCAATCTTGTCGACAGGAATCTGCATTTCCTCAATCCGCGGCGCATACTTATTGAGCTCGCCACGCGGAGCTGGGATGACGGATTCCATAAAGTCGATGATCTTAAGACGCGCATCGTGCGCCGCCTTAATAGCACCCTCGACGAGATCCCATGTAAGACCGCGCAGTTTGAGGTCGACCTGGAAGCCCGTGATACCCTTGCGCGTACCACCGACCTTGAAGTCCATGTCGCCGCAGTGGTCTTCCGCACCGAGAATATCGGTGACGAGCACCTTCTGGGACTGGTCTTCGTTCGTGAAGAGACCAATCGAGATACCCGCGACCGTGCGCTTCAACGGAACGCCCGCATCCATAAGCGCGAGGCATCCGTTGCAAATCGACGCCATCGAGGACGAACCATTCGAGCCCATGATTTCCGAAACGACGCGAATCGAATAGGGGAAATCATCTGGCAGGACTTCCGCAATCGAGCGTTCGGCGAGTGCGCCATGCCCAATTTCGCGGCGACCCGTAGAACCAAGACGACCGACTTCGCCCGTGCAGTAGGGCGGGAAGTTGTAATGAAGCATAAAGCGCTTAGAGGCTTCACCGCCCGTCACCGAGTCGAGCTCCTGCGCATCCTTCTTCGTACCAAGCGTAACCGTCGCGAAGGACTGAGTTTCGCCGCGCGAGAAGATGGCGCTACCGTGCAAACGCGGCAGAACGCCGACCTGCGCGGAAAGTGGACGAATCTCGTGCTGGGCGCGTCCGTCAATACGAAGTCCCTTCTCAAGGACATTCTTACGGACCGTCTCAATTTCGAGCGCATCGAAGAGGTGAACGAAGCCAACCGCGTCAACCTCGGGCCACTTTTCAGCGACCTTCTTGAGGAGGTCTTCCTTAATCGCGCTGACCTTACCCTGACGCTCAAGCTTACCCTTAATGAGCAAAGCCGCCGCGAGTGCCTCGCCGCCTTCCTTGCGCATAAAGTCCATCTTATCTGCGGGCTGAGGAATATCCTTAATATCCTTATCAGGCTTACCGAGAGCGCGGCGCATTTCAATTTGGAGGTCGATAATCTTCTCAACTTCCTCATGAGCACGCTTGAGCGCGGCCACGAAATCCTCGTCGCTAATTTCAGCGGCGGAACCTTCCATCATCAGAAATTTGCCGCGAAGACCCGCGTAAAGGAGGTCGATATCGCTCTTAGCCTTCTGCTCGTGGGTCGGGTTAATAATCCACTCACCATTGATGCGCCCAATACGCACGCACCCAATCGGTCCCATAAATGGAATCTCACTGATGTGGAGCGCGGCAGATGACGCGTTTACCGCGAGGAAGTCCGCCTCACGCGTACCATCGGACTGGATAAGCGTCGAGTTGACCTGGACATCGTTGTAGTAGCCATCGGGGAAAAGCGGACGAATCGGGCGGTCGCACATACGCGCCGTGAGGATTTCCTTGCTCGTCGGGCGTGCCTCGCGCTTGAAAAAGCCACCAGGGAACTTGCCCGCCGCGTAGAACTTTTCGCGATATTCACACTGAAGCGGAAAGAAGTCAATTCCTTCCCGCGGCGTGTCTGTATTCGTAACCGCCGTAAAGACGGTTGTGTCACCATACGAAACGGTGACTGCCCCTGCCGCCTGCTGCGCCAGAAGCCCAGTCTCAATCACGAGGTCCGTTCCCGCAATATTGACCTTGAACTGCTTTGTACCTTGCATATTTATCTTTTCTTTTACTGTTTGTAAAGGCAAAAGCGGGGCACTGCCCCGCCCGTACGCTTAACGGCGAATGCCGAGCTTAGCGATAAGAGTCTTGTAGCTCTCGAGATTTTCACGCTTCAAGTAGTCGAGAAGCGTGCGGCGGTTCTGAACCTTGCGCAGAAGCCCGTAGCGCGAGCTATGATCCTTCTTATTCGCCTTGAGGTGCGCCGTCAGAGCCTCAATCTCCTTCGTCAAAATAGCAATCTGAACTTCGCTCGAACCCGTGTCGCGCTCATGACGCTGGAACTCGCTCTTAATTGCCGCTTTATCGATCTTCATTTTACTTATTCTTTCTTTGATTCTGCAAACTGGGAAGCCTCATCAACCCCTGCCAATGTTTCACCGCGAAACACGAACACTTCGTAACCGAACGAAGCACCCGCGGCAGGGAAGACCTCCTCAGACAGTCGCAGGAT
>CAVLAC010000113.1:0-5617 GCA_963661055.1 bacterium | reverse complement strand
GCGCGATAGTCTTCGTCTTACCTTCCGCATTTGTCTGCTCAATTATAAGTGTCGCAGGAGCCGTGAGCAAAACCGTCATATAGACCTTATCCTCAACATCATTGTGGATTTGGAGGAAGGTGTCACGGAAGTCCCGCCACTTTGTCGCACCCTCTGGACAGAATATCTTCGTCAGATTCTTTGAGCGCGGACGGTATGCCGCGTAAATCTTATCCTGAGTAATCGCGGGATAGCGTCCCTTACTCTTATAAGCGGCGGCAAAATACGCCGTCAAATCAAGAAACGCCTCATCGCGGCATGCCCAATGGCGGCTACCGAGTCCGTTCGGGAGCCCCGTACCATCCCATCCACTCAGATAAATCCCCGAATCCTCGGCGTTATCATTCCAAGTGACGACCTCAACAAGCTCGGGCTGATTATCGACAATCGTCTTCCACATCTCCGCATAGCCCGTGAGACCCTGGTAATCACGAAGGTTCGAGCTATTGTAGGCGGGGCACGGACCTGCCATATAAATCTTGTTGTTCTTAAGTGCCGCGAGGCGACCTGCATTTAGACGGTCAATAAACTCTTCCGTCGAATTATCGCATCCAAAGAAGAAGACTCCTTCACAATTAAACTGCGGGTCGCGATAAATGCAGTTTTCAATGAGCTCAACCGTCTCATACATCGGGTTATTATTGACCTCAAAGGCAGGGACTATCATATAATCGCCTACGCCGCGCTCCTCAAGGACTTGCCTAAACATAGGATACTTATTCGACTTGGGCGTGCTCCCATTCCAGCCCGAGATGAACGGCTTACCATTATAACGGAAGAGGTTCGGATGCGCGTGATACCTCACGCCCATATCAGGATGGTTGCCCTTCGTGATGGTCTCTTTTGAGCCATCAGGCGAAAAGAAGAGCTTGAAGTCCGTCCCCATACTCTGCGCCGTCGCGAAGATATTGGACGCGGCACTCATATAACCCTCATGGGGCACCCACTCGCCTGTCTTCGGGTCTTTCTTTTGCCAATTGCCGCAGTTGAGCGCCCAGCCCTCAATGCCATAAAGCTGTGCAATACCGATCTCCTTGCGATAGGTCGCGGGAGATTGGAAGAAACAGGTCATATAATGAGCAAAAACGGTCCGTTCGCCCTCAAATGCACTCGCCATAGTCATTGCCCCGAGTGCGAGTGCTAGTATCATCTTCTTCATTTCGTCTTGTATCCTTTATTCTCTAAATAGTGTTATTTCACGCGCTTAACATCGAACTTCTCAATGCTTACGCCGCGCATACCCCAGCTTTCGCGTCCGTCAATCGCGAGCCAAAGGACTTCATCCTTCTTCAACGGAACTTTCGCCGCCTCAAGGGCAACCGTCTCGTTCTGCTTGACGGGGACAACCGTTAACTCTTCCGCACCCTTCTCAAAGGAAAGGCGAATTGAGTTAAGCCCCGCACCGCCCTTCACGAACGCAGTAAAGGTGTATTCCCCCTTTCGCGGCGCTTTCCAGCCAAGGAGCATTAGGCACTCTTGTTTCGGCTCAACAAAGAAGACTCCATTCGTGGAGACCGCGCAACTTCCGCCCGTGCCCCACGGATTCTTCACATAGACTCCCGTACTCCGCAACTTCGCCGAGTCGCCACCCCAAGGGACGAGCGTGTAGTCACCGTCATGCACAATCTGCGGCGGTTCACCATACTTATAAGCGAGCAACCACCGTGCGTGACCCTTGCGGTCTCTAAACGGATTCGCTACGAAGGTCTCGCCCTTTAGGTCGGTCAAGTACCAAGTATACCCAACACCATATCCCGCCTTATCTTTCACAAGCGGATTTGTCCGGTCACGGAACTCCTGCAGATTCGTGCGCCCATCGCCATCAGGGTCCGCCTTCGGGTCTGCCGCAGTCGCCGTGGACATAAGCGGGAACTTGCCAAAGTAAAGCATTTCCCACCAATTCGGCAAGCCATCGCCATCATTATCCGCATTCTCAGTGTAGACAAAGAGCGGTTCATTCGGGAAGTCCGCCTTCCACTCCTCTTCATAGTTCGTACCATACGCGGCAAGTGTCATATCCTCCCGCCACGCATTTTGCGCAACCACCTCAGGGCACTTCCAATTAAGGACCACCTTGCCCGCACGCGCCACTTTCACCTGAATCGCACCCGCCTTGAGCGGGAATTGCTTGAACGAATAGCCTTGAGGTGCCTCAAAGACCCCATAGCCCGCGACGGAAACCTTGGCGGGCGAAGTTAAGAAGAGGTCAATTTCAAGTGCCGATGGACGCGGCGCACGCCTCGATAAGAAAGGATAAACATCGTCAATCGAGACGGCGCGGCGAAAGACAGCGTGAACTTCGTCCTTCTCAATCTTCGGCTCACGCCCCGTCTTCCATTTCTCGGCTAGATGGCGATTAACACGCGTCACCGTATACGATGTGCCATAGGCAGGTGCCATACACGACTCTTCACCATAGTCATTCCAAGTGACGAACTGCAAAAGCCGCGAACCATTGCGAACTGCCGCGTCCCAATTCTTTCGTAGGTGATTGAGACCCGCGTCCGTAATGATTCCGCCGCGCTTATTAGAATATTGATAAAAGAGCGGTTGACTCCACTCGCCATTAACGGATTTTACCCCCGCAATGAGATTTGTGTTCATCCCCCAGCCGTGGTCCGTACCCAAGAAGCCACCAACCGCGTCAAAGGTCTTGCCCGCCCACTTACCGAGGGACTCCATTTCCTCAGGCGACGGATTCTTCACGCACGCCATCGCGTCAATTGAGCCGTGCAGAAACACAGGACACGGCAACGCCTTTCGCCAAGTATCCCACGCCGCCGCGACACGCACTCGCCAATCTTCGCCGCCTTCCTTACGAACCACTAGATTCTCCGAATAGTAGCCAAAAAAGAGAGGCTTGCCATCAAAACGCGCGAGATTAGGGGAATCAATATGCCGCAACACATATTGAGCCGTCTTAATATACTGCTCAACTAGCGTGCCATCGTTGGGTCCATGCGGATGGCAACTCGGGTCAAAGCAAATCGTGAGTCCAAAATCGACTTTCATCTCCTCAGCGGCTTTGAAGAAGGTGTCCAGCATCTGCCGCGCCGAATCACCACCTGCCCAAGCATCAAAGGCGAAGCCATCAATCCCCGCACGAATCGCACGCGAAATCTCAAGCTTGGCGTCCGTCAACGCATTTGTCGTATACCCCTCAGGCAAGAGCGCCAAATTCACAATCTGTCCGCCAACGGCATCAAACGGACGCCTCGCCGCGCGTTCAAAGCGTTCTTTCGCTGTCAATTTCGCCTCTTCCCTTAGCGCATAAGGGAGCGCTCCACACGCGGCAGGCCAACAGCCCATAAAGTGTGCATACACTTTCGGACTCGACCGCACAGGCTTAGGCGCAGGTTTCGGCTCTGTCTTGGGCTTTACCTGAGCCTCTAGTTCAACCTTCTGGGCAACCGCCTTACACGGCACTTGTGCAGTCTGCCGCGAATGCCAAACATAAAGTCCTCCTGCCGCGAGGGCGAGGAGGACTACTATTACTAAAACGCGCTTCATTCGCTTCTATCAATCCTTTATGCGCGTTACCTCACGCTAATGAGCAACCCCATCGGCGCAGGTGCCGTGTAAATAAGACTCTTACCATCCGTCGAGATTGAGAGCGTGCCTGGATTCTTCGCCGAGTCAACAAAAGTGACATTATTCGTCAATGTCGCGAATACATCCTTCGTATAACATCTCGTTGCGCCCACATTCATCGCATCAATCCATGAGTTCATCAAAGTTATGCTTTTCTGCGGATTTGCCTTATCAAACTCTTTCGTCTTCAGTTCAAGCGAAATCGGTCGGCAACTGTCGGTCGTCGTGCTGTTGAAGATCCCCTTCGCGTAGACTGGCGCACGCGCATTTTTGTCCGCGTCATAGTAGCCGTCGGCGGGAATCTCGAAGACGACTTTCGCGCCGTAGTTAAAGTTAATGAGCGTATAGTCCGCCGTTGTCT
The DNA here is from genome assembly GCA_963661055.1 of bacterium. Lineage (GTDB taxonomy): Bacteria > Verrucomicrobiota > Kiritimatiellia > RFP12 > UBA1067 > UBA1067. The sequence goes on along the minus strand of CAVLAC010000113.1, from coordinate 1,626 downwards.
CTAGACGGCTTAGCGAACCACCAATTTTTAGAACACTATTCGTGAAATTCGCGCTCCCTCCAAATGTAATTGTACTCGACTCAAGCGTGCCATTATCAATAATGAGCGTGCTGGGCGTATAATCATTGGCTAGACCTAAGGAGTTATTACTGAAGGGAGTGCTAATGCTCAAAGTAGAAACCGTAGTAAATTGTCCGCCATCACACACCGAAAGAGTCGCTCCGCCCTGCACTCTAGAGGCCCCCTTAGAAATTAAGAGTGACGCGTTATTTGTGACTTCCATAATTCCATTTATAAGATACAAAGAGCCATTTTCACCATAGTTCTCTGCATAACGAAGCGTATGTGAGCCACCATTAAGAGAAAGGCTAGTTCCCTTTCCATTCACAATCAACATGCCTGTATCAAGCGAACTAGCCCCTTTGAATTTAACATCTAGTTTATCTGAAGAAGTAAACCAAGTGGCATTCAGGGTAGCGGTAGAACTCTTTGCTTCATCATAAATGGTCAACTTTGAATCTTTTACTTCGACTTCCGCATAGCAAGGAGCGTTTTGATTGGATACATTGATCTTAAAGTAATCTGCTTTAAGCTCAGAATTATTTGCAAGCACAAAGTGATTTGTACGCGCATACGCGCCACCTTCAATGCCTGTACTATAAATATTGAATGTAGGGGTTGAACTCTCTAAACAATCAATCGACACATTATCAAAATTCAAATCAAGACCACGATACTGCCATGTTACAGTGTTTGAAATAAACCGCCCACCCTTCTTAACATAGATTAAGCCGTTCATAAATGTAATCGAATCACGATTGAGCGTAGCCCGATCTTGTTTAAAGTCCATAATACCACAAGCCGTTAGCGTCTTGCTCCCGAGATTTACGGTAAACGCACCACGACTTGCTTCAAAGGTAAAGTTAGAAATAGTCGTATCACTAGACAAGGTAAGATTGCGCGCAATAATATCAGACTGGGCTGCGGTGGTCGCGGAAAATGTAACTGAGTCATCTTCGCCTGGTGCAGACTCAATTGTATCCGTCTTAGTGGAGTCAACCCATCCCCAGTTCGCGACGGTGGCGAAGTCGGTATCTTCAGTTGGGTACAGCCACTTCAAGCTACGCGGCGTAGCCGAAAAGGCGGTTAGATACCCCCCCCCCCCTAGGGTTGCGAGAATCGCAAATAACTTAGCTATTTTCATAGTCTCTTTCCTTTCTGAGCGCTCCTCCCAAGTGACCACCACTCGAGACCCTTCGCTCATTTTCTAGACAACATTATACCACATTTCCCGCTCCCTGTACATACCCCACCTCGCAAGAGTTTTTATGCATTTCTCGCAACCCGCCATTTCGCATAATAAACCAGGAAGTTTCTCACCCGAGAGACGCAGAGTTTGAAGGGGACTTTTTCATAAACTCCTAGGGGCAACAAAAGCTTCGCTAACGCTACGCTGATTGGCTTCGCAACAACTCGCCCATACTTTTTGACATCTTGAGTTTTAGATAGCCCCTTACGGGGCTGAGGGGGCGCTATGTGTTTTTTAACACAGAGGCACAAAGGCACAGAGTCACAGAGGAGTTGAGGGCGGCTCGTGCGGGTGTCGCCCGACCCGTCGTTGCGCGG
>CAVLAC010000112.1:0-5660 GCA_963661055.1 bacterium | reverse complement strand
TGGTTTATTAGCAACAAGACTACAGGCGAAACAGTAGCCTCTGAGTGTGAATCAGATCGCCGCAAACTTTCCGTCACCTTTGATTTCGCGGCAAATGGTGCTTTGCGTCATCTCGCAGCAACGGATAACGGCACGCTCATTTTAAGTGAAAGTAAGAAATTGCCGCGTTCACTAATGAGTCAAAGCGCAAATCTTATGCGTATTACCGCACGCGGCAAAGGGCTACATTTAGAGAACTTAAGTATGACCAATAGGCAAATCGGCATTGCCTTCCTTATTAGATAAGAGGCTTAAATCAAATTTGTGTCATCCGTGAAATCCGTGGTGATAACTGAATTATGCAACCCGCTATACTTCTGTAGTTTGCCTTTTAACTAAAAGTGGCACGGTTGCAAGATTTCTCACACAAGTGCGCCAATTTATGGTATAATAGTGCCGTTCTTGAGGGTGAAAGCCCGATGGAATGCTATAGTTCGGGAACTGATTGCGCTCGGTCAAGCTACTGCGTGTGAGCCGACCGCCTTTCCACCCCCGAATGTTCTAATCAATTTGCAACTGCAAAGCGATCGTCAAGAGAAACCTGAGAAATTTCCAATGATAGACGAAGCATTGCAGGAGAACGCGAATGCGTTTTCCTCTCTTTGTTTTTCTATCAGGGCAATCTCAGGGCCTCTCTTGGAATACAAAGAGAGGTTTTGTATTGTCGTGGAACAGTCGCTTATGCGCCTTGTTTGAAATGCCACGAAACTAGGCTTGTTGCTAACCACTGTGGCAGGAGATATATAACAGTGTCAGTATCTAAAGCAGACAAAGTAGGAGCTACTTGCGCAAAGCAGGTTGCTCATAAGAGACCTGTTTTTACATTCATAGATCTTTTTGCTGGGATAGGAGGGTTCCGAATCGCAATGCAAGAAAATGGCGGCAAATGCGTATTCTCAAGTGAGTGGAATGTAGCGGCGCAACAGACATACGCATACAATTTTGGCGAGATACCATTTGGAGATATTACGCTTGATTCAACCAAAAATATGATTCCTAAGAATTTCGATGTCCTTTGCGCGGGTTTCCCTTGTCAGGCATTTTCTATTGCGGGACAGCAAAAGGGGTTCGAGGATATTCGTGGGACACTCTTCTTTGATGTCGCTAAGATTCTTGATAAATATCGTCCTCGCGCTTTTTATCTTGAGAATGTTAAGAATCTTAAATCGCATGATAAAGGCAGAACATTTAAAAAGATTTGTGATGTATTAGAAGGAGAGCTCGGATATAAGATATTCTTCAAGGTTATGAGTCCAGATGAATATGCTAACATTCCGCAACACCGCGAACGGATTTTTATTGTAGGTTTTAATCCATTAAAAGTGTCTAAGAAGGCAATCGACACATTTCGTTTTCCTTGTGCGACACCTCTCGTTCGTAAAATAGAAGATTGTATTGACGAGACAGTAGCTGACAAGACCTTTTTCTATACGACAAAGTTTGGCTGTTATGCAAAAATTGAGGAAGCAGTTCGTGAAAAGGGTGTTATATATCAATGGAGACGACAATATGTTCGCGAAAACAAGAGCAAATTGTGTCCTACGCTTACTGCAAATATGGGAACTGGAGGACATAATGTGCCCTTGATTCGTGTTAGTAGTGGGGTGCGGAAATTAACGCCGCGTGAGTGTTTAAATTTTCAGGGATTCCCTGCTTCATATAAGTTCCCACCTATTGCTCAAAGTCAATGCTATATGCAAGCGGGGAATTCGGTTGTTGTACCGTTGATAAGCCGTGTAACAAAAGAAATTGTGAAGGTGTTGTATGCATAAACAATATAAGAGTGAAATAATGGGCAATGCCGACTACATTAGGTCATTGTCTTTAATGGGCAGTTTTTCAAAGTTGTTTGCAGAAAGTGATATTCCATATATTCATTATAGAGTAACCGAGAACCTCTTTTGTAAATGTTTTCGGGCAGAGAATATTGCTAGATTTGATGATTCATATGATGCAAAGAAATGGGAGGCGGGAATTGGTATAAAGACATTTATATTGCCAGAGCAGGGTGGATCTCTTCAGAAAATAGCCGAGTTTGATTCGTTATCTTCACGGCTTTTAGGGAAAAGTATTGAGGTTGTTGCCAAAGAAGTTGCAAGTTGGAGAAATCAGAGAATTGAAGTGGCGAATAGGGCACATGCAATTACAAATCCCTCTATCTATCATATTATAGGAAGAATGAAAGGAGAATTGAAGCTGTTTATTGTTGGTTACGATAAAATAAGGATTGATGCAATTCGTATAAAAGGGCAATCGGCTACTGGATTTGCATTTACAGATGGATTACATGATTATAATTTTAATAGAGCGAAAAGTACATTATTAGAGAAGTTTGTGTTGTCAGATGAGCATTGCATAACCAATATTCCTATAGATATTAATCCCAACCCCTTAGAGATGCTCAAGCGACTTATAGACGACCAATTTCTGGGAAATATAATAAGACTAGAAGAAACGGATGATGAGCGTAAGTTCCAAATAACACCCATAGATGATTCTGATAATAAGCAAAATACGTTGTTTTGCCTCTTTTTTCAACACGAGAGAATGGGGCTGTGCCACTAAAAAGTGGGTTGAATCAATGGAATGCAGATGGTCGTCCGCGTGATCCTAACGAGATTTATATCCCTGTCCCAACACAAATACATTCGCAGGATCCGACATTCTTCCCTGAGCGAGATGTGCCATTTGAGTTGAAACTTCCTAATGGAGTACATCTTTCCGCCAAAATGTGCCAACAGGGGCGCAAGGGTTTAATGTCAAATCCTAATAAGGCACTAGGCAAATGGTTGTTGCGTGATGTTTTGAAAATTGCTGTTGGGCATATAGTTACGCGTGAAATGTTAAATGCTTGTGGTTATGATAGTGTAGTGATTATCAAGGAAGGGAAAGGTGTTTATAGGATTGAATTAAGCAAGGAAGCTCATTATAATGAGTGCAATAATGTGTATGGCTAATAAAAGATAGTGCATTTGAGAAAATGGCAACACAAAAGCCCAGTATTTTGGTATAATATTGGCAAATGGTTGATTGGGCGAGAGAGTTTGGCGAATATGTCGCGGCAATTTCGAGCGTAATGGGTGTGGCGTTAATTGCCGCGCTCATTCTTTTCGCGCTCTCCCGCGTCACTTTGCCCACTCTTCGTCATCTCTGGTACCGTGCCTCGCCCCTCGGACGCCTCTTCGGCGCGCTTCTCTTCCTCGCCTGCTCTATTAACGCGACAACCAAAGCCCCCTCCCGAACCGCGCCCAAGCGCGTTGCCGCATCGTCCACAAGTCAAGTGGTGTATTCTTCTGACAAGACGGACCGCGTATTAACATTAGAAGACTTCTCGCGTGGGTTTGTTCAGACGCGTGTTGGTACGGATGAGGCCTTCGATTTCACTCCTCCTGCGAATGCTACAATATGCCGCGATTGGAAGTCGTTTGGTGTGGCGGAAGATTGGTTCTATCTTTCGTTTCCTGATTGGGCGTTCCCTGTCGGAACAAACAAAGTGTCGCGGTTTCGTATTCATTCTAACGGCAAAGTTGACCTTTGGGGCGGCGGAAAACTCTTGCCGCTTGCCACAAATCTTGGTTTAACCCCTCAAACGAGCCAATTTTGGCACTACTTAACACCCTCAAATACACTTCAGCTTACTTGGCAAAATGCGCTTTATAATCGTATGCCAGAAACGCCCATCTCAGTACAAGCGGAACTTTTCCCCAACGGAACTTTCACTTACCGCTATGACTTCTCTTCTCTTGATGCCGAAAACATCACCAATATTCTCGTTGGCGCGGTGTTTAAAGACAAGTTGGCAGGGACAACTAACACGCTTCCTATAGCCACCACCTCAATTTTCTATTACCCGCTTACATCCGAGGACGCGACAAATCCCGACCGTGATGAAGACGGCATACCGCTCATCGATGAGCTTTTCGTCTACGGAACTGACCCCAACGCGGCAGATACAGACTTTGACGGACTCTCCGATTATGACGAACTCTTCGTTTATGAAACCGACCCACTTAACCCTCATTCCGTTAGCGCGGCACTTTGTGATGGATTTGCTGTTAAACTAAATGGGGAGAATCCGTTTTCTTATCCTCAGGGCTCGTCCAATACGGTGCTTGAGCACCTATTTTACACAGGCACAACAAACGGATATATCACGCTTCCCGAGTCGTCTGATACAATGGTGGTTTTGCGCATTGCGGTGTCAGGGACTGGTTCGGGTGAATTGGTTGTCGGGAGTAAGGTGGTGCCGCTTCTTGGGCAAACTGCCGCGCCGAAGAGGGCGGCTTCGCGTGCGAAGGCACAGTCAAATGATTCGGCGAATAGTCCCGAACTCCTTGTTCAACTTGCAAAAGGTGTAACCCATCCACTTTTTTTGCGGGCGGACTCTTCGCTTTCCGTTAACCTTTCATCTAGTGATTTCGCCTTCGGGGTACTCCCTTCGCTTGCTGACGGACGCCTCACAGGTTCAATACACTTCCCCAATACGCGTGCCACAACGCCGTGTATCCACAACTTCTATGCACAGAGCACCTCCGTCTTACTTCCAGTTGACGACGAGGCAAATGAACTTACTTGTACTTGGCAGGAGAACAAAAACATTAAAGTAAAAGCCCAACCGCCGCGCGCGGCACTTCTAACGGGTAAGTTTTCGCCCAAGCAAACAGCGTCCGTTTCATACACTCTTGCGCATCCCCAGTATCTTTTTGGTGAGACGACTTACACCCAAACGGCACGGTACTGTCCGCAACCCGAGGAAGACGACGACGAGGACAAGCCGTGGTATCAGCCGAGCGAAGGTGAAGATGTAGGAGATGATAGTTGGGAAGAAGATGAGAAGTATGCCTGTTGTCGCAATGGTGATTGTAGCGTCTATTCGTCTTGTAAATGTGGATGTTGTTGTGTCGAATCCGAAACAGACCCTTATGACCAAGCTATTGATACTGCTTGCCCTGGCCACGGCGTGCCGTACGAGGAGTGCGCCTATTTGCACGAGGAGGCGTATACGAATGCTACGCGCTCTGTTGCAGCCGTGCGGGATGTCCTTTACATTCGCGAACCACTCGCATTTAAGGAGATTTCGTTAACAGTTCCAACAGAGCACCAGTATTGCTGTCCGTGCCCTGACCATGCCACGAACTATGTCGCGGCATCGTATACATCATCTCGGCTACGCTTATTAGATGAAGAAGGCGCACCCTTTGAGAAATCAACGAGGTCTTGCACAGTGCGGGTTGCAGGCTTCTCGCCGAGTACTGGAATAGGCGACGCGGCACTTTCTTTCTCAAGTAATGGCAAAACGGAACAAGAGTATAAGTTTACCGTCTTGGGGCTCGCGATAAAGCATCCGTCGCTCGACCTTGCCGCGCTCAATACGCTCGCGCCGAACTTTGGTTTGCCTCTTACGGTCTCGACGAACCTCTTAACTGCCGCGCAACTTAGGCTCGTGACCAATGTCGGACTCCCCACGGGCAATATCCATCTTTCGCTAGAGAACACAACAGGCACCTTCACTGTCTGGTATCGCGATTCCGAGTCTGGCGAATACCGCAAGCTTCTTGATTCGGCTACTCAGCCCAGAAAGAACTTGTCTCTTTCGCAGTGGCGTGCCCTCATAAAAGCCG
>CAVLAC010000111.1:0-5884 GCA_963661055.1 bacterium | reverse complement strand
CACACTCAGAGGCTACTGTTTCGCCTGTAGTCTTGTTGCTAATAAACCACGCACCACAATCCCAGCCAAGCGAGCAGGTTTCTTCTTCAATATCAAGAATACCATCCTCATTCGCGTCCACGCCAAAAGCAACCTCAACATTATTAGTGTCTGTCGCGTCTAATTCAAGCACTACTTCAAGTTGATTGCGGGTTATTGTGAGTGATCTATTAGTTGTAACTTCGGTGTCGAGAGTATCAGCTTCGGGCAACTGCGGGAAAACCATTGTCGTTGCCGCCTGTGTAACCGTAAACATTAGGAATATTAATAGTGACAAAAGAAAATGTTTATTCATATTAACTCCTTTCTTCTATAGATAAATGCTCCGTCTTTCCTCTTTAAAACGACCATTAACAATTTCTCCCAGCAAAATCGTTCGTTTATTGAACAAGCCCTGCGCGGCGGAGGACATTCGTATATAGCGCGGCTCGCGTATCTTCAGAAAGTGTCGGTAAGATATTATGAGGGAAAACATTTGTTACTGCATTAGCGACTGGCGCAACTATATAATCTAAATCAAGATACTCATTACGAGCCAAATTAGCCTTTTGGACTTGATCACTATAAAACCCATATTCAGTAATAGGCTGACCCTCAATTTCTCTCCACTTCTTTAGCGCAGTTGCACGCCGAGCTTCTATCTTTCCCATAAATTCAGCCGCGCTCAGCCAACAATTTGTTGATCTCCGAAACATATTAGAATATGAATACATTAACAATTGGGAACTTGCCTCGTGTAGCCAACTTCTATCTAAAGAAATATCGCTTGTAATTAGATCTATTTGCCGCAAACGCCAGTCTTTCAGTATCGAACTGCCATCCTCATATCCTTGTAACTGTTTTTCGAGCGAACTGCGTGATTGACAATATTGTTGTAATCCTCCAGTCACACCCCATTGATTTGTTAACGCATATAATGACATAACAACAGATTGCGGTACTTTCTCTGCAAACAAAGCACAAGCGTTAAAAAAGAGCGTCATAAAAAGCAACACTTTTATAGTTTTCTGTCTGTTCATAATGTATCTCCTGTAATATGATGTACATCGTTTGTGGTGCGTTCGGCACAATATCCAAATTTCTTTATTCGCACTGTGCCGTTTGCGCCTAGTTCAAATCTTTGAGTATATTGAGTGAAAATCGTCTCCGCATTTTCTTCTCTAAAGCGAAAACGCCAAGCGCATGGAATAGGCCATGTAAACGACCCTCCCTCTAACCAAGGAGGGGAAAAATAAGGAACCGAGGCTGTATCATTAAAGCCATTATAATCATTTAACGGAACCCAATTTCCTGCACCATGCTTACCGTGATCTAAATAGTTAACATATTGAGGTTGCGCAAAATATCCTGTAGCATCTGTTGCAACTTCTGGCACTTCTTTTATCTCAAGATGTCTAAACGAAACATCCGTGGGCAACACCTGCACGGCAAAGACAATGCCAAAGCCGCCCGCCTTACCTGCGCAAAGAGGGAATGACCCTTTATAAGAAGCCGCGCGTACTAATTGAGGCTCAACAATATCAAATGTATATTTCAATGTTGCGTCTTCTATCTCTGCTATTATTGTCGTTTTAGTAGCTTTCGTTGGCAACAATATGCGATATCCATCGCTTTGATCAAGTAATTGAACCCCATCACTACACAATAAATTGAGATTCAAACCATCAGGCTCAAATAAAAACAAAACCGTCTCCCCCACTGCGAATTTCCTCCGCATACGATCTTTCGGAATGCTAACTTCTGCTCGATACCAGATTTTAGCAACGGTAAGCATTGTTTCCTGTTCTACTACTTCCCCTTTCCCCGAAACAAAGCGAGCCTTTAATTTCACATCATCTTTGCAACTACTTTCTCCCTGCGCAACTAAACTAACGGTTTTTACCACTGAGTTCTCTACTTGCCAAGATGTTTCGCCTATGAATTGTACTGCTCCTACACCACTCACACACTCAATGCTCAACTCCCCACTTTCCCCATCAGGAAGTTGAAGATTAAGCGTAACAAGTCCCTCTGGTTCCTCATCCACAATATTAAAAGGAAGGAACAAAACCTTAGGCGCGGTGACGGTGAGTGAAGTCTCTTCTACGACCGAATTTGTCCAGAAATGTCCATTTATCGCCGAAGTTAGCTTGTGATCCCCGAGCGTTGCTGTTACAGATAAAGCATAGTTCCTCCAATCGCTACCGTCTTTATAGGAGACCTCCGTTTCGCGTTCATTGGGGGTCTTAATTTCTAAGTTGTTGTAATCGCTTCTCCATTCATACGACACGCCGAGATTGTCTACCGCGTCACTTAACACGCCTTCAAATACGGACGGCAAAGCGTCCGACGAGAGATACGGGAGGTCAGGTGCACCCTTGAAGTACGGAAGCCAACAGCACTTGCCAAATATTGTCTCTGTCGGGAGCGTCCATTCAAGTCCTCCACCCACCGTATTCCAAGTAGAGCCCCTCCAACCCGACGCACTTCGTAATAGATTATTCGCCGTGCGAAGGTCATCCACTGCCGAATAAGTGACATCAGCAATATACGGACGCGTCCCGAAGGTGTAATCGCGCCCCTTCTCTAGCAAGAAGACGTAATCACCCGCATTAGTTACGGCGACCGTATAAGGTCCGACAAAGAGTTCGATTGCCTCGAGCGGTGTCGTTGGGAATGTTGCGGTGAAGCGATAGAGTCCATTCTCGAGTCCAATACCAACTTCTTGATCTACCCACGCGGCATAACCGCCTGCCTCGAGAATTGCGTCCGCAGCATTCGGAAAGTTTGCCGCGACCCAAGCGGTGTCTTGTCCGCGCCCTGCACAGTCGAATGGCAATTCACGCTCAATATACTGCGTCACATTGTTTGTGGTAATCGCGATGCCACCATTCCTAAAGAGTTCAAATGACGCGGACATCCCATTCTCGCGACTACGGCGGTCGGGGAAGCCATTTTGCCACGCGATACGATAAGAATTAGATGAAGTTCGCTCCCAAGTGACTTCCGACTCTTCGGGGAAGAGCGCAAGGTCTATCCCGAGCGCGGCAAAAGATTGACGCGTCCGTGGCGCGGCAAGTTTACCCCACGAGTAAATCCAAATGCCTGAATAGTGGTTGGTTCCGTGTGGGAATACCCAATCCGTTTCAAACTTCAGATAGTGGTCATCTCGCCACGCACCACGCCGAAACCACTTCTCTATTCGTGTGGGCGTAGCTTGTGCCGCGTTCGCGGCAGATGCAGCGACTCGCTTGGGCGCAGTTCGGGAGGGGGCTTTAGTTGTCGCGTTAATGGAGCAGACGAGGAAGAGGAGCGCACCAAAGAGGCGTCCGAGGGGCGAGGCGCGATGCCAGAGATGGCGAAGGGTTGGGAAAGTGACGCGGGAGAGTGCGAGAAGAATGAGCGTGGCAATTAATGCCACACCCATCACGCTCGAAATTGCCGCGACATAGTCGCCGAATCCTCTCGCAAACTCGCTCATCTGCCACTATTATACCAAATCAGCGGGCATTATGGGTGCTTTTTCTCTCGCAGAGGTGCAGAGAAGTGGTGGGGCGGCAAGTCGCCCATAATCCTTATACACGGGGCGCAAGGGACTGCGCCCCCTACCTTTCTACAATTCTACCACTCTTCGCGGCTAGAACTCATTGCGCGGAGGGGAATACGGGGGCTTCGTCGCGCCAAGGGATCTCGATGCGTCCGTCGGATATGAAGTTTATGGGTAGCCAATAATACCGCGAATCGCCAAGCGAATCTTTGTGCCACTCATCAAACATGGCGATGTACTTATCTGCCGCGTTTGGTACGCGCAAGATAAAGGTGGACTGTCCGCCAAAGGTCTTTTCCGCACCAAGTCCGTTGCGCGGGTTTACCCCACGGCAGGGATTGCCAATCTCGAGCCACGGACCCATAATATTCTCCGCCCGATAAGCGCGGCAGGGGTTCGGATCCCAGCCTGTGCAATCTGAGGCAATCATATAGTAATATTTGCCGCGATGACAAATTGCAGGGGCTTCGTTAAAGCCTTTCGGATGGACTCGCGCAAAGCGTCCTGTGTAATCAAGGCAGTCTTCCGTCAACTCCGCAATCTGCAGCGTGGCATTGCCTTCCGACGAATAGATGTGATAGACCTTGCCATCATCGTCCACGAATAGCGTTTGGTCACGCACCATCTGTCCGCCCTCAAAGAAGTTGCCAAACATCGGCATTTGGAAGTAGCTCGACCCACGATAAGTACGGATGTCTAATTCATCCGTAAGTTTCGCGAGTGTCTCAGGCGTTTGGAGCTTCTGAGGGACATCATACGGCCATTTGCCCGCCAAAGGACGCAACGAGCGAACAAACTTATAGGGGCCTGCCACCGCGTCCGAAACAGCAATGCCGACGCGTGCCGCGCTATAGCCCTTGCCGTCAAACTCAAGGTGGAAGAACATCACGAACTTGCCCGTCTTCGGACTACGCACCACCTTCGGACGCTCAATCGTGTTGCCCGTATGAATATCGCTCGCGGGGTCTTCCGAGACGGCAAGGGCAATGCCTTCATCCTTCCAGTCCGCGAGATTCGCGGAAGAATAGACATGAACGCCAACCTTCGCCTTGTGACCTTCCGCGTCAAATCCCTTGTGCTCACCAAACCACCAATAGCGTCCGCCATGGAACAGAACGCCGCCGCCGTGCGCGTTAATGGGCACGCCCTTGTCATCCAGCCAACGCTCTCCGTTGAGGTTAGTTCCGTTTACCGTCACCTTCACGCCCTCAGGCGCAGTGACCTTCGCCTTTTTGCCCTTCTCGACCTCAACAGAAATCTCGCCTTCCTTCACACGAAGGCGTGCGTTATATTTCGTCGCCTTGCCTATGAAGACGGGCGTAAACGAATATTCACCCGCATTAACTCCCTCCTCAAAGCCAAGGGCACTCCGCAAAGCGAAGAGCACAGGCACCATACCATTCGTGCCGTGGCAAAGGGAGCGTCCGAAGGGTCTGCCATAGAAGCAGATTTGCTCGCGCTTTTCGAGTCCGATATTAAACTGCTCGGGGAACGAAGTATGCCCCTGGTCAAGCCAATCCTTCCAAACCCCCATCAGGAAGTTATCATAGAAGTCTTTGGCGCGCCCTGCCTTCTGATAGGCAAGAAGCTCATAGCCCTTCTCATAGGAAACATCGGTATAATAACGCGGAATCTTCGGTAGGACATTCTCAAAGAGATTATCATATCTCTCAGGAGGGAAAACACCCGCGAGAATTGCCCAATACTGGGAATGGTGATTAAGCCGCGTATCAAGTGTGCCGTCTTCGCGATAACCATTCACAAAAGCGCCGCGTTTCTCATCCCAGAACTTCGCCTTGATGGCCGCCTTCAACGCCGCCGCCTCGCGTTCGCACCGTTCAGCTTTCGCCGTTTCGCCCAAGCGACGATAGAACCGCGCATACAAATCATAGTCGATTGCAAGAATCATCTGCGCATAAGAAGGCGTGCCATAGTTCTCAGGTCCATTATAACGCGCCCAGCTCGGCAAGAATCCAAAGAACGCCGTACGCCCCGCCGCCACAAAGCCATCTTCGCCGCGATTCGCTTCATAAAGCGCGAGTTGGGACTCTAACCGCTCACGGAACATCTTAAAGATAGATAAATCGTGATGTCGTTGCCAGTCCGCTTCAATGGCGATTATCGCGTGTAGCGGATAGTCTACGCACGCCCAATCCTGAACACGCGGCTCTGGCGGCATAACGCCAATAGAAATGTCATTACGGATAATCTGCCGATTATCGAGGCACCAAGTCGCGGCGAGCACGGAAAGTGTCGCGTCCATTGACCACGGCAAGAAGTCACGCTTGAGTCCGTCAATATGGAAGCCACGGCTCATAG
>CAVLAC010000110.1:0-6198 GCA_963661055.1 bacterium | reverse complement strand
AAAAGCGTGCCAACGCCTATTTGCCGCGCTCCAGAGCCCCCAAAAACATAAATCCGCCCCTAATCCTGTAAGATTAAGGTTCGACTTTTACACTGGATGTACAATTTTTGCCGCGTAGAGCGTGGAATTGTAGAGAAAGTTGAATTAGACGAGCTCTTCGAGGATGGCATCACAGACTTCTGTTCCGCGCGTCGTTAGGTAATAGACATTGCCGCGCCGCGTCAGAAGTCCTGCCGCGACATTGCGCTCAAGCGCGGGTCGCCAGACAGGATACATCGTTGTATCAAGCCCCTCGCGTGTCCGCAAGCGAAAAAGCGTCCGTTCTTTACGGTCTTCTTCGACCGAAAGTCGCTCGCCCGAGGGTGTGCGAAGGCATCCGAGGCGTCCGTACGCCCCCTCGCCAAGTCCCCAATAATCCTCACCGCGCCAGACGGCAAGATTATGGCGGCACTCACTGCCGCGCACGGCATAATTGGATATCTCGTAGCGCTCAAGCCCGAGGAATTCCAATTTCGCCGCGACGCGACGGACCTCATCCAGCACTGCGTCGTCCGTTGGGAGCACTAGGCGACCCTCGGTGACCTGCCGCGCAAGGTGGGTATTGGGCTCTAAGATAAGTGAATAGACGGAACAATGCCGTAGCCCCCAGTCCGCGAGGTGCTGTCCATGATAGGAGGATTCCGTTTTATCGTTGGGCCATCCCACAATGAGGTCAATGCCCGCATTTGGGAAATGTTTGCGCAGAAGCGCGAAACGCCGCGCCGCCTCATCCGCCGTATAGCCGCGCCCCATCTGACGCAAAACCGCATCATCGAGGGACTGTACACCCATCGAGACGCGCGTTATGCCACCCTTCTTTAGTTCTTCTAATAGTGACTCCGTCACATCAAGCGGATGCAACTCCACCGTGAACTCCGTCTCGGAATCTAAATGTGGCTTAAGCGCGGCAAAAAGTGGCTTTAAATCACAAAGCGCGGGAGAGCCTCCGCCAAAGTAGACTGTGCTAAAGGGAGTATCGCGCTTGTGAGTGCCGCGCTTAAGTGCCGTGCAGAGCCCTGCCACATAGTCCGCGCGGGCGCGTTCCGTCGACCCCGCGCGTGAATAAAGGGAACAGTATGCACACTTCCCGCGGCAAAACGGGAAGTGCACATACAGGTTCTTTACTTGACTTTGAAGAGCTTCTTCAGAAGCGCCATCTTGCTCAACTTTTCCCACGGATAGTTCGCAACGCCAAAGTGCCCTTTCGCGGCAGTTTGTTCATAGTTCCAAGCCTTGGGCGTGAGAAGCCCGAGCTCCTTCGTAATCGCATAAGGCCTAAAGTCGAACACTTTACCAGCGGCGAGCAACTCCTCAAGAATGGAGTCCGTTAGTCCTTGGCGAGCCGTGCCGAAGGTGTTGACATAGTAGCTCACGGGCTGGTCGAGCCCAATCGCGTAGGATACCTGAATCTCGCACCGCGCAGCGAGTCCAGCGGCAACAATGTTCTTTGCCGCGAAGCGTGCATAATAAGTCGCCGAGCGATCGACTTTCGAGGGATCCTTACCAGAGAAAGCACCACCGCCATGCGAAGAATAGCCACCGTAAGTATCGACAATAATCTTGCGTCCAGTTAGTCCCGAGTCGCCTGCTGGACCTCCCACGACGAATTTGCCCGTCGGGTTAATCAAGAAGCGCGTCTTTTTGCTCACGAGCCCCGAGGGTCTCAGAAATTCACGCGCCACTTGTTCAATCTTGCGATAGTTCGCTTCCGTCGCGCCTTGCTCCGTCGTCTGATGTGAGATGACGACGGTATCGAGCGTCACAGGCTTGCCGTCGATATAGACGACGGATAGCTGACACTTCGCGTCGGGTCTCAGCCACGGTAATTGGTGGCTATGACGCATAAGCGTAAGCGTATTCATAAGCTCGCGTGAATAGAGGACACCCGCAGGGAGAAGGCTCGTCGTCTCATTTGTCGCATAGCCGAACATCATCCCTTGGTCGCCCGCGCCCTGCTTCGCAGCCACGCTCTTAGAAACGCCGCGCGCGATGTCGGGGGACTGCGCGTGTAGATAACTTACATAATTGAAAGTATCGTACGAAAAGTGCTCTTCTGGATTGTTGTAGCCAATGCGCTTAATGACGCGGCTGGCAATAGCGCGCGTATCAATCTCGTTAAACTTTTGACACGAGATTTCGCCGACATTAATCACAACATCGGGCGCAACAATCGTCTCGCAAGCCACGTGGGCGCGCGGGTCTTTCTTCAAACATGCGTCCAGAATGGCGTCCGATATCTGATCGGCCACCTTATCTGGATGCCCTTCGGAGACGCATTCCGAAGTGAAAATATGGCGTCTAGAACTAGCTATCATACTTCATTCCCTGTAGACTCAGTTGTCGCACGCAAGAGCACCCTGCCCCGCGTCACAGCCTGAAATGATTGCTCTCTATTATACCATATTTCGCCCCAATTTGGTAGAGGGGACTCGGAAGCGTTCTTGACTGTCCTTACAGATTCTCCTTGCAGGAGCTACGCCAGGCGTAATAGTCCTTGAGAGACAATTCTGCCGCCGCGTCTTCATCGCAATAGACCCAGACATCGGGATGCATCTGCAGGGCGGACGCAGGGCAGAACTGGCTCATCGCCCCCTCAACCATCCCTTTCATTGCCCGCGCCTTCTTTGCGCCAAAGGCGAGAAGAATAATCTGCCGCGCCTCACAAATCGTGCCAATGCCCATCGAGAGCGCATAACGCGGCACTTCGTCGGGTGTCGCGAAGAAGCGCGCATTCGCCTCAATAGTCTCGGGCGTAAGGCAAACTTTGCGCGTACAAGAGGCAAGAGAACTACCAGGCTCATTAAACGCGATGTGTCCATCAGAGCCGAGCCCGAGAATCTGCAGGTCAATACCGCCCGCCGCGCGTATCGCCGCCTCGTAGTCCGCGCACGCCTTGCGCCAATCGGTGGCAAGTCCGTCAAGAATATGGGTATTCGCCTTATCAATATCAATCTTATCAAAAAAGTTGGCGTTCATGAAGTAGCGGTAGCTTTGCTTGTGCGTCGCGGCAAGTCCGCAATACTCATCGAGATTCCACGACTTCACGCCCTTAAAGGAGACTTTACCCGCCTTCACATCGTCCGCGAGTGCCGCGTACATCTGCAAAGGGGTGGAACCCGTGGCAAGACCTAATACGCAATTAGGGTTCGCCTGAACACACCTCGTGACGCGATCCGCCGCTTTGCGACTCGCTTCTGCTGCCGTCTTACAAATGACAATCTCCATAAGATTCCTTCTTCAAAGGTGAAAGACTATTATACCATTTTAAGTGCCGCGAACGCAATTCCCCGAACGGGCACTAATTTGAAAAGGACGATGGGCATATAGATTTTAGTCCGCTACGGCGCGATTGATTATCTCTGAGAGGTCGGCAGGGAGCTTCCACATCCCCACATCGCCACAACAAGGGATTGGGTTATCTAAGAAGACAATGTTTGATAGAGCCCACCAATACTTATACCCCTCGTCCCATACAAGCCGTCTTACTCCATCAACGCAATATCTCTCTACGCCGCGCATACGCGAATACTCTGTGCGTGTATAGGCGGCATAATCACATACGCCAATTATCTTGCCGCGCCAAATTTTCAGCGCATCCCAAGATGGCAGTCGCAGGAATATAGCTGGGTCAAGGGCATCTGAAGCCCAACGCAGAAAAGCTTGATATTCTGCTAGACAAAATGACTTGGAACAGCTAATCGCACATTTGCCGCGCGGAGGATTGGGCAGCATACTACGATTTTCAACGCGCTTTATTCCTAGCATTATCAAAAGTGCATACGCCCCCGTACAAGTAAAACACTGCGTAATCATATGGGGGTCTATTTTTTAATTCTATAATAATCTTGTATTTCTGCCCAATGAGGTATCACCAAAGACTTTCCATAAAAGGACTTATAACTTGCCAAGAACCTATTCTTCCATTGTGCGCCCTTCTTGCGCGTATCTTCGTTTTGATACACAGTTTCTTCTATCGCCGACAAAAAGTGCTCAAGACACTCAAACATTTTAAAGTCACGCGGCTTTTCTGAATACCAAACTCCTGGGCGTATTTTATGGACAACATCCTTCTTAACCTGTAGATTCAAAGGCCAATCTGCCATACGGCGTGTAATCTCCCAAACCTTCTTAAGCCATACATTCTTTATTGTCACAATTCCTTCTTTACTCATTCGGTAACCGAATATAAGATAATCAACATCGAGCATATAGGGCTCACGGATGATTTCCTCAGAATACATCGTGAAATCAGCGATATCAAAGCCTGGTGTACCTTCAGAATTAAAAGCCTTTACCTCTAACAAGTTATGCGTTGTATCGTTAGGGGAAAGGAAGAAGTCGGGTGGCATTTGTGTATTGGGGTTAACCGCATACTGTGCGCCCTTCTTCCTCAACCATCCTTCAAGCCACTCCTGCATAATATTGCCGACGACATCCTTCTGCTTCACAATTATCTTCACATCCCCAAGGTCAAACTTTATCTGCCCTGAGATGGATAGTATATTATCTATATTTATTAATGTATCGTAGACATCACGCGCTGTCATAATAATCTTTTTCATTTTACTTGTCTTTCTTTATATTATCTAAAAGCCGTTCAGCTACAGCCTTTATTACAGGAACTACCACCGTGTTGCCGAGCAAATCATATCCAAGTTCCTTTGGGACATCCAGTTTATAGGAATCAGGATAGCCAAATAAACGAAGTCCTTCTCTTAATGTTAATGTTCTCAAACCTTTACCATCAACAACATATAAATGCTGCATATCCATTGCCACAAGGGTCGGCGCAATGTCGTTTGAGTCTAATATCTTACTTACTTCAAATGACATCTTCCCCGCAACAATATTATATCCTAATGGAAGCGAGGGGTCCTGTTCTCGAATATATAAATTGCCCACTTTCACGCGCCGTTTAGGATATTCTTTAACGATATACCTCTTTGCGGACAAATCCTCCAACATCTCTTCAAGATTATCGTCATTAAAGAAGGTGCGTATCATATCAATAGTTAATGGCATCCCATCCATCCAATCGATACCATATTCTTTCGCCCAACAATGCTTTCTTCTTTCTTTTAACATTGCATTCAATAGCGCCTTCTGTCGTTGTGAGACAGCACCCTTATATTCAATATCCCAACTATGAATATTATTGCTACCACCTCGTTTGTCTTTTATAGACTTGCCCGCCAATTCATCCACTGTGTAGTGCGCAAGCAATTTGTCAACAAAACTACTCTTTGCCTTTACGCGATTCTTTTCTAAGATTGAACCTACTGTCGTATGTCTCGTCTCAAACGCATCAAGATTTGGCGCGGCATCTCGCGAGCCTACGATATATACTCTTTTGCGGTCTTGCGGGACGCCAAAGTCACTTGCATTAAGAACACGCCAAGATACTTTATAACCAAGCTCAGCAAGCGTAGAAAGAATAACCCCGAGTGTTTCGCCATATTCCGCAGTGGCATCCTTCTTGTTATGATTTACTAGTCCTTCTACATTCTCAAGTATAAAGCCCTTGGGCTGTTTCGCTTTTAAGATACGCGCCACATCAAAGAAAAGAGTGCCTCGCGTATCTTCAAACCCTTTCCTCTTACCAGCAACGGAAAATGCCTGACAAGGGAAGCCTCCCAATAGCACATCAAAATCAGGAATAGCCTCGACATCTACTTGCGTAATATCTCCATAGATATACTCATCAGGGTGATTCTGCTTTAAGACCTTTATTGCATGAGGCTTTATCTCAGAAGTAAAAACACATTTAGCTTTTATTCCCTTCACCTCACAAGCTTGCTCAAACCCCTTGCGAATGCCCCCAATTCCAGCAAAAAGATCAACAAACCGCATTGTAGAATCATCACATTCAGATATAAGTTTATCTTGTATATTCCTCGCATTATCCAAAACATACATAAAGTCCAGTTGGACGGTATTGTTTACCATCCGAGGAAGGACGTTCTTCGTAGTGAACGTGCACATCTGCTCCTTTAGATTATTTTCAGCCATAGTATTCCTAGAATCTGGTACTATTATACCAAAAATAGCCCCAAAATCACACGAAAATCATGTGCCGCGCCCCTAATTGGCGACCTTTTCGCCAGTTATTTGAAGAAGAAGTGGCTGGGGTTAGTGTAGGAGATATCTGTAACAATGCCC
>CAVLAC010000109.1:0-6239 GCA_963661055.1 bacterium | reverse complement strand
AAGGCGGCGAGGGGCGGGGGTTGCACGAGAGGAGCGGAGCGGCTCGCCGCCGTAAGAGAGGCTATGTTTGCAACCCCTAACCTTGTCTAGGCAGGGCTGACTGAATACGGCTTGTTGTCTAAGCGCGAAAGGCGGCAAGAGACCGCGCAGCGACGGGTCGGGCGACACCCGCACGAGCCGCCCTCCACATCTCTGTGACTCTATGACCCTGTGCCTCTCGGGTTAAAAACACATCTACATCTCTACAACTCTACACGGTTAAACAACCGTATCACTCTCTCCCGATTCTCCCGATCTCCACGGTAGAAATCAAATCCGTGCCCATCCGTGTGTTCCGTAGTGATAACCGCCGCGCTTATGAGGTTTTGACGCGCTCCGCGTATCCGCCTTTACTTCGCGGAAAATCTCTACTCATCTTTATCAAGCGTCCAAGGAACAATAGTTCTTCCACGCGCGGCATATATAGGAACAAGGCGGCGTTGCAACTCTACAAGCTTTCGCACTTTCTCAGGATATGCGAGTGCCGCCATATCCGCGCGAAAGTGTGTTTTCGCATACTGTTCTTGAGTCAACGGACGCATCTTTATTTGAGTTGCCATTGGTCAAACCTCTCCGTAAGCGAGAACTTATCCAACAACGCCTTAAACTTCTCACGATCAAAGCGTGGGGATGAGAGAAACATATTTACACGTAGCTTATCCTTAATCCGCCCTGTTTGCACACAAATAGTGGCGAGATACTCTGCTTGCATCACCTTAGTCTGAACATCTTGATATTCAAATGTCTGTGCCGAGGATAGAGCCTCCTGCAATAGTTCATTATAGGCAGGCAAAAATTGCACGGGTGTTCCCTCTATCTGTACACATTCTCTCTCGTGCGTATCGGGCAAATAGCCCCATTCTTTCAATTTTGAGTAGATTGGCTCTAGCAACACAATGCCACCTGCATCAGGAAATAAAACGAAGACATCTAAGTCCATTGTAGTGACGGACTCAGTATAAAACATAGCCCCCATTGCCCCGCCAATGGCATAGTCATCTATGACTTTCTCGGCAACAAGCCTATTTAATACTGCTAGCGTATTCTTCATTACTTAGACCTCTCATCTTTTCGCTATTATTATATCATATTTTGCCGCGCCTGTGTGCGAAATGTTCCTTTTAATCCGCTCAGAATAGTGACTCCTTAGAATTGTTTCCTCAACAGAACGCCGCTGAACCCCTTTCATAAACTCCGATGAGCGATAAAGGGCTACGCTAACGCTTCGCCTTATTGCTTCGCATTCAACGCTCAAACTTTTACTGCCACTCTGTGACTCTGTGCCTCTCGGGTTAAAAACACACCGCGCCCTCAGCCCCGAAGGGGCTCTTTCAAAAACCTCTCTGCGAACTCTGCGCCTCTGCGCGAGATAATCTCTCAAGCTCGACAAAAAGTATGGGCGATTCCCGCGAAGCCTTCCCGCGTAGCGTTAGCGAAGCTTTTGTTGCCCCTCGGAGTTTATAACCTCAATCCCAAGCAAACAAGATGCCCGCATTGAGGTTATAGTCGTTCTTTGCTGTCACGCACGCCTCGGCGTACTTGGCAATATCAACGAGAGCGCGCCGTATCGACCGCCTTCTTGTAGGTGGCGGCGTTCACGGACGACGGACGGCACACGCGAAAGCCGATGTAGATGTATCCACCATAGCGCGGCGAATTATATTCGCGGTCGCAGACACGCGATGAGCCATAATAACCAAAGCTACCTCCGCGAATGGCTCGGAAGTTCATCCGCCCCGACTTCGCAGGACGCGTATCACACGGATTGGTCGCATCCGCCGTCAGCATATCATAGTGGTAGTTATCCTCGCACCACTCGCAGACATTGCCGCCCATATCATAGATGCCGTCGCGCGTCACATCCGTCGGATCTGCCCCACGCACATCCACGCTCTTTGTCATAGGCTTCATATGCGGCGCGTTGCCCCACGGGTACACCCGATTTTCGCCGCGTCCCGAGGCGACATACTCCCACTCAGCTTCCGTCGGCAGGCGATAGCCATTCGCGGACTCAATACGTTTCATATCATTTGCCTCGTCATAGGCGGGAGTCAGCCCTTCCTTTTTCGAGAGCCAATTGCAGTAGGCACGCGCTTGAGACCACGAAACATAGATAACCGGGTCATTATCGCGCCACGAGGTCGCCGAGCGCATTGCGCGATGCTCAGGAGCGAACTCCTCAAATTCGCGGTTCGTGACCTCATACTTGCCAATCGCGAACGGAGAAACCGTCACTTGATGGGGCTTGCCCTCGTCAATTTCCACGGGCTTCGCGGACATCGTAAATGTCCCACCTGGAATCTCCACCATCTCAGGTACGGCAGGAACCACCTCGCCATCCCACTTCGCGACCTCATTACGAACGACGGCAACGGACTTCAGCGTCGCCCCGCCCCAATCAGACCAATCGTAGGCGAGCGGAACTTGAATGTTCTTGCCGTCCTTACGAATCCACTTCTTCTCCTGTCCCGTCACACGCTCCTGCACAATGCGCACCGCCGTCGCCCCCTCGGGAATCGTCCAAAGGAACGCAACCTCGCCTTCCTTGCCTCCCGTCGGCGGCAAATAGAGCGGGAACACGCATTCGCGGCTATCCTTCTCAAGCCACGGAATGTCCACATAGAACGAATAACGCGCCTCTTCATCCGTATCATTGATATATTTTACACGGAACGAATAACTACCCGTCTTAAAGCCCTCGGGGAGCACCCAGTCCGTCCCCTTCGTCGCGTCCCAAACCACCACAGGCTCACCCGCGACCGCACACTGCGTCCACATACGCTGCGTGCCATTATAGCCCCATGTAAGTGAATTGCGTTCCGTCGCCTTCGCGGCAATTTGACGGCGACCGAGCGTCGAAACAACGACCTGCCCATTGCGGCGGATTGTAAACTCAGGTGTCGCGCCCGGTACCATTGGCGCGGCAAGCGAACGAAAGCCCGCCAAAGCATTCGTCGTCACCACATGCTCCACGCCATCGAGTCCGCGCTGACGAATCTCCAATTCTGCAGGTGCTTGGAGCATCGCGCTCATATAAACATTATCCTTCACATCATCGTGAATCTGCAAGAAGATATCGCGCTCATCCTTCCAAACCTCATCTTCTTCAGGTCTAAAGAGCATCGTTAGGTTCTTCGAGCGCGGACGGTACGCGGCATAAATCTTATCCTGGGTAATCAACGGATACCGTCCCTTGCTCTTATACGCGGCAGAAAAATACGCCGTCAAATCAAGATGGGCTTCATCGCGGCACGCCCAAATGCGATTCTGCAACTCATGAGGCAACATACGCCCTGTCCAGCCGTCAATGTAGATGCCCGAATCTTCCGTATTGTCATTCCAAGTGACAATTTCAACGAGATTAGGCTGGTTATCAACGAGCGCCTTCCACATCTCCGCATAACCCGCAACGCCTTGATAGTCACGAAGGTTCGAGCTATTGTAGGCAGGGCACGCGCTTCCCATATAGATCTTGTTGCTCTTAAGCGCGGCAAGCCCTCCCGCATTCAAGCGGTCAATAAACTCACCTGTCGAGTTGTCGCAACCAAAGAAGAACATACCATCACAAACAAACGCTGGATTGCGATAGATGTCATTCTCTATGAGGTCAACGGTCTCATACATCGGGAAGTTGTTCACATCAAACGCGGGTACAATCAAATAATCGCCCACGCCGCGCTTTATCAACTCCTCTTTAAAAAGAGGATACTTATCCCACTTAATTGAACTACCACTGTACCCTGAAATGAACGGCTTGCCGTCATAACGAAAGAGGTTCGGGTGGTTATGATACCTTACGCCCATATCAGGATGGTTGCCTATCGCAATTGTCTCTTTCGAACCATCAGGCGAGAAAAAGACTTTGAATCCCGTCCCAAGCCCCTTCGCCGCCGCGAAGACATTGGACGCGGCCGCCATATAGCTCTCATTCGGCACCCACTCGCCCGTCTTCGGGTCTTTCTTCTGCCAATTGCCGCAGTTGAGTGCCCAACCTTCCACACCATACTGCTGTGCAATCAGCATTTCCTTGCGGTAAGTCGGGATGTCCTTATAGAAGCAGGTCATATAGTGCGCGAAAACCGTCCGCTCACCCTCGACCGCACTCGCCATTGTGGTTGCCACAAGCGCGGCAAACCCAATTATCATCTTATGCATATTTATCTTTCTGTTATTAGTTGTTAGTGAAATCTGTATGTGTTCTGTTATTTTACGCGCTTAACATCGAGCTGCTCGATGATTACCCCACGCATACCCCAGCTATCGCGTCCATCCGCAATAAACCAGAGCATTTCATCCTTATTAAGCGGAACTTTCTCCGCCGCCAAAGAAGCCCTCTCATCTTCCTTTACGGGCACCGTCGCCAATTGTTCCGTGCCCTTCTCAAACGAGAGATGAATGCACGACGAGGCTCCCTTGCGCCCCAAGACCGTAGCCGAGAAAGTGTAGACACCCTTGCGCGGCGCTTTCCAACCGAGCACCATCAGGCACTCCGCACGCGGCATAATCGCGACTGTCCCATTCGTCGAGACCGTGCAGTCTCCGCCATAGCCCCACGGATTCTTCTCGCTCACGCCAGTGCCGCGCCGATTTAGCGCGTCGCCACACCAGTCCATCAGCGTGTAGTCGCCATCGTGGGCAATCTTTCGCGGTTCGCCAAACTTGTACGCGGCAAACCACCGCGCGTGACCCTTGCGATCCCTAAACGGATTCCCCACAAAGCGCTCATCCTTCAAATCTGTTAAACGCCAAGTATAGCCAATACCATACCCACCCTTATCCTTCACAAGCGGATTCGTCCGATCACGATATTCCTGCAGATTCGTGCGTCCATCGCCATCAGGGTCCGCCTTTGGATCTGCCGCGGTCGCCGTGGACATAAGCGGATACTTCCCAAAGTAAAGCATTTCCCACCAATTCGGCAAGCCATCGCCATCATTATCGGCATTCTCAGTGTACACAAACGGCGGCACATCAGGGAAGTCAGCCTTCCACTCTTCCTCATAGTTCGTCCCATACGCGGCAAGCGTCATATCCTCGCGCCACGCATTTTGCGCAACCACCTCGGGGCACTTCCAATTAAGAACCACCTTACCCTTCCGCGCCAATTTCACCTGAATCGCACCCGCCTTGAGCGGGAATTGCTTAAATGAATAGCCCGCAGGTGCCTCAAAGACCCCATAACCCGTAACGGACACTTTGGCAGGAGCCGTCAAGAAAAGGTCAATTTCGAGTGCCGACGGACGCTCCGCGCGGCGCGTCTGAAAAGGATACACATCGTCAATTGAGACGGCGCGGCGGAATACGGCGTGGACTTCATCTTTCTCAATCTTCGGCTCGCGCCCCGTTTTCCACTTTTCAGCAAGATGACGATTGACGCGGGTCACCGTGTAGGATGTCCCAAACGCAGGTCCCATGGACGACTCTTCGCCATAGTCATTCCACGTCACGAACTGCAAAAGCCGCGAACCATTGAGTGTCGCCATCTCCCAATTTTTCCGCAGGTGGTTAAGCCCAGCATCCGTAATAATTCCGCCGCGCTTATTGGAATACTGGAAGAAGAGTGGCTGACTCCACACACCGCCGACGGATCTCACCCCCGCCGCGAGATTCGTGTTCATTCCCCAGCTGTGGTCTGTGCCTAAAAAGCCACCGACCGCGTCAAAAGTCTTGCCCGCCCATTCGCCAAGCGCTTTCATCTGCTCGGGGGACGGATCTTTTATGCACGCGAAAGAGTCAATCGAGCCATGTAAAAATACGGGGCACGGCAACGCCTCCCGCCAAGTCTTCCACGCCTCGGCGACACACGCCCATTCATCTTCGCCGCGCTTTTCTTTAGGGACAATCCCCTCAGAATGATAGCCAAAGAAGAGTGGCTTACCATCAAATCGTGCGAGATTGGGCGAATCAATGTGGCGTAATACATATTTTGCCGTCGCGATGAATTGGTCCAACATCGGACTCGCCTCGGGCTCATGCGGATGGCAACTCGGGTCAAAGCAAATCGTGAGCCCAAAGTCGACTTTCATCTCCTCCGCCGCTTGGAAGAAGGTATCGAGCAATTGCCGCGCGAAGTCCCCGCCCGCCCAAGCATCAAAGGCAAAACCGTCGATCCCCGCTCGAATCGCACGCGAAATCTCAAGTTTAGCGGCTCTTCGGGCTTTTTAGTGGAAATGCCCCCTACACTATTGGCAAAAGGTTCA
>CAVLAC010000108.1:0-6375 GCA_963661055.1 bacterium | reverse complement strand
GCACTGGACTGTCGATCCGGGGGTTGCGGGTTCGAGCCCCGTCGACCCCGCCAATTTCTAGAAGGCGTATGAAGCTGCCTTGTGGTGTAATGGTAGCACAGCAGATTCTGATTCTGCTTGTCGGGGTTCGAGTCCCTGCGAGGCAACCACAGCAGTCCCCCTATCAAACCCAATTCTCTTTGGGGTATTGTCCGTGGGCTGTTATTTTGCTATAATCTTACTGTTGAAAAGTAAGAATAGGAGCGAAAACGAGTATGCAACAAGAACTGCCGCGCTTTTTGCGCTTTAAGCCTGTGCTTCGGCGTGCCCTCTGGGGGACTGAAGATTGGGTTGTCTCGGCGCACCCTGCGGGGGCTTCCGTCATTGCGGGTGGACCTCTCGCGGGCAAGACGCTCAGTGAGGTCTGGGAGAAGTTTCCGCTTCTCTTCAAGGTGATTGATGCTGAGACGCGTC
This sequence comes from bacterium, assembly GCA_963661055.1. Lineage (GTDB taxonomy): Bacteria > Verrucomicrobiota > Kiritimatiellia > RFP12 > UBA1067 > UBA1067. Next base: position 5,922 of record CAVLAC010000108.1, on the reverse strand, counting down.
TCTCGGTGCAGGTGCATCCGAATGAGGAGACTTGCCTTATGACGGGCGGTGAGCCGAAAACGGAGATGTGGTGTCTGCTCAATGACGGAGTCATTTACGCGGGGCTCAAGCCTGGCGTGGGCGCGGCAGATGTGGAAGAGGCGGTTAAGTCGGGCAAGTTCGAGGAACTGCTCGTCCGTCACGAGGCGAAAGCGGGCGATGTATTCTTTATTCCTGGCGGACTCGTCCACGCGATTGGCGACAATACGCGGCTTTACGAGGTGCAACAGAGTTCCGACACGACATTCCGCCTCTATGACTGGGGACGCGTTGGGGCGGATGGGCGTCCGCGTCAATTGCACATCGCCGAATCGCTCAAGGCAATCAACTATGGCTTACCTCCTGTGAAGGCGGCAAAGGGCGTGGTCTCGCCATTCTTCGCGTTTGAGCAACTCGCGCTGAATGGGAAGCAACTTCTCAATACACGCGCGGCATTTACGGTACTCTACGCGGCGAAAGGACACGTTCAGGTGGCGGAGGAGACGCTCGCGGAAGGCGAGAGCATGGTGATTACGCCTGGCGAGATGGTCCCCATTTCAGGCGAAAACGCCACGCTCTTTGTGACGACCCCGACAAAAGAATGAAAGTTAGCGTTCTAATTCCGTGCCATAACGCGGTGCCCACGCTTGTGCGGTGCCTGGAGAGCGTCCGTCAGGCGCTCCCCACCGAGGGCGAAATCATTGCGGTAGATGATGGGTCCGATGATGGCACGGGGGTCGTGCTCAAGGCGTATAGCGAGGCGTATAAGTGCTTGAAGGTGGTCTCGCTCGCGGCACCTTCTCGCGGAGTCAGTGCCGCGCGGAATGCCGCGCTCAAAGTCGCTCAGGGCGAGTACATTCAATTTGTGGACGCGGATGATACGGTCGAGCCCAACTTCTGTACGAAGATGCTGGAGGCGATGGAGCGCGATGCGGCGGACTATTGTGTCTGCGGCTATTGGCAAGTGCCCACGATGGAGGGTGCGGAACGCAAGGAAGTGCACCTCAAGACTTCCTACCACTACACGAGCGCGGACGAGATTCGCGAGCAGTATCTGCCGCGCATTTTGGGCTATTCGCTCAAGGATTTAGGCGGATGGCTTCTTGGGCGTGATATGTACGCGGAAAAGCGTGAATCGGGCGAAGTTTGGCGGGGGTGCTACCGCCGCGACATTATAGAGAAGTGGAATTTGCAGTTCGCGGAAAATGTGGTACTCAATGAGGATGCGCTTTTCACGGCGGACTACCTGCTCGCGGCAAATGTGATGACGAGTGTAGATGAGCCCCTTTACAATTATAGTGTCGGGAGTGAAGCGAGTGCGGTACGGGAGATCCGTCACGATGCGCGGCAGTACTGCGCGAATAAGCTTGAGCTCCTGAGAGAAAGAAAGCGGCTCAATCGCCTGGCTGAGGGGTGCCTCGCCGCACAATATCGGGGTTCGAATTGGCTTTCGCTCGGAGAGATTGCCCTACGGACGCTGAAGGGCGATTTGCCGCGCAAGGAAGGGCTCGGTATTTTGAAGGCTTATATAAAGGAGATGTCGAAATGACGAAGGCGGAACTTTGTGCCCTCGTGGCGGATGTCTGCGAGGTGGCGACATTAACGCTCGAGGATGATTATCGTGAGACTCCGCTCTGGGGGTCGCTCACAGCGTTTGCGCTCAAGGTTGCCCTCAAGCAGCGCGGTACTATTGAGGTGGCGCTCAGGGATTTGAATGGCTATACGAGCGTCGGCGACTTGGCGCGTGCGGTGGGGGTTGTGCAATGAAGAATTTGCTGATTGTGGGTGCGGGCGGCTTTGGACGCGAACTCGCGGGCGCGGCGAGCGCGGCACTTGGGTTTGGCGAGTCCTTTACGCTCAAGGGCTTTTTGGACGACAACCCCGACGCTCTCGCGGGCTTCGCGGGGTATCCGCCTATCCTTGGGACGGTTCGGGATTATACTCCTGAGACGGACGATGTATTCATCACGGCGTTGGGCGACACAGCTGGACGGGCAAAGTGTGTAAAGGCGCTTACGGAGAAGGGGGCTGTCTTCATTAGCCTCATTGACCGTACGGCACGGCTCGGTCCAAATGTGGTCGTCGGCGCGGGGTGTGTCATTGCCGCAGGGGCGGTTCTCACGGCAGATATTCGCGTCGGGGCACATAGCTGCGTCTTCCATAATGCGTCCGTCGGACACGACACGTGCATTGGTAGTTACGCGCATATCTATGCGCAAGTGGCGATTGGTGGCGGGGTGCACATCGGGGACTTCGCGCGGGTGTATCCGGGCGCAGTCGTTGTGCCGCGCCGCAAGCTTGGCGAGGGCGCGGTGGTTGGCGCGGGCAGTGTCGCGTTTTTGGATGTGCCTGCCCACACGACGGTGATGGGTAATCCCGCCGCGCCACTTGAATAGGAAGGAAAGGAGAGAAATCCTAATGAAGAAGGCTATAAAGGCTGTTGTGGTATTGAGTGGCGGACAGGATAGTGCGCTTTGCTTGGCGCTCGCCTGCAAAAAGCATGGAGCGGACGCTGTCGCGGCGATTACCTTTAACTATGGACAGCGCCACGCGATTGAGACGAAGGCGGCGCGGCACTTAGCGCGGCACTTCAAGATTGCGGAACATAAGATTATTAAGCTTAACTTCTATCACGAGCTCACGACAAATGCGCTCTTGGATAAGTCTATTGCCATCACGCGCAAGAAGGGCGCGTCGTGTCCGACGACCGTCGTGGAGGGACGCAATGCGTTCTTTTTGCTTTCGGCGGGCGTGTGGGCGAAGAGCCTTGGGGCGACGGAAATTTACACGGGCGTTTCGCAGGCGGACTTCTCGGGCTATCCCGACTGCCGCGGCGTTTTTATTAGGGCACAAGAGAAAGCGATGCGCCTCGCGATGGAGTGGCCGTTCAAGATTGTTACACCCTTCCTCCACAAAACGAAGGAAGATGAGTGGGCATTGGCGGATAAGTTGGGGCTTCTCGAGTTCATCCGTACCGAGACCGTGACTTGCTATCGCGGCATTCGTGGTGATGGGTGCGGAAAGTGCCCCGCGTGCAAATTGCGAGCCCACGGGCTCGCGGCGTATTTGAAGTCCAAAGCTAAGAAAGGAGGCAAATGAAACCGACGACAATTCCGCGCACCAATGCGCTGCGTGCACTTGACGCGGCGAAAGTTTCGTATGAAGCACGGTGCTACGACTACACGGAGCACGGCGGCACGATTCAGGCGGCGACGGAACTGGGGCTTGACCATCACGCGACAATTAAGACGATTATCTTAGAAGATGAAACCAAAAAGCCGTTCGTTTGCCTCATGCATGGGGACAAGGAAATCTCCGTCAAGAACTTGGCGCGAGCGCGTGGTGTGAAGACGGTGAGGACTTGCGAACCCGCGACAGCCGATCGGCACTCGGGATATCATGTGGGTGGCACTTCGCCCTTTGGGACGCGCAAACGGATGACGGTCTATGTGGAGAAGAGTATCTATAACTTGCCAGAAATCTATATAAATGCGGGTCATCGCGGCATTTTGGTCGCTATGAAGCCTTTAGATTTGGACAAAGTTTTGGCTGGTTTGACCGTTCCTGTCGAAGTAGCAATTTAGCCTTAACGAACTTTTAACTCGCAAAATGACGCGATTTTTGGTAAAATATAAGGTATGAAAATCATTTTTAGCGCAATTGCGCTCCTGTCGTGCCTGTCGCTAGGTGCTGTTGATGTGGTGGATGTCAAGGTTGACATCCGCGACAACTTCGGTGGCGATGCAGGCGGCGTTCTCTCTCGTTGTCAAACAAAACCGGGTCAGGAATATGATCCCGCAACGGTTTCGCGTGATGTCACGGCTCTCAATGAGTCGGGCGAATATCAAGAAATTTCGGCGGACGCTTCGCGTGGTGCAGAGGGTGTGACGGTCACATTTCGTGTCTATCGTAAGGTGCGCTACCAAGCCCCACTCGAGGTGGAGGGCAATGAGTTCTTCTCCGTATCCAAGGTAGAGACTGAAGCCGCGCTTCGGGATGGTGCGCTTTATGGCGAGGGCGATTTGGCGGATGCCGCGGCGCGTGTCAGGACAGCGTATTTGAAGAAGGACTTTCCGCAGGCGAAAGTGACCGCCTTCCCGCGTATGATGCCGGGTGGCAATAACTGCATTGTGCGGTTTGTGATTGATGAAGGTCCACGGCTCAAGACGCACAGTTACACCTTCGAGGGTGCAGAACATGCTGACCCTGATGATCTGCGCGCCACTTTCGATGTCTACCCGTGGTGGAATCCCGTCGGCTGGTTTACGGATGCCCCCGTCAGCGATGACCAACTCGCGCAGGCGGCGGATAAGGTGCGTGCCTACTACAACGATCTCGGCTATTTGGACGCGGCGGTGGAAATTCCAAAGCGCGAGCCACTCGCGAATGGCAAGGCGGATATCGTCTTTAAGATTACGGAAGGTACGCTCTACACGATTGGTACACAGAGTGTGACGGGCGTGACGCACTATCCAGCGGAAATTGTCGCGGCGAAGAGTAACTTGCCCAACGAAGGTGATGTGGCGGGGGCGAAGACGCTCGCGGATGCCGCGCACCGCGTTATGGTGACGGTCGGTTCAGGCGATTCAGGGCTCGCTGATACGCGAGTTGATGTGCAGCGCATTCCGCGTGCGGACGCTCCGAGCGTCCTTGATGTCACTTATGTGGTTACGGAAGGCGTGCCCGTCGTCATTAACGACATTGTGATTGAGGGCAATGACTATACGAAGGATAAAGTCATCCGCCGCGAAATTGCGCTAGGGCCTGGCGACCGTATGTTGGAGGACCGCGCGGAGCGTAGTCAAAAGCGTTTGGAGAACCTCGATTACTTCTCGCGGGTGCGGTATTCGTTGCGCGCCACCGATCGCGGCAAAGATGAGAATGGCGCGGAGTATCGCGACCTCGTTTATGAGGTGGAAGAGAAGAACACGGGTTCATTCATGATTGGGCTCGGCGCGAGCTCTATTGACTCGGTTTATCTCTCAGCGGAACTCTCGCAGGCGAACTTTGACCTGTTTGCGCCGCGCAAGTGGTTCCGTGGCGCAGGTCAGAAGGGTCGTATTTATGCGCAGGTGGGCCCCCGTATTCAGACTTATGAGGCATCTGTCACCGAGCCGCACCTCTTTGACCGCCTTCTCGAATTGACGGTAGAAGCGTATCGCCGTCAGCGCTGGTATGACGAGTATGACCTCGTGCGCAATGGCGCGGCAGTTTCGCTCGCGTACCCCGTGAAGTTCTGGCCGACGTGGGATCCGTTCGGACGCTTTGGTGCGCGCCTTTCGGGCGAGTTCATCTCGTTCCAGGATGTTGAGAGCGACCTCTATTATGTGAAGGGGTCGTCGGGCGCGACGCGTCCGATTTACAAGGATGAAGATTCCAAATATGGTGACGCGGCGGAAGCGGTGTTGCGCATCTTCTGGAATCACGACAACCGTGACAACTTCCGTATTCCGACGCGCGGCAGTCGTTCTCAGATTTTTGGTGACTTCGCGGGCGGTGACAATACCTACTGGCGGCTTGGGCTCAATCATCGCCAATATTTCACGACATGGCGGCGGTATAAGCATGTCTTTATGGTTGCCTTGCGGGCGGAGACGATTGACGCGTTCTCGGATAGCGATGGCGTGCCGATTTACAACCGTATGTTCTTGGGCGGTCCGCGCACGATTCGCGGCGTTGAATACCGCAATGTCGCGCCTTTGCGCCAGAAGGCGGGCGGTGGCGATTGGTCGCCGTGGGGCGGTCAGACACTGTTCTGTATGAACTTTGAGTATACGGTGCCGATTGTGAAGATGTTGCGTCTTGCCGTGTTCAGTGACTTGGGCTCGGTCGGCGAAGAAGAGTTTGACCTCGACTTCTCGGATACTTTCGCGTGGACGGCGGGTGTTGGTATTCGTCTCGATA
>CAVLAC010000107.1:0-6639 GCA_963661055.1 bacterium | reverse complement strand
CGAACGCTATCATAAAGAAAAGTGCGAACATCGTGAAAATGGCCGCTAAATTTCCTGACTTCTTGTTCTGCTCATCCATAGTAGTTCTCCTATTGATATTGTATTTATATAGATTATAGCGGAAATGACGCGCTAAGTCAATGGGTTTTTACCATTTTCTTAAAAAAGTGTCCCCATTCGGGGAGTGCTCACGCGGCACTTTAGTTGACACTTTCGAGCGCTTCACGCCGCGCGGCAAGCTCCGAAGGCGTGAGCGGCGCGAGCCCTTTCTTGCGCAAATACCGCACCGCCCGCAAATAGGCAATGCGCTGCGTCGGGTCCGTCGCGCTCTCGAGTGCCGCCGCATTCTGTTGCGTGAGGAAGTCATTCTCCCAGCTACCGTCCGCCTTCTGCGCGGCGACAATCGCCTCCAGCGCGTCGGATGTCGCGGCATACGCAATCGTGTAAATGTGTGGCGCGGCACTTGGGGTCGTACGCGGACTAAACACCACCGCGAGCCCCAGCATAATGACGACGACCGCCGCCGCGAGATAGGCGACCTTCCACTTCGGGAAGTGCCGCGCGGGCACTTCAGCCTCAAACGGTCCCTTCATCTCCCGCACAAGGCGGTGATATTCAGGACCGAGCTCATTCAATGTCTCAAGTAGGTTTTTATTCATGCATTATCTTCCTTAGTTTTCGCAGGGCGTTGAACATTCGTGACTTGACCGTGCCCTCGGGGATGGACAAGATTTTGGAGATTTCCGCGTACGGTAAATCCTGAAAGACACCAAGCTCCACAACCTCGCGGAGCGGCTCCGAGAGCTGCCCCACTGCCCAACGGACATCATCCTTTGTGCAGGGCGCGGAAATGTGGAGCGGGGGGCGTTCCGCCTCGTATTTCTGCTCACGCTTTTCGCGGCGGATAGCCTTCCTAAGCGCGTCAATACGCACTTGCCGCGCCATAAGAAACAGAAATGTCGATAATTTCGCCGTTTCCTGATAGGTACGGCGATATTTCCACAGTCTAATGTAAGTTTCTTGGACATAATCCTGACTCCAATGATATGAAACGCCAAGACGCCAGAAAAAGTTCATTAGTTTTTTTTCATACTGCCGCGCTTTTTCCATGAGGGCAATGTCCTCAGGCGTGACATCCTCGACAGGCGGCGGTTCAGAAAGAGGGAGAGCCGTCTCGGCGGACGGTAAGTCGTCCTCCATTAGCGGCAACTCATCCTCAAAATCGTCCGCCATAATTCGCCGCGCTAGGCGAGGACATCTCTAAGGATGCCCTCGAGTTGTTGTTTGACAACCTTCATCGAAAGTTCCCGCTCAAAGAACTGCCGCGCGGCGGCAAAGTAGCTATCCCTCTTCTCGCCCCAGTCCTTGCGGTAGGCTTCCACAGCCGCGACGAGTGCCGCGGGGTCGCCAGGCGGGATGAACTTAATCGCGGCACATTCCACCGCGCGCGGCGGATAGCCTGTGCAAAATTCATTGATTGTGGGGCGTCCGCACGCCATACACTCGTAGACCTTATTACCAATCACCCGCGCCGCCTTAGGTGTCGTGCCAAATACCCCCAGAACCACATCGTGCTCACAAATGACGCGCGGAACTTCCACATACGGAACTTTCTCGAGGAATCTTACATTCCTAAGCCCGACCGCCTTGGCTTCCGTCGCCGCCTTGTACGCGCCCCAACCAAGGAAGTCCCACTGAATCGGCAAATCTTGCGTCCGCCGCGCCGCCTCGACTATGTATTCCGTCCCATGCAAAGGCAAATACGCCCCGTGATAAAGCACATGGAAGAGCCCATCTTGTGGCGGCAAAATCTCGGGTTGCGGCTTAAAGACCTGCTCATCTGTACCCGTGAAAAGAACGCGCAACTTCTCGCGCGGCACTTGTAGCGTCTCCGCACAGAAGTCGACATGGCAGCTCGTATCCCAGGTCACCATCTCGGGCATCGCCATAAGTTTGCGCTCTTGGGCGAGAAGCTTGCGGGCACGCCCTTCTTCCGCCCGCCACTTCTTCTGCTCCAAAACTTTCTTATCCCAGGCGGAAATCATTGGGTCGAACAGTACCCGAATGCCGCGATGATGTGCCCAGCGACACGCGGCCGCAATATCCCTCTGCCGCGCCACGGGCACCCAAACGAGGTCAGGGCGGGAACGCAAGCCGCGCAAAACAGCTTCCACATCGCCAATTCGCGGCCATACTTTCACCTTAAAGAGTTCGACTTCCCAGCCTAACTCCTTAAAAAGAGCAATGTATACGCGATTTCGCGAATAATTCTCGTCAAAGCGTCCCCACCACAGAACCTTCACAGCCCAAACCTCTTACTTCTTAAGGAAGATTTCAATGACTGGAATCTCAACATTCGGCTTCTTAATGGGCAGAATGATGTTATCCACACGCCCCATATTGCCACCCTGCGAATGCTCAAATTGTCCGCCTACGCGCATCTTGAGCTCAGAGCCATCGTGCAGGAATTGGGCATACTCAATCTTATCCGCGAACGAAATCGGCAATGCCCCCATCGGATAATTCACGAGGTGGATATAGAGGCGGTTAAGCTCGGGGTTGTAGGTAAGGAGCGAGTCGACAGGTGTCTTGAATTCCTCAGGAGCCGCCGTGCACCCATAAATCGCGCGGCTATTCATATGCATCCAGTCGCCAATCGCCGCGAGACGCTCTTTCGCGCGCCAATCAAAGTCGCCGCGTGCGGTGGGTCCCACATTGAGAATCAAGTTGCCACCAAAAGCAACCGAGTTAATGAGAAGCTCAATGAGCTGATGCGGACTCTTCCAAGTCTCTTCATCGCGGTAGTAGCCCCACGAACCCGAGAAGGTCTGACAGGTTTCCCACGGAGCCTTCTTGCCGTCCACGGTCGGCCACTGCGTCACGCGGCACTGCTCAGGCGTCACGAAGTCCCAGCCATCTTCCGTATCCATCAAATCGAGGCGGCTATCCACAAGAATCTGCGGTTGGAGCTTGCGCGTCAACTTCAGGAGCTCCACCGACTCCCAGTGCTTCCAGTTCTTGCCGTACTTCTCTTTGAGCGTGTAATCGTACCAAATGATATCAATCTTGCCATATTGCGTCAGGAGTTCCTTGACCTGCGCATACATAAGGTCACGGTAGCGATTCCAGTCGCGTCCCTCATTCACCTTCTCATAGGTCTCGTCCGTGAAGGTCTCGGGACGCTCGGGGTGCGTCGCGTCGATGAGGTAATCGGGGTGAGACCAATCCTTAATCGAGAAGTAAAAGCCGACACGGAGCCCTTCCGCACGCGCCGCGTCCACATATTCCCGCACCAAGTCGCGTCCGAACGGAGTATTCGTAATCTTGTAGTCCGTCGTCTTCGTATCCCAAAGGCAGAAGCCCTCGTGGTGCTTAGCGGTAAGAACCATATACTTCATACCCGCCGCCTTCGCCGCGCGAGCCCACGCCTTCGCATCGAAGAGGTCGGGATTGAAGCGCGGCATATAGCGCGAGCGATACTCCGTATACGGAATCTTCTCAAAGGACTGCACCCACTCGTGCCGCGCAGGTACGGAATAGAGCCCAAAGTGAATGAACATACCAAAGCGGTCATGCGTCCACCACGCGCGGCGCGCATCTCGCTGTTCGAGCGTCTCATGGAAGATGCTCTTCGGAGGCGTTGGACGATCTTTGACCGCGTCAAATGCGGACGCATTTAAGGTCAGGGCGACGCTTGCCACGGCAAGCCCAAATGAGTTCTTTGCTATTTTCATTCTCTTATTATACTTTATTAGCACCTAGAAAGTCAACCTAAATCGGCGACGGCTTTGAGCAAAGTCGCGGCAGATTTCTCCCACGAGAAGTCGCGCGCAATCCATTCCCGCCCCCGCGCACCCATCGCGGCACATTCCGCAGCAGGTGTCGCGGCAAACGCCTCTAATATTTTTTTAAGTGCTGGTAGGGCGGGCAGTCCCTTGCCCGCCGCCTTGCGCCCCGTAAATCCTCGCACATACCATCCGCACCTATGCGCCTCTACGCCCTCCCACGGCGTAGCGTCCGTCACAATGACGGGCTTGCCCCGCGCCAAAGCCTCGGCGACGACTAGCCCAAAGTTCTCGCTAAGGGACGGCAAACAGAGCGCGTCACACGCGGCAAAATGCGCTTCTTTCTCCGCCCCAAAAACGGAACTCCGGATATCAAGCTCAATCGGCAAGCCCTTCACCGCTTCTTCGAGGAGGTCGAGCCCTTTCAACGGATGCCGCCGTCCCAAATAAAGGAGCCTCTTCTTGTCCGTCTCCCCCTTGGGGGCACAGGCGACGACATCTTGTCCAGGCGGAATCACCACGACCTTTTTTACTTGTGGCTCAAAAGCGCGAATCCAGTCCGCTTCTTGGGGGCTTGTCGCCTGCACAAGTGCCGCGCGGCGTAAGCACCAGCGGTCAATGGGCGCGGCAAGGCGTTTCTTCCACGCGTGATAATTGAGGCGCACAGGGTCAAACGAACCCGAGGGCGTAATCACGAGTTTCTTTTTGAAAAGTGCCGCGAGAAACACCCCCGCCCAAACAGGCCAAAGCCACGAACCGTGTACCTGCACAAGATCTGCCGCGCGGATGAGGCGCGGCGAAAAGCGCGTGAGACATACGGTGTGTCCAAGTGCCGCTTCAGCTTGTGCGAAGCCCTTCGCGAGAACGGCTATGCCATTCCACGGCTGCTGACCCGCGAGCACATGGACAATTCTCATTGCCTCTTAGCGTGCAAGAAGTGCCGCGATCGCGGCGGTTGCCTCGGCAGGCGCGACGACCCGCATGGCGGACTTATCCTCATCGCGGCGCTTAATCTCTACGCCGCCCTTCTCGAGTCCCTTCGCGCCCACAACGACACGCACAGGGAAGCCAATGAGATCCGCGTCTTTGAACTTAACGCCAGGCCTTTCCGCGCGGTCATCGACAATGACATCGATTCCCTTCGCCTCGAGTTCCGCCTCAAGGTCAAAGGCAATCTTCGCGACATTCTCTTGGTCGGGGTCAAGGAGCTCAATGCAAACTTGGTACGGCGCGACATTCGCGGGCCAAACAATGCCATCCTTATCGTGGCTCTGCTCAATAATGGCTTGGACTGTCCGCGAAACACCAATTCCGTAGCACCCCATGACCATAACCTTCTCGCTGAGGTCCGCTGTCTTGTAGACGGCGTTGAAGGCTTCAGTATACTTAGTGCCAAGCTTAAAGACATGCCCAACTTCAATGCCGCGACGAATCGCGAGAGGCTTACCGCACTTCGCGCAAATATCGCCATCCTTAGCAATGACGAGGTCGGCGTAAGCAGCAATCTTGCAATCACGCGCGAGGTCGACATCCTTCAAGTCAATCTCACCATCGAGGTTGCCACCGATAATCACGCCGCGTGCACCCTCAAGACCCTTATCCGCATAAATCGGCACATCCTCACGCGGCTTAACGGGGCCCGCATAGCCAATCGGAGCTCCCGTCACACGCTGAACCGTATCAAAGTCGGCAAGCGCGAAGGTCTTCGCGCCAAGTAGCCGCTTCGCCTTGACCTCATTCAAGTCGCGGTCGCCCGCCACACAGAAAAGGACAGGTTTACCGTCCGCAAGATAGACGAGCGTTTTCACCATCTTGGTGGCAGGGAGCTTAAAGAACTCCACCATCTCATCAATCGTCTTCGCAGGCGTCGGGGCTTCAGAGTAGGCAGGACACGGCGCGTCTTCACGCGGCGCTACCGCGCGTTCCGCCTTCTCCAAATTCGCCGCGTAGCCACATCCATCACAAAACGCAATGCCATCCTCGCCCGAGTCAGCCAGCACATGAAACTCATGGGACGATTTGCCGCCAATGTCGCCTGTGTCGGCTTGCACGGGGTACGCTTTGAGTCCGCACCGCGCAAAAATGCGCGTGTAGGCATCAAACATCTTCTTGTAGCTCTCATCTGCCGCGTCCATCGAGACATCGAAGGAGTATGCGTCTTTCATCATAAACTCCTTCGAACGCATCAGCCCAAAGCGCGGACGTATCTCGTCACGGAACTTCCACTGAAACTGGTAGATGATGAGCGGCAGTTGCCGATAGGAGTTCACAAGCCCCTTCACAACATCCGTCGCCGCTTCTTCCGCCGTCGGACTCATCGCGTAGCCGTGCTTAGCGCGATCTTCGAGACGGAACATTCCTGGCCCCATCGCCTCCCAGCGACCCGATTGCTTCCAAAGTTCGGCAGGCTGTAGAATGGGCATCGTCATCTCAAGAGCCCCCGCGCGGTCCATTTCCTCACGGATAATCCGCGTCACTTTGGCGAACACGCGTTGCCCGAGTGGCAGGTAGGAATAGAGTCCACCTGCGAGCTTACGCACAAGCCCAGCACGCACGAGGAGCTTGTGCGAATCAATTTCAGCATCCTGCGGATTGTCCCGCAGCGTCTGTATCAAAGTCTTTGTCCACTTCATAAGTGCCCTATATTATACCATATTCCGCGCCCAAAAGGTAGGGGGCGCTTTGTCACACGCAGAGAACGCAGAGGTCGCAGAGAGCTCTCTTTAGCAAAAAAGACTATTATTGCAAGCAAGAAGTAGGCGAAGCAAATGGTAGGATCGCGCGTCCCGCTCGAGCCGCCTGCCGCTACCCCCACATACGCTCGTTTTCGGCGAGGAGGCGTTCACGAAGTGCC
>CAVLAC010000106.1:0-6717 GCA_963661055.1 bacterium | reverse complement strand
AAACGCCAACACCCCCCAAAAGGTTCACTCTGCATCCTACCCCCCCCCCCCCCCCAATACTATACTCAAAAATACGAATACTTGGCAAAAAGGCACCCATTTACATCATTTTAACAGTTTGCCCTGAAGTGCCGCGCTCACATAACTTATCTAAACAGTAAGAGAATGGCTTAAAACAGCAATTTAAAGAAAAGTTCATATATTCTCTTGACTTTCCTCTGAAAAGATGTTATAATCAATAACGTTTTTCACACAAGGGGTGTGAACAACAAAGTTAACGCGGCGAAAGCCGAAGAAAGTAAAAAAAATGACAAATAAAAGAGGGTTTGCGCGACCCACACAAAACGCGCGAGCGGGGAATGTTCCCTACCGTGCACCTAAAGGTGCGAATTGGGAGCAAAAAACAACTGAGCTCTGGCTCAATAATGAGGAGATGAGAAATGAGTACTAAAACTCTACTCAAGTACCAGATTGGGATAATCGGAACGACCCAAGCTGGCGAAAAAAGCAAAAGGGCGTTCCCAATTATTAACCAAACCGTGTCCATGGATCAGTTTTGCAATCAGCTTGCCGCTGATGATGGACTACTCATAGGATGCGAAACCCAGATTAAGGGATTCCTTACCTCTGTGCTGGTGAAAATCAATGAGGAGTTAAAGAAAGGGAACGCAGTTTCCTTTGGTAACTACCTCAGATTCGCTCCCACCATCAGAGGTAAGGTTGACCCTGATTCGGGTAAACCAACCAGTGAGACTAAGATGGGAGTGGCTGTTCTGCCTTTGAAGAACATGCAACTCAACATCGAGGAGTTCTCGCTTGTTGATGCAAGTGGTGAAAGTCTCACCCCTAAGATCTCCTTCCTGCGCTCGTGGGCTTCGGGTGCACAAGTGGATCAATTGGCCAAGGGGTCTACGTTCTCACTTGTGGGTAAGAATCTCTACTATAGTGCTGAAATGGGTGATACAATCATCCTTAAGTACTCAGTAGACGGAGAAGAGAAGATCATTCCAGTTGCACCAAACTTTAGTTCAACTGAGTTGATGAACTTCGCATTCCCCACGGAACTCGAGAGTGTTTCAGAGGGCACTGAAATAGAAATAACCCTTCGAACCCGATCGGGTGTAGAAGACGGACCTTTCTCTTCAGCCAGCCGTATCGTAACACTGGTTAATCTGTAAAGTCACAGAGCCGAGTTTCAAATGTTTCTAGTGCGGGCGCACCCAAAAAGTGCGCCCGCACTTTTTTATACCCCGTCCTGCCCCCTTCAAAACCCTAATCCCCGTTTGCAAAAACGGGGATTAGGGTTTTAATAAGCGGGGATTAGGGTTTTAACAAGCGGGGATTAGGGTTTGCATAAACCGGGGCAAGGGTTTTAACAAACGCCCTTAGCCCTTTACAAAATTCTTCCGTGTGCCGCGAAGCGGCTTCCGTGTGTTCCGTGGTAAAAACCACCGCTCGAATGCGCAACCTCATTAAACAAGCGTCTCGGCTCTGATTAGAGCCGAGACGCTTGTTATAAGATAAGCTATTTATTATAGTCTTACTTTGCCGCGTTATCCGAGATATTGAAGGTAATCGTGCCTGCCGCTTCAACCTTCTTCTGAGGTTCTGCCGCTTGAGCCGGCTTCTCTTCCTCAGGTTGGCACACCTTGCAAGTATGGTCGCCAACGCCACCTTCGTGAATCAAGTAACGCCCGACCGCTGTCGCAGGGCATGCCTTAGCCATCACGCCATCAGCATTCACATCCACGCCTTGAGCTACGAGCCACTGGGCAATAGCGATGTGGTCGCCTTCTTCCGCAAGAATCAGGTCGGCTTCCGAATAAGTAGCGCCACCCTTCGCAAGCGGATCCAGCACATCCCGCGCCCCAATCTTGGCGGCAAGTGCAAACGCTGTCAAGCCGCGCTTGTTCGTCGTGTTAACGAATGCCTCGCGTGCCTTCTCGTCCACAAGGTCAATCACAGTCTGAACCATTGCTTGCTGATTACGCTTAACCGCTTCAAAGAGAGGCGTCTCACCCATATCGTTGACCACCGTCATCGAAGCAACCTTCGCAATGGCGCGAACTGCCGCGACACTGCCAGACTTAACGGCATAATGTAGCACCGTGTTGCCCGTCGCGTCCGTCACCGTGGAGGAAGCGCCCGCCTCAACCAAGGCCTTCATCAGCGAAAGATTCTGGGCATCAATTGCCAACATAAGCGCCGTGCGCTTACGCACATCGCGAGCCGAGGAACCATTGATATCTGCACCGAGCTTTTGTGCATACGGGATTACCGCTGGCTGGTCAAGATATGCTGCGCCAAGGATGAGGCTCGTGGCTTCAGCAGGCGTCAACTTCGCATTCTTCTTCAGAAGACGGAACGCGCGTGCATATTCGCCGAGAACCGCATTAACCTTGAACGAAGCCTTCTCGCACTTAATGCCGAGCTGACGAGAGATTGCTTCTTCCGCCATAGCAATCTGGGCATCAATCGAAACTTCCTGGTCGATTTGCGCGAGCAACGCCAGATAGTTCTGCTTAAGGATGCCCGCCTCTGCCTTTGCAAGCAACGGCTCCAGCGCCTTCTCGAGCGCGGCATTTACCTCGCTTGTGGTAATCGGGTCATACGGAGCATTAAGCAAGTCAACGATGCTCTTCTTGAAATCAAGACAGAATGCCTTAACTTCAGCCTGCTTATAATAGTGAGCAAGAAGCGCCTTCGAGAATTCATCAAGAGCCGTTTCAAGGGCTTTGAGATCAAAGTCAGGCGACCAACGACCTTCGCGCGCTTCCAGCAAGTTCGCGATAATCTCGTCCGCCTTAACGATATACTTCGTCGCGTCACCCTCTGTGAGTTCCGTCGACATACCCATCATCGTTGATTTGATATTCTCAAGCGCAGTCTGAATCTGCTCATAAGTATCGTGGACATAAGGATATTCCTCGATGAACTTCTTCAGTCCCTCGAAATCCTTCGCCTTAATAAGCGTATCTGATTTTGTCTTAATCTCTTCAAGGAGATAAGCCAACTGCCGCGGATTCACAACGCTATTGAGAAGTCCAATACGCAGCGCATACAACTTAGCATCCGCCACAGGCACTTCCACGAGCTTCACATCGCGAATCGCATCCCGCGCTTCAGCAAACTTCTTCGCAGCCGTTGCCTCACGAACACGCTTAATCAACGATTCGCACTGCTCATCAAACTGCTTTGTTTGCCATCCACCCTTCTTTTGCTCGACAAGTGCAGTCTGCTCGGCGATAAGTTTCGCCATACGATCATTAACTGCATTTGTTCCCAAGGCAAGCTTAACTGCAGGTTCGCCAGGCTTGCGCATAAATGCACGAAGTGCCATGTCAAGCTTAGTGACGACTTCCTGCGCCTTTGCTGGCTCTACATGATAGAGTTCAAGCCTCGACTTATAGTTATTCAAAGCCTCCTTATAAGCTTTCTCGTCAATTTCGGAGGGCTTCTCTCCTGCCATTTTCTCATCCATATGATCGACCAACTTAGCAACCTCTTCAACAAAGGCGCAGGTGGCTTTCGTATGCTTCTCTGCCTCTTCTGAAGAGACACCCAAAGCTTCCGCTTCTTCACGGACGCGTGCAAGCATATCATCAATCATCACGGAATGCTGACGAATGCGCGGATATTTCTGCAGGAACGCGAGGGCTCCGTCATAATCATCCGCCGCGATCTTCTCAGAGACCGTCGTCTTAATTTCCGTCTCAATGGCAATCCAATGTGCGGGGTTCACATCATTCCGCAGAAGCTCAAGCCCTTCCACGAACACCAACGCGTCCACTTCGGGGTCGCCCGTAGCTGCCGCCTGCCAAATGACTTCGCGCGCGTCATCGTACTTGCCATCCGCAAGAAGTGCCGCGACCTTCTCCTTCAAATTAGAAGTCGAAGCCTTCTTCAGCGACGCACGAACATCAACTTTCAGCTCTTCGACGAGCTTATCAATGCGCCGATTTACAGCCATTGTGCCAAGGTATGTAAACTCCTTCTTGTCCTCCTTCACCGAAACACCCTCATTCTTCTTTAAGGCATCGAGAAGCGGCGAGACTAATGTATTAATGGAGTCCACAATCTTCTGCGCATTCTCCTCCGTGCAGTTGAACTTCACGAGCGTGCGCCGATAATCTTCGAGCTTCCTCTCGTACTCTTCCAATTCCAAGTTCTTTTCGTTAGAAGGAACTTCCACTTTCGTGATTGTGTTCGTGACCGAGTCACGGAGGTCAACAATCTTTGCCGCCGCGGCAACTAGCTCGCTCGTTTGCTCGCTAATGGGCTCAACGCCCTCCTTATCGACACCGAGGCGCACAATCTCGTCCCGAATAGCATCAAAGCGCTTATCGATCTGCTTCGAGTAGGTACGAATGCGCGGATAATTCTTCAAGAACTCATTCGCTTCTTCGAAGGCCTGTTCCTTGATGAAGTTTGCCATCTTCTCACGGATGTCCTTCTCGATTTCCGCCCACTGCACAGGATTGACGCGCGTATTAAGGAACTCAATGCCGCGCTCGCGCACTCCCTCATTCACCTCTTCAACAGGTGTTGTGGAGGCAAGCCAAATCAGCTCACGCGCCGTCTCATAGTTCTTCTTCTTGGTTTCCTTTTCCGCTACGGGGAGTGTCCGCTGACATTGATATTCAATCCACGCGGGCCAGACAATCGCCTTCTCCAATTTGCGCGTCATTTTCTCCGCCGCGTCTTTCAGAGCTTTCAATTCATTTGCCGTCAAAGTAAAGCCGACGGACTTCTCAATTCCTGAATTACTCGGAATTGGATACTTCGCCATAAACTTCTTTTGCGCGACTTGTTCGCGCAGGCTACTCTCAATTGCTTTTTCTAGCCGCGCAAGCGCCGTCTCCATACGCTCTTTTGAGCTACTCTCAACGAGCACAACCTCGCCGTCCGACCCGTAAGTGACTGACGTGGTTGTTGAACACCCCGTCATCAACGCGCCGATAGCGACCCCTGATGCGACGAACATCAATTTATTCATATTTACCGACTTTCTTACTTTGCCCGATTGATTTAGTGGCACATCAAGAAGTGCTGGGCCAGCTCCCCTTTTCAGTGTTCAGAGCGTCCGTTGCAAATGAGAACGGCGCACTCTCGAAATTCATGTCTCGTAAGAGGCGCCGGAAAGAGCCCGAATAAAACAAGAATGGAGAATACGCCGCGTGACTTCTCACGCAACGCACACCCGTATTTCGCTTTATTCTTCGAGAGTTTTCCGGACTTTCTTACGAAGCTACTCTACGCAATGTTGCGTACGCTGGCGGATCCTTTTGGGAGTTCCGCCTCCCTGATTCAAGACTCCTTTGAAGCAAGTCTATTCCTCAAGGTTCTGCCTAAGGATACAAGTACCCTTCAGCCGAAGGCGCGGCTTAGGTGCCCGCGCCGATTTCAAAGATCCTGTCCAAAGTAAAAGTACCTCCTCTACCTAGAAGCACACATCTCACCTCGAACACTTAAGATTATAACAAAAATACCCCGATGTTGCAATAGGACAATTCACAAGACGCCTTTTCCGCATTTCTGCTATTCTTCAATAAGTGCCTTCGCTTTCTTTTCGCGATCAAGAATGCCCTTTAGCAAGAAACCACCTTTCATCGTTGAGCCCGCAATCTTCGCGGCTGTTAGGCTATCCTTCATCAAAGCCGCCTTTGAACCATTGCTACTATTCACACGCTCCTTTATCTCGGCAAGATGCTCTTTAACCGTCGATGCCGCGTTCAGCAATCTCTCTAGGTCATCATCCGTAATTGCAACGCACCCTTCGTTCTCACCTTTCTTAAGCCATTCAAGGTAATTGTCATACGCCGTCTTCTCGGTCTCCGACAACGCGGCTTCAACCTCGGCACGGGACTTACCCGCAGCCATTTTCTTAGACACAAACCCAACTACAGCATTACCTTCTTCTATCTCGGCATACGAATCAACAATATTAACCACCGTGGCATAACCCGCAAGCAAAGCATCAATTAGGGCTTGCGCTTCTTTTAGATTGCAAGTAATAGCGATGTCTGCCACACTTAACTTGCCATTCTTCTGAACAAACTGCTGAACATCCTCGTGCCGATAACGGGACTTCTGCCAATTCTTAATGGCATTCTTCTGCTTAGCCATTTTCTGTTCTGCATTACCAAATGCCGAAGCATCAGTAGAGACAAACCCTACTAATGCCGCCAGCGCGACAATCATTAGTTGTTTCATATTTCCGACTTTCTTACTTTGTTATTTTGATTATAACATAAATCCGCCGCAGACACAATAGAAACACAAAAGAATAAACTGCCGCGCCACGTGCTTTTATAAACTCCGAAAAGCGACAAAGGGCTACTCTAACGCTTCGCCTAGTTGCTTCGCACTCAACGCTCAAACTCTTACCTCTTCTCTGTGCCTCTGTGACTCTGTGTTAAAAACCGCCGCGCCCTCAGCCCCGAAGGGGCTATCTCCAAAACCTCTCTGCGAGCTCTGCGGTCTCTCGGGTGAGATCTTTACGGACGCGACGGCGCGCGTCCTAGCCAAACTACAATCCTGTAAATCCTGTTAATCCTGTCTAAAACAAAATCCGAGCCCATCCGTGAAAATCCGTGGTCAAGCACCTCGCTCGTAGGCTGCATCAATCAGATGTCACAGAAATTGGCAATAGTAGAATCAAGCAAGAATGGAATAACGCCAACGAAAATAACGCCGTCCTCATTCTGGGTTAAGCGC
>CAVLAC010000105.1:0-6848 GCA_963661055.1 bacterium | reverse complement strand
CGGCACTTATGGGGGATGCCGCCGCCCAGAATATGGCGATGAAGAAGTATGACCCCGCCGCGCCTAATGGACCTTCGCCGCTCTATGATGTGGGCAAGGAAATTTACGAGTTTGACTACGACATTGCCGCGGGGCGGGTGCTCCCGACGCGGGTCGCGACGTGTTCTATCCGTGGCAGTATGGCGTGGCCCGACCTCGCTTTTACGGAAGATAACCTCAAAACGTTTGAGAGCTTCTACATCGTCCATTATGCCCACGCCCTCAAGGGCTTCCAGACGCTCCATCATGTCCCTATGCTCGATATGGCAAAGCGGTTTTTTGATGGCTTTGAGCATCGCACGCGGGCTATGACATGGTGCCTTTCGATGCACCGCGACGAATTTGAGTCCTTTAGCCCCGATATCCCGAGCCACTATGGCTTTGATAAGAAGCGTAGCTTTATGCTCTGGGCTCTGCGTCAGCAGGAGCGGCGTCTGAAGGAGTTGAAAAAGTTGTTCTTCATTCGTGTAGCAGTTGAAGAGAAGGAAAATTCATGAAAACATACGGTATTATCCCTAGTCGCTTTGGTTCAAGTCGTTTCCCTGGCAAGCCCCTCGCCATTCTCGCGGGCAAGCCCCTCGTCGTTTGGGTCGTCGAAGCTGTGAAGAAGGCGAAGAGCCTAGATGAAGTTTTGGTGGCGACGGACGACGCACGCATTGCCGACACGGTGACGCGCTACGGAGGTCGCGCGGTTATGACGCCTTCCGAATTGCCCAGTGGCACGGATCGCATTGCCTGCGCGGCAGGCGACTTCGCGGATGATGATATTCTCGTCAATATCCAAGGCGACGAACCTCTCATTAACCCCGAGCTCATCGATTCCCTCGCGCTCAAATTGAAGCTCAATGAGAAATGGGATATGGCAACCGCCGTCGCCCCACTCAAGAGCGCGGCAGATCTCGCGGCAAAGACCGTCGTTAAAGTCGTCCTTGATAAGGATGATGGAGCTCTCTATTTTTCGCGCGCGGCAATTCCCTGCGACCGTGATAAAGAACCTGACTTCGCCTCGGGACTCTATGTGCGTCACCTCGGGATTTACGCCTATCGCGGCGGATTCTTGAAGCGGTATATTCGCGAACCCCAGTGCGCCTTGGAGAAGACGGAAAAGCTGGAACAGCTCCGTGCCCTCTATATGGGCGCGAAAATCGCAGTTGTTCGCACCGAGGATGAGGGCGTGGGCGTGGATACGCCTGAGGACGCGACGCGTGTCGCGGCACTTCTTGAGGCGCGGCAGAAATGAGAAGCCTAACCGCGATTGGTCTCGTATTCTTCGCCTGTATATTAGGGACGGGATGTCAAACGACACCGCCCGAGGTGCTGACTTATGACGCGGCACACCCACTTATTCGCTTTTCGAATCGCGGCATGCTCTTCGGTGAGCGTTATGTGACCCCTCGCGAGGCGGTGGAGCTCCTTGAGAAATACGAAATCCCGAAGGATAAGACACTTCACATCCTCATCGACGAAGATTACACCGACCGCCGTGCCCCGTGGGTGTTTCAGCATAACTACCTCGGGCACGCGGGTTATCGCCGCACGATTCTCGTCCACGCCCGCAAAGCCGAGAGTTCCGTCCAAGAGAAGCGCGAAGTGCCGCAGAAGCCTGCGCAGAAGAAGTTCCGTTATAAACGCGCGGACGAAGATTAAGCGGCGGTTACTTGCTTTTGAGGTGCGTCTTGCGCCATTCGCGCATACTAACCCCATAGCGGGCACGAAACGCGCTCATTAGGTGAGTCTCTGATTTCCATCCGCACTTATTCGCGATAGGACCAATTTGCCAGATGGGGTTCGCGAGCATCTCAAGGACGCGTGCAAAGCGCACTTCCCGAATCTCCTCGGCGACACTTTTGCCGCGCGCGTGATTGCGGAACGCCGTATCAAGCCCTGTGCGCGAGACCCCTAAGTGCCGCGCGACATCCGTCACATTTATGGTGCAGGCATTTTCACGGATGAATGCGAGGGCATCGGCGACGAGGCGTGTTTCGCCGCGCACGACGAGGGCACTTGCTCGGGGTACGAGTGTATTCACGCTTTCTTTTACAATGAGCTCCCGCGGCGTAGACGCGCCTTCCATCCGAAGTTGCAGGGCTCGTGCGGCGAGGTAGCCCGCCCCTGTGAAGTTGGGCTCGACGGTGGCGATGGGTGGGCGCGCATGACCACAAATGAATTCATCATTATCTATTCCGAGTACGGCGACTTCATTAGGGACATTGAGTCCTCTTTCGGCGCAGACTTCCACGACCCGCAAAGCCGTGAGGTCATTTGCCGCGAGAACGCCCGTCGGCTTCGGGAGCGCGGCAAGGAACTCCCCGAGCGCGGCAGAATTAGACTCCTTGAGAATGTGGGGCACGCGCTTAGACTTGCGCATAAGATGAGCGAACGCCCGTTGCCGCGCTTGTGACCACGATTCCCCCGCCGCGTCGGGCACAAAGGCGAGTTCCGCGTCGGGGAGGATGTCGTCAAAGTGACGGATTGCGGCGGCGACGAGCGCCTCAGTATCGAAGCGCACCGCCGTGAAGTTCGGTCCAAAGGAAGCTTTATCGTGGTTGTCGAGTAGGACGACGGGCTTTTTCTTGGCGCGGAGAAGCCGCAGGATGTCGCGCATGGGGGCCCCGTCAGGGACGCTCAGGAGGAAGCCGTCCGTATCTTCGGCGAGTGCCTTTTTCACTTCGCGCAGGTTAAGATCGGCTTGGGCACGCACGAGACGAATGTCCCACACATGCCCCGCGTCCAAATAACTGAGGATGCCCGCGAGGTGTCCGCGCCCCGCTTTGCCCTCCAATTTGGGCGAAAGGAGTACCTTGTAGATACGGCTAGATAGAGTCTGGCTTTTCATAACACCTAATAGTTTACCATATTTCGGCGTGAAAAAAAAGAGAAAATTTATGTTTGAAATCAAAGTTCCGTCACCCCTGAATAGGGTATAATCTTAAGTACATACTTTGAATATCCTAGCAAAAGGAATAAATGGTATATGGCTACAACAGTATTTGATAGGTGTGGATTCCCTGCTGTGGGAATACGCCCCGTTATCGACGGACGCCGCCGTGGCGTGCGTGAATCGCTCGAAGTGCAGACGATGAACATGGCTAAAAGTGCCGCGAAGCTCATCTCGTCCGCGCTGAAATATCCGGATGGCACGCCTGTGAAGTGCGTGATTGCGGATACAACCATCGGCGGCCGCGCCGAAGCGGCGGCTTGTGCCGAGAAGTTCCATAAAGAGAATGTGGGTGTGTCGCTCTCGGTTACGCCGTGCTGGTGCTACGGAACTGAGACGATGGATATCGACCCGCAGATTCCGAAGGCGGTTTGGGGCTTTAATGGCACGGAGCGTCCTGGCGCGGTGTATCTCGCGTGTATGCTCGCGGGCTATGCTCAGCGTGGTATGCCCGCTTATGGTAT
Source organism: bacterium (assembly GCA_963661055.1). Lineage (GTDB taxonomy): Bacteria > Verrucomicrobiota > Kiritimatiellia > RFP12 > UBA1067 > UBA1067. The sequence continues at coordinate 3,407 of CAVLAC010000105.1, read as the reverse complement.
TTATGGTCACGAAGTACAGGATAAGGACGACACCTCCATCCCGAAGGATGTCAGCGAGAAGATTCTGCGCTTTGTGAAGGCGGGTCTTGCCGTCGCGATGATGAAGGGCAAGAGCTACCTCTCGGTTGGGTCTTCCGCTATGGGCATCGCGGGCTCGTTCGTGGATGTTCCGTTCTTCCAGGACTATCTCGGTATGGCGCCTGAGAATATGGATATGTGCGAGATTGAGCGCCGCATCGCCGAGGGCATCTACGATAAGGAAGAGTACAAGAAGGCTCTCGCGTGGTTTAAGGCGAATTGCAAGGAAGGCAAGGATTACAATCCGAAAGCCATCCAGAAGTCCCGCGCTGAGAAGGATAAGGACTGGGAATATGTCGTCAAGATGGCGATGATTCTGCGCGATATGATGGTCGGCAACGAGAAACTCGCGAAGGCGGGCTTTGGCGAAGAGGCTGTCGGACGCAATGCCATCGCGGCGGGCTTTCAGGGTCAGCGGCAGTGGACGGACCACTGGCCGAATGGCGATGTGATGGAAGCGATTAATAACACCTCCTTTGACTGGAACGGACCGCGTATGCCGCGCATTGTGGCGACGGAAAATGATTCGCTCAATGGCGTGTGTATGCTTCTCATGTGGCTTTTGACGAATAAAGCCTCGATGTTCGCGGATGTGCGCACCTACTGGAGCGACGCGGCAGTTAAGCGCGCGACAGGCAAGGGGCTCACGGGCGCGGCGAAGCAGGGCATTATCCATCTCCTCAACTCGGGCTCGTGCTGCTTGGACGCGGCTGGCGCGATGAAGGAGAAGGGCAAGAGTGTCTTCAAGAACTGGTGGGAAGTCACCGCGAAGGATATGGACGCGACGCTGAAGGCCACTAAGTGGGTGCCCGCAGGCGTGGAGTACTTCCGTGGCGGCGGGTTCTCGAGCTCGTTTTTGACACCGAAAGGGATGCCACTTACTATGACGCGCATCTCAATCGTTAAGGGACAGGGGCCTGTTCTTCAGATCGCAGAGGGTTGGTCTGTTGAATTGGATAAGAAGCAGAACGAAATCCTCATGAACCGCACGAATCCCGAGTGGCCGTGCACCTGGTTTACGCCTCGCCTTACAGGTAAGGGCGCGTTCAAGGATGTGTATTCCGTCATGAACGCGTGGGCGGCGAACCACGGCGCGATTGCCTTCGGACACATTGGTGCGGATCTGATTACGCTCGCTTCGATGTTGCGCATCCCTGTGGCGATGCACAATGTCCCTGAGGAGGATATCTACCGCCCGCACTGCTGGGGTCTCTTCGGCGCGTCGGATGACCCGACGGGTGCGGACTACCGCGCGTGCGCCAACTTTGGCCCGCTTTACGCGACCAATCGCTAACGGCTACGCGGCAGTTACAAAGAAGCGCGGGGTTTTTGCCCCGCGCTTTCTTCTTTCCTAGACTAATAGGCTTAGCCTATCGCGGCATTTAATATCTTCCGATTATCCGATGGATGCCGAATTAGTGTATAATATTCCGCGTTGACCCTCAATGGAGAGGGCGACGAAAAAAGGAATTGTAACATGAAAGATAGTCTAGTAAAGAATGTTCTCGCGGCAGTCGTCGCGGCACTTGTGGCGGAGGGCGTCCTCGCGGGCGTTCCGCTCAATAACTTGCAAGGTACGGGCGGCATTGCCTTTAATCCGCTTGCCTATACGGCGGGACAGCCTTGGGAGGGTAGCACTACCAGCAACCTGAACGGCATTGTCTCCACGCCACAGGTGGGCGCGTGGTATGTGAATCTCGCGGATGCCGACATCAATTGGTGGGCGGCTTCTGCCGCGCTCACTTTCGCCGACCGCCTCGAGCTTTCGTATGGCTATGGCTTTGTCGACGCACGCAAATATGGCGATAAGTCGATAAATAGCCAGAATATCGGCGCGAAGTTGCGGCTTTTGGATGAGAATGCCTTTGATACCGCGTGGATTCCTGCGATTGCTGTGGGCGGCGTTTATAAGTACACCGATTCACGCACGGTGAAGGCACTCGGACTCGATGAGGACGGATGGGACGCGTACCTCGTCGCTTCGAAGCTCGTCACTCAGACTCCGCTACCCGTCTTGCTCTCGGCAGGTCTCCTCTATACGGACGAAGTCGTAAATGGTGTCGTCGGGCATAACCACTACGGACTTTCCGCCTTCGGAAACATCGACATTTTGCCTGCCGAGAATATCGCGATTGGTTTCGAGTATAAGAAGGGCGCAGATGTCGGGGACGGAATTCGTAATCACGACTATTATGACGGACATGTCGCGTGGTTTGTGACGAAACAGCTTACGCTTGTCGCAGCCTATGCAGTGACGGGCGATAAGGATAAGTTCTATCGTGATGGTAGCACAAAGGATTTGGGTGTCGGCAACGGTCTCGTTTTCAGTGCCCAATACCAATTCTAAGCAAATCATCCTTTGTCGTGCGGGCGTAAATTTGGTATAATACTCGCTATGACAATTGCTAAGACGAATAAAGAGATTCGTGCCGTCGCGCGCGCGTGCTTTCGCACAAGCGCCGGCGCACGTGCTATGAGTGCGATGTTGCTTCTGATGCTCGCGGGTTCCGCCGCGATGTTTCTATTGCAACTAGCCTTTCAGATATCGGGTATTGAGACGCTGGATTACCTCATTTTGACGGCGAAACGCCGCGCTTTGTCCCCCCCTGCCAATGTCCTCCTATTTGCAACCCTCGCGTCACTCTTCGCGGCATTCGTGAGAGCCGTGTTCTTGGGGATTCAGTGCTACGGATGGTCGGCCGCGTCCCTTGGGGCTATTAATCAGGTTTCCCAAGGACTTACGCGCGCGGCATTTGCGGGCTTCAAGGCTCCGCTTGAGATGTTCGTAATCGTCTTTGGCTATGCCCTGCGGCTTTTCCTTGCGCTATTACCTTTTGTGTTTATCTTCACGGGGGTCGTTGTCGCGGATGCGATTTTCCATGATGTTCTGAGGGAACATATTTTCGTTTCCTTGGCACTTATGGTCTTTTGTTGTCTTACGGTGCTTTTCTCGTTCGTGCCCGCCCTGTACATCACCTATCGGTATCGCTTCGTTTGGTATTTGAAGGTGATGCATCCCGAATGGCGGGCTGGACAGTGCTTTTGTGAGAGCGCACGGATGATGAACGGACTCAAGTTTAAGGCGTTTTTCTTAGATTGCTCTTATTGGAAGCCACTAACACTCCTTATCCTCATTACAATAGTAGGCTCTTTGCCCATTGTCCCACTAACCTTGCGTGCCTTGTGCCTGAACCTAGTCGTGCCCATTCTCGGATTTTTCGTCTCAGTCTATGTCGCGTTCGGGCACGCCCTCTTCTTCCTTGTGCATAGCGTTGTGCAGAAGGTCAAAGACAAGCTCGAGAAGAATCCCGCCCCCCAAGAGTAGGTGG
>CAVLAC010000104.1:0-6940 GCA_963661055.1 bacterium | reverse complement strand
CGAAGCCTCTCAGCGTAGCGTTAGCGAAGCTTTTGTAGCCCCTCGGAGTTTATAATCCTGAGCAGAAGTAGGCGAGCATAACGCGGCCAATGATTTGCTTGCCAAGCTCACCCGAATGAACATAGTCGCGGCTATAGTAATTAAGCGGAAGCCCCGAGCCATAGAGCCAGGTATAGCACGGAACATACGCGTCCCACCACGGGATGTTATTCGCAATGGCGAGGTCACGCACTTGCGGATACCCCTCCTGCATATCTTCCATACGCCCATAGTCCGCCTCATTGAAAGGCATCTTGGGCAAGGGCTCGCCAGCCTTAATTCCTTCATGAGGGCGCGTATCAACCGAAAGTGCATTGTTGACTATGAGCACTTCGCACCCAAGCCGCTCGCGCGCCACTTTCGCGACACGCACCATCGCGTCCGCACCCGTCGGCCCCACATCGGGGCGCGTCCGTTTCGCGAAGTTCGAAATACCGCCAATAATCAGCAAATCAGGCTTCTTATCGACCACATAGCTATAAAAGTTCTCCGCGAGAATGTAGTGCCAGCAGCCCGTGCCGCCGCGCATAGAAAGAATCCATTCCACATTCGACTTGGGGAATGCCCGCTTCACAAGCGAATGGAACTGCGAATTAAAAGTATCCTGCATAATCGAGTCGCCCAGCATAACGACGCGCCACGGCTTACCCGTCTTAAGAGCCTCCAGAGTGCGCGGCAATTGCGCCATTGCGTCCGTCTTCGGTGTGAAGTTCACGGACGGCAATTGCGCGTAAATGCGGTCAGAATACGCGGCGGCTTCTTCCACTGTCGCCGTCTCAATCTTCACATTGGCGACCTCCAAAACGCACTTATCGCCATTCTTCTCGCGCATTTCCCACGGCTTCTGAAAGAACACCTCAAAAGTGTCCACTTCGTCCCACGCATACAAAACGCGCTCATAGTGACGCATTTCGGCACTCGGATACATCGTGTCGTAGCAGTCGGGCAGTACCTTGCCGTTCTTATCATAAAAGAAAACGCCTTGGTTGCAACGTATCTCCTTGCCCTTAAGCTTCTCATTGCTCGTCGTAAAGACATACCGTGCATCAAAGGAGAACTTGAAATATTGTCCCTTGCCCGCCACCTTATTCGTGAAGCGCAACTTCTCCGTCGAGAGGCGTCCGTTCGCGGCATCGGTCATCGGCACCGCCTCGAACTTCGCCTGCGTGCGATCCTTATTCGTAAAGACGACATTCCCGAAACGGAAGCCGGGTGTCTTGTCCGTGACAAGCCCTTTCGCCTCAAGAATGACTTCCCCTTGCGCCCCGCCAACCAATGCGGCGACGGAAAGCATACTGCATACGAGCGTCTTAATCTTCATTTACTTTTCCTTTTTTAGTAGACTTAGAAAGTGTGTTCTCGAGGAGTTCTTTCGCGTGCTGGTAGGCGATATCCCCGCGTGCACCGCCGCCAAGCATCCGTGCAATTTCCGCAATGCGCTCCTCCCCCGAGACGCAAGAGACCGCCGTACGGGTTCTCCCCCCAGAGACGGACTTCGAGACGGCAAAGTGCCGCGTACCAAAAACGGCGGTCTGCGGCAGATGGGTAATCGCGATGACTTGACGGCGCGCGGCAACTTCCCGCATCTTTTCCCCGACGGTGCGCCCAGTCTCGCCACCAATATTCGCGTCAATCTCATCAAAAACGAGCGTATCGAGTGTATCATGCGCGGCAATTACACTCTTTAGGGCTAGCATCACGCGAGCAATTTCGCCCGAACTCGCGATGGCTTCGAGTGGCTTTTCGCCTTCGCCTGGATTCGGCTCAAGCATATAGACGACCGCGTCAACGCCTTCCGCACTCGGCTCCCGCGCCTCCAGTCGCACCTCAAACCGCGCCTTCAAGAAGCCCAAGTCACGCAATTGCCGCGTAACCGCCTTCGCCAGCTTCTCACCTGCCGCGCGGCGCTTTGCCGTAACTGCCGCGCCCGCTATCTTTACTTTCTCATAGGCGGCAGTTTCTTCCTTCGCGAGCTCCTCCAGCCGCTTTTCACGGTTCTCAAAGTCATCTAGCCGCTTGCATTTAGCTTCCAAAACCTCCCCGAGCGCGGCAGAAAGGCTCGTCCCTTCCTCCAATGTCGCGGGCAGGTACTTACGGCGCAACTTATTGACGACCCCCAAACGCTTATCCATCGCGGCAAATTCCTCAGGGTCAATATCAAGCCGCGAAACCGTGTCCTCAATCGTCCGTGAAAGCTCCTGCAACCGAATCACAATTTCCTCGCACTCCTCGGACCACTCATTCGCCGCCGGAAAGTGCCGCGCCAGTGCCGCGAGTTGGGGCTCAAGCCTTACCAAAGTCTCGCTCGCTCCCGCCTCACCGCCTAGGAGTTCCGTCGCCTCCTGCGCAATTGTGGCAATTTCTTCGGCGTGCGCGGCGGCGGTATGGCGTGCGGCAAGGTCATCGTCTTCCTCGCTGATATTCGCTTCCTCAAGTTCATTTACTTGGAAGCGCAAAAGCTCCAGCTCATCTTCCGAGACGGGAAGTGCCTTGAGCGCGGCAATTTCGCCCCGCACCTTACCAAGTGCCGCGTAAGCGACTTGGTAGTCCGTGAGCTTCACCGCGCCAAATTGATCAAGGGTCTCCCGCTGGAAGCGCTCCTCCAGAAGTCGCTGATTGGCGCGGGGTCCGTGAATGTCGATAAGTGCCGCGCCGAGTTTCTTCAGCGTCGTCACCGTCGTTCGCGTATCATTCACCCAGACACGCGGAGCCTCCTCCGCGCTTATCGTGCGGCGGATGAGTAACTCCCCTTCTTCGCACGCGGGGAGCCCTGCCTCATCCAAAATGCTCGCCACAAGCGCGGCAGAATCGCCCGAAAGCCTGAAAATCGCCTCAACCCGCGCCTCTTTCGCGCCTGTACGGACGCTGCTCGCCTCGGCGCGTCCGCCCAAAACGAGCTCAATCGCCCCGCGAAGGACGCTCTTACCCGCGCCCGTCTCGCCCGTGAGGACATTTAACCCCGTTGAGAAGTCAATTTCCGCCTTCTCAACGACTGCCAAATTGGAAACTACAAGCCGCTCTAACATCGCTTACCGCTCAGTCGGGAGTCCCCACTCCTCCAGCTTCGTCGCCATCCAATCGAAGGTCTGCTCTTGCATAATCCGTGCCTTCGCATTCGGGATTAACGGACCGCAACAGCAACGGATGTCTTTTGAGGTGTCGACCGTGCCAAAGTCCTTAAAAATGTTCTTAAAGATACCTTTTTGCCGCGTTAATTGACACCGCGTATCCACGACGAGCGGCATAATCGGGCACCCCGCCCGCTCAGCGAGCTTCGCACCAATCGAGGAGAACACCTTGCGGCTAAAGACTTCCTGCCGCGTACCCTGCGGGAAAATAAGGAAGCTATTACCGCCGCGAATCTTCTCCTCGCCAATCGTCAAAAGCTTAATCAGGTCTTCACGCGGCGATTTGCGTCCAATCCCAATCATCCCCATATCTGCTGCGGCGCGTCCGAGTAGCGGCAAATGCGCGAGGGACTCCTTGGCAACAACATTGAAAGGTCCGTAGGTGAGCACCACAGGCGGCAAAAGAATGGTCTCGGTCGTGGACATATGGTTGCAGAGATAAACAACGGGTCCCTTATATGCCGCGCGATTCTCCCAGCCCTCAAAATGAACACGGATTCCAAGCCGTTCCGCCCGCTGAACGGTCTTAAAGCAGAGCTTTGCCCAAAGTTCCGTCGTCAATTTCCCGAGTGGCTCATAAATGGCGCACATCGGGAAGACATGGGCGACCCCGAGCGAATAGGCGAAAGTCGTCCACGCCCCACCCTTGGAACGCTTTTTGGGCGCACGCTCATCGGGCGTATTATATCCGCCTGTCCGTAGTAATTCTTCCCGAAATTGTGCTAAAGTCGTTGTTTTCATCTCTTATTCTCCATTCTCGCCCTCGCCTTCCTCTGGAGGAGGTGGGGGTGGCGGATCTTCCGCGACAGGTTGGGGCGCGGCACTTTCCGCTTCCTTCGCTTTCTCGCGCTCCTCACGCGCCTGCCGCACTTCTTCACTAAGAGCCGCTAATTCCTCGCGCATTTTAGCCCGATCTTCTTCCTGCTTCTTCTTCTCGGCTTCCTGCTCAGCTTTGCGCTTTTCTTCTCGCTCCTTGCGCTGAGCGAGGAGTCCGCGCCGCCCCAGGAGGCGATTGGAAGGCTTATCGTCCGAAATGGCTCTTGTGCTGGAGGGTGTCGCCGCCTGTGGAGCGGGTGTCGCGGCACTTTTCGCCGTACTGCCCGTCGCCTCATTGCCCAAATCAAGCTCCAATTCTATGCCATCCTTCGAGATCTTAACGCGGCGTTCGGCGGCATTCGCTTCCGTAACAACCCATCCATCACGCGATTCGCCTACTTTCAAATAGTAGTGGCGCGGCATTTTGGCGGACGACATATCGCTGAAACCGACGCGGAGCTCCCCATCCTCGGGATCGAGGTTAATCGCGCTAAACTTAACTGTTTTTTTAAGTTGCTCTTGTTCCGCCGTCAATTCCTTGCCCCCATTCGCACCGCTTCGGGCGGAAACTGTACTCGGGTTAACGGACGGATTGAAGTTGGCGGGGGGCTGCCCAAACGGTGCCCGTGTGACAATGGGTTCGTAGCGTGAATAGGGACGCTCCGCCGCGAGGAGCACTCCGCTTGCCAAGCCAAAAATAGCGACTAAATAACGATTTCTCACAATTACGCCCCCTCCTGGGTGTATAAGTTGACGCGCGTGGGCAAATACGCATCCTGCGCGGCAATCCACGAATGAAAGAGCCCCTCAAGGTCGCCCGCACTAAGTGCCGCGCCTATCGCGTCCGTCCCCGCCAACTTCGCGAGCCACTCAGGCCGTGCCCCGACGGACATTTTATCCGCATAGCGACTCATCAGCGCGGCAAAGACGAGTACCCCCGCCGTAATCGGATAGTACGGCTTTGTGCGCGGCACAGAAAAGAGTATGCCATTTAAGGTCAGCCCCGCGTGAGGTCCGTAGCTACTCACATAACGATAGGGCCTCATCTCGACTCCGCACGCCGAAAGCCCCGACTCCAAGTCGTGCATAATATCCGCCGCGCTCATCCACGGTGCTCCAATCACCCGAAAAGCGAGTGCCCCCGCCCGATCACAATCGACAGCTGGATACGCCTCAGTAAAGACGGTCATCGGATACAGCACTGCGCTATCCCAACTGCGAATCGCGGGGCTAGGCGGAATGAAATTCGCCCACGGCTGAGTATCGTTATGTGACCAGTCTTTTACGCGTACAACTCTGAGATCGAGGTTGAGATTCTCGGTCTTGCGAATCCAGAGGGCGCACTCGCCTGGTGTCATCCCGTGGCAAAACGGGAGATTCAGAGGGGCAACAAAACTTTCCTTGCCCGCTTCGACGAGGGGTCCGTCAATTACATTCCCAAGAGGAATAGGACGGTCGAGTACTGTCACAGGAATCCCCGCCTCGGCGCACGCCTCAAGCGTGTTTTTGAGGGTCGCGAGGTAGGTGTAGCACCGAACTCCGATATCGCAAAGGTCAATAACCATCCGTGAAATCCCCGCGAGCATTTCAGGCGTAGGCTTGCGGTGCTCTCCGTAGAGGGAATGGATGGGCAGATTAAAGAACGGATGCCACGCGTTCGCGGCTTTTTCGCCTGCCGCGATAGTCCCGAAAAAGCCGTGTTCCGCCGAATAAAGGGCTTTCAGGCGGGAAGGGAAGCGTTCGACGAGCCGCCGCGTGGTGCTGGTCGCCTGCATAGTGAGGAGTCCGAGCGGCTCATTAGTTGCCGCGAGGTCACGAAGGAGTCCATCATAATTGATGGTCATGCCTGCGTTCTCCCTTCGCCACGGTCAAGCCGTGCCCGCATAGCCCCCAAGGTCGCGGCAGTATTAGCGAGCGACGGGTCGCCGCCTTCTTCAAGTAGCTTATCACTCGCCGCGCCATGAAGCCAAACTGCCGCGCTGACTGCCGTAAAAGCATCGCCCTTCAAATACGCCCAGCGCGCCCCAATTACACCCGCGAGCAGGTCGCCCATTCCGCCGAGTGCCATTGTGGGATTGCCCGACTTATTCTCATAAACACGCGAGCCATCCGCCGAAACGACGAGTGTACCAGGTCCCTTCAAAACAATGGTTGCCCCATAGCGCGCGGCAAGCGCTTTTGCCGCGCCGAGGCGGTCCGCACTCACCTTCTCGCGGCGAACACCAAGAAGCCGCGCCGCTTCGCCTTCATGTGGGGTTAGCACGAGCTCCTGTCCTGGCACATTGCTACGCGGACGCGCCTGTGCATACCAAAGAGAGAGAATTGTAAGGGCATCCGCGTCAAGCACAAAGCGCCCCGAGCTACCCGAGAGAATGCGCGAGAGAATCGCCTGTGCATTGGGCCCCGTCGAAAGTCCCATACCCGCTACGAGAGCGTCCGCCTTCGGGGGGACGCAGGTGGGGGAGAGCTTCGTGAAGGTCGCCTCGGGAACATGAACGCCCGCCGCGATGCGCGAGGCATCGGGCACCACGAGTTGCACAAGCCCAGCCCCCGCCGCACGCGCACCCAGCGCCGCCAAAACGGGCGCGTGGATGTAGTGTCCAGAGCCACCAACAATCGTAACCGTGCCTACGGAATACTTCGTAGACGCGAGCGGACGCGGCGGAAACGCTTTTTCTAGTTCGAGCGGAATCTTCATACCCACTATTATACCAAAAATGCCCCCCAAACTCTAGCCCCCTTCCGCCGCGCCCGCATTTCTCACGCAGAGACGCAGAGATATGGAGGGCGGCTCGTGCGGGTGTCGCCCGACCCGTCGTTGCGCGGTCTCTTGCCGCCTTTCGCGCTTAGACAAGAAGCGTTGTTCAGTCAGCCCTGCCTAGACAAGGTCAGGGGTTGCGTACGAAAGTCACTCTTACGGCGGCGAGCCGCTCCACTCCTCTCGTGCAACCCCCGCC
>CAVLAC010000103.1:0-6995 GCA_963661055.1 bacterium | reverse complement strand
GAATTGTTAGACACATAGTATACCAAACCTGCGCCCACGAATCAAGAGGAATCTTGCATTTTTTGCATTTTCTTCTAGCGAAGCCCCCCAAAATGTCTTATCTCCCGCAAAGAACGGTATTGCGCTCTCTGCGGGAGATAAATTGGCGGGCGAAAGGCTCAGCCCTACCGCTTACAGTGGGGCGAGGCGCATAGTCCAGATGGCGGGAGCCTTCGGGTCGAAGCGATACTTCTCCATCGGGGCTGGCCCGCAACTTGCGCCGCCGAGACCCATCTGCCGCACATCGAGGTTCACATGAATCTGCTCACGCGGCACAAGAGGTGCACGGTAACGGAGCTGTCCGTTACGGTGCCGCGCGAACTCCAAGTCCTCCCAGTCGTAAGGCATAGCCTGCACGAAGAGCGGTTCGGACGCGGCAAACTTCACGCCCTTGCCTTTAGAGTCCGCGAACGACACCCAGCGGACATCCGTGCGCGAGCCATTATCTTGCGGACGCGTATACTCCTCCCACAAATCTTCCACACTTGAAGCCCAAATGCCGAGCAGGCTTCCCGTGCGGCGATCGATGTAGTTCTCACGCGGACCGCGTCCGTAGTAAACGACCGTATCGAGGCTCTTATCGAGGGCGAGGCTAAGCCCCAAACGCGGCAAAGGCGGCAATGTGCCAAAAGGCGTAACCTTTACTTCGAGGGTAATTGCGCCATCCCCCGCGAAGGTCCAGGTCGTCTCGTGGATGAAGCCCGCCGACTTAGAACCCGTCACCTTAACGACCGTCTTCACCGTATTGCCGTCCACCACAATCGGCTCAGGGTGATGCCGCAATTGGGTCAGCCCCGAATTGAAAACCGCCTCACGCATCCAGTTGTCGTTATCGGTGAGTGCCCGCATACAGGTGAGTTCAGGACCTGCGGCAAAACCAGGTGCCAAGTCCTTAAGAATGGTCTTGCCCTTCATCTCGAGCGCGGCAAGTGTGCCCGTCTTGCGGCAGAAAGTTGCCTTGGTGCTCCCCGCCTTGACCGAGACCGACTTCTCGTCCTCGGAAATCTTCACGCCCTTCTTAGCGGACGCGGCACTCTTAACCGCATCAAATGACCAATTCCCTGCCATTTTCAACTGGTTAGCGGCGACCACCCAACCCTGCGGCACGAGATCCGTCGCCGTTCGGGTCTTGAAGTTGATATTGAGGAAGTATTCCGTTCCTTCCGCGTCAAACTTAGTCTTGAACGCGGGCGCGGCAATTTCACAACGGGAAAGCGGCGCGAGGGCAGGCACTTCCAAAGTGCCCTTTTCTACAATCTTGCCATTCGCGAGGAGTTCCCACTCCGCGTCAAAAGCATCTGCCGCGAGGAATCCGTAGCGATTCTCAAGTTCCAACTTGCCGTTTGCGAGCTGCCGCACAATAAGATTGCGGAAGACATGCCCGATTTCCACAAGTTTCGCCGAAACTTCCCGCGTCGGCAGAATAACGCCATTGCAACAGAAAGGTCCGTCATTGGGCTGTTCATCGTGGTCTCCGCCATAGGCGAAGTACCGCTCGGGCTTGCCCGTCTTGGGGTCGATGCGCCCTGTGTACTTCCAAAGCCCTTGGTCAACCCAGTCCCAAATGCAACCGCCCGTCAGTGAATCATAGGTGTAAAAAGCGTCCCAATATTCTTGGAAGTTCCCCACCGCATTGCCCATCGCGTGGGCATATTCACAGAGAAAGAACGGCTTGCCTGGACTCTGCACAGTGTCATCGCATGTCCATTGGTCACGCATAGAGTCCGTCGAGGTGCGCGGCAGATTACCAATTTCGCCGCGCTTGATGAGCCACTCGACCTCAGGATACATCCGCGAATCGACATCCGCGTCAATATTGCCGCGCTCCCAATGAATCGGACGCGTCGGGTCGAGTGCCCGAACCGCCGCGAGCGCGGCACGGAAGTCCGCCCCGTGCCCCGTTTCATTGCCGAGCGACCATAGGGTAATCGCCACATTGTTGCGATAAAAGACGACATGCCGCTGATTTCTTTCAACTATCGTATTCTTCCACTCAGGGAAGAGACCAAGCCCATTCTCTCCGTAGCTGGGTTCGTGTCCTTCCACATTCGCCTCGGCGACGAGGTAGATTCCGTACTTATCGCAGAGGTCATACCAGCGGTAGTCATTCGGATAATGGCTCGTACGGACGGTATTAATGTTGTACCGCTTCATGAGTTCAATATCCTTAATCATCATATCAAGGGTAATGGCGCGTCCGTTCTCAGCGGTTGCCTCGTGGCGGTTCACGCCTTTAAACTTAATCATCTTTCCGTTAACAAGAATCGTGTTGCCCACAATCTTCTGGTTCTTGAATCCGACGCGCTTCATACGAATGTCGTCGCCCTTACGGATGACGAGTGTATAGAGATAGGGGGTTTCCGCCGACCAGAGTTCGGGGTTCGCAAGTGCCGCGCTCGGGGTGGTGGGCGAAAGTGCCGCGACGGACTTCTTTTCCGCGTCATAAAGGGTAGCCGACCAGTCGCCCTCAATGCCCGTCAAGGCGATAAAGGCGTTCTTGAAGTCCTCGGAGAGGGTCGTTTTGACCTCAAAGTCCCAAATGCCACCCTTGGGCATTGCCCAAATCGAGACATCACGAAAGATGCCCGAGAAACGGAACATATCCTGGTCTTCGAAGTAGCTTCCGTCGCACCAACGATAGACCTCAACGGCGAGTAAGTTCTTGCCGGGCTTCACGAGGGCAGTAATGTCGAATTCGCTCGGGAGCTTCGAATCCTCAGCATACCCCACCTTCTCGCCGTTTACCCACACATAGTAGGCGGAATAGACTCCGTCAAAGCGCAGGATGATTTGGCGTCCGTCCCAATCGGACGGCACCTCAAATTGGGTGCGGTAGCTGGAAACAGGATTGTAGTCCGCCTTGCCACTCTGTCGGTCAAGGATTTGCGCGAAGTTCGCGTTCGTTGGGTTGCTGCAGTCCTTATACGGATACCTCCAGTTGGTGTAGCCAGGCGAACCAAAGCCGCGCATTTCCACGCAACTAGGCACATCAATGGTGCTCCACTTCGAGTCATCAAAGTCGACCTTCCAAAAGTCCTTTACGCGCAGTTCAGGATTGCCCGCCCACGAAATCTTCCAGTCTCCGTTCAGAAGCTTCTTCCACGGGGTCGCTGGCTCAAGAGCGTCCGAAAGTGCCGCGTCCGCATCCGCGAGCGGCATAGAATAGGTGCGGGCGGGAAGCCTATTAATAGAGTTAACGGCAGGGTCTTCCCACTCGGGCGCGGCAACCGCCACCCCCGCGAGCAATGCCCACACGAACCCTACTAGCCCCTTGGCTAGAGCTTTTCGACACAAGTTCATCTCTTACCATCTCCTTTAAGGAATTATGTATCCTTACATTATACCAAACCCACCCGCTTTTCGCAACCCCCTTCCGCCCTACCATCCGTGACAATCCGTGGAATCCGTGGTTTATTTAGGCGGTTTATTTAGCAGGGAAGACTTCTTCTAGGCGGATGAGGTCGCGTCCCTTGAATTCGTAGCAAATGAAATGGACGGGCGTGCCACCCGCAAGCGCGGCGAGACTAGGGTCTGCCGCATAGAGCTTCAACTGTGCAAGGGCTTCTTCGTGCTTTGCCGCGATTTCAGCGTCGGGAGCGTCCGCCTTCGAGTGCTTCATCTCAATGATGTAGCTTTGCTGAGGGATGCTATCCTCTGAAAGCGTGCGATCAGGGAAGAGTGCGTAATCAGAGTATCCACACGGATGCGAGAACTCTGGCTTTACCATATAGGCACTCTTCATAGTCAAATAGGCACGGAGATATCCGTTAATACGCGCTTCGCCTCCGATTCCGTCCCGAGGTGAGCCATTGTCGCGGTACTTCTCAGCGAGATAGGTCAAAAACTCACGCCATGCGCCATCCCATGCAAAGGCATTGAACATTTGCTTAAACTCTGTCGTGTCAACTGCATCAGGACGCTTCTGATACTCTGCGCGCATATAATCGAAAATCTGCCGCCGAACACACTCATTCGGAACACGGAATTGTAAATCACCGCGATAGACGCGCGACATAGTAACAATCCCATAGTAATAATAGAGCGATTTAAAGTTTTCTTCTTTAAGAATAGCCTCAACTGGAAAACTTTCAACAAGCGAAAAAGACACTTCTCCTTTATCAGCGAGTTCCTCAGTTAGTGGCAAAATCCCATTAACCGTCTCACCATGCCGTTGCGCCCTAAGAATTGCGGAGAGTTTATCCCAATCGCTACGGATATTCGAATCAACTAGACTATCAGGGGGACATCCATTAGCTATAAGTTTACTAAGGTAGTAAATCACCATATCGCAATTATACAGCGTTTCACGACCTACGCAGGCTTTTGAGAAGCAATAATTGTCGTACCACTCTTTTACTGTTTTAAGATGCTCTTCTGCAGAATCCGTGAAACGCCCAGTTCCTTGGAAATCCTTATAGAACTTTATAGTCTCCTCTTCGGTGAAACCAACCATCGCGTTAAAAGTTTCTTCTTGCGTGATATTTGTTGCGATGTTAAATCCACTTGTGAGGTCATCCATCGTTACAGGTGAGACCCCCGTCATAAAAATGCGATCGCAAGTTCCTTTAAACTTCTTAAACCAACCACGATAAAATCCAGAGCCGTGCGTAATCTCCTTATAAGATGTCTTGCCATCTGCGGAAGATACAATCTCATTCGTGAAGTTATCATACTCATCGACAATAACATAAACGCCAAGCCCAAGTTCCTTCGCCAAATTACACAGGCGGCTGTATTTTGCTTCTGCGCTTGGCACATTAAGAAGTGCGTCAACATCTACTAAGGAACTCAACACCTTACGATGATTTCGTATAAAGTTATAAATAACGGTATCAAGATAAGCTTCAAAACGCGCTGCCCATGTAGCACCATCGCAAGCGTTAACTTGCGAGAAGTCAAATACAAAAACGAAATATTTATTAGCATACTTAGTCGAGTTCTTGCCAATATCGAGGTCGCCAAAGAGCCTTTGAAAATTCTCTTTCTCCGCTACATCATAGTAACACCTTAGTGTCTCACAAAGGAGCGTTTTGCCAAAACGCCGTGGACGGACAAAGAACAGGAAATTTGACCGCTCTTCCAACTTGCGGATATAGGCGGTTTTGTCAACATAGTAACGATTCTCCAAGCGGATTTGCTTGAAGTCTTTCACGCCAGATGGTATCTGCTCAAGTCTCATACCTAATATTATACCATATTTTGCCGCACCACGGTAGCCCAGATTTTCACCTGCCTCGTTTTCGACACTCCCGTCAGACAATTTCGGTACACTTTGTCTACTCGCCACTTTTAGTTAAAAGTGGCGTGGTTTGTGTTAAGAGAGTGAGTTAACACATAAACAAAGTGCTGAAAGACAGGGCGCGAACTTCGCTTAATGTTGCCGCACTATTTTGACTACGCTGCGGTCAAGTCTAGGAAATGCTTGATTATGAGAGAATTCCCACGCCTCTTCAAGCAATTTACTTGCAATATCTAGCCTTTCTTCTTCTGTATATGCAAGAGCCCAGTCATAATCGTGCTTATTATCTTCTGGATGAACGATTCTAATGCTTTTGTCCATCTTACAACTCCTCCAATATCTCGGCATCTGCAATGTCCTTTGTCCGTCCCGTAGAGCGTTTATTAACAATGAGATCTTCTTTGGAGATGACATTCACAGGAACGCCTTTTATCTCTTTAGCTACCGCCTTTTCTCTAGCTTCTCTATAATTAACACCGTCTATCTTGGTAATAACATCAATACGGCACGGAGCAACCCCAATTTGAAAGATTAAATCATCCTTTTCGAAATCCTCTACCTTTATGTTCTGAAGAGGAGCACCAAATTCAACTAATGCCTGGTAGATATGCCGCGCATTATCAGCATCCGCGAGTACCCATATGTCTAAATCAACCGTTGTGCGGACATATCCGTGGAAATTAACCGCCCATCCGCCAACAAGAAGATAGTCCACATTTGCCTTATTAAGGCACTTAAGCATATCTAGGAAATCCGCATTCATCTTATTTATGCCCTTCTTTGTAGATCGTGAGCAAAGAACTGAAATCTCGCACCCTCTTCAAGTTTGCGAATGTACGTGGCTTTGTCAACATAATAGAAGCCTTCTAAGCGAATTCGCTTGAAGTCCTTCACGCCAGACGGTATTTGCTCAGCTCTCATAACTACTATTATACCATATTTTGCCGCGCCACGGTAGCCCAGAATTTCATCTGTCTCACTTTTAGCTAAAAGTGAGATGAGTGGGAAAGAGAGTCGGATTTTAGTTAAAAGGGGCGAGGTTAGTCGGGGAGGAGGAGGGTGGGGAGACCCATGTCGCGGAGTTCGGCGTTTTTGGATTCCCAGAGGGATTCGAGGTTGGGAGGTTGGGTTTTGGAGAGGTTTTCGAGGTCTTTCTTATAGATGGCGAGCTTTCCGCGTTCGATTTCGAGGCGTTCGTCACAGAGGAGCATATAGTCGTGGGTGGAGCCTCCGCCTGAGAGGTAATCGGAGAGTTCGTGCTTCATTCCGTTGACCATTTGCTTCATTTTGATAAGTTCGGGAGTGTCGGATGGATGAATGGGTAGGAACTTAGTGGAGAGAACGATATTGGTTGTGCCGCCTTCGCGGCAGTCGCACATTGAAGCAGGGATGGCGTGGCGGGCAAACCAAGCGTCATTTGTGGAGAAGGTCTTGCGCCATCCGTCGGACGAGAGCTGTTGAATGGTGGCGGGGTCTCCGTAAAGCTGGGCACGCGGCAGTTCTTGAGGAAGTGCCGCGCTTTGAATGAGTAAATAGCATAAAACTGCCGCGATGAGGGCTAAAATAGCAACAATAGCCCAAGGTTTCCAGCGAAGCGGGTCGCGTCCAGTAAGGCTAAAAGATTATCCCAGCCTCTGAAGGGTAGAGGCGTGCGCATCTCAAGGAAATAACACTGCGGTCTTAGAAAATAACACTGCGGTCTCTCGGGCAAAACACC
>CAVLAC010000102.1:0-7007 GCA_963661055.1 bacterium | reverse complement strand
AAAGTAATGCCCGCGTACTCGGTCGTCCCTACCGTATACGCACCCTTCTCGGCGTAGTAAGAATGGACGAAATAGTAATCGGTCTTGCCATTCACCTGATTCCAACCAATCTCAGGCACCTTAAAACCCGCGACATCGGGGAAGCGACGAACCTTCCCTGGCAAAACACCAAGCAAATCGACTCCGCCATCTTCCTCGCTATACTCAAAGAGGATCTGCATCCCAAGGCAAATGCCAAGAAATGGCTTGCCCGAATTCGCGGCACTGCGGACAGCGTCCGTCAGCCCCAATTCGGCGAGGTTCGCCATCGCGCTTTTTGCCGCGCCGACACCCGGGAACACCACGCGATCTGCCGCGCTAATGACGGCGGGGTCGCGGGTCACGGTCGCTTCCGCGCCAATCGCGGCAAACGCGAGTTTGACACTCGTGAGATTACCAGCTTTATAGTCGATAATCGCCGTCATAGGTTAAAGGCTTAGGCTTCCAATTCCTTCTTGAGGAGCGTGACAAAGTCAGGAATCTTCATTGCCCCGAGGTCGCCTGCCCCACGCGAACGCACGGAGATTTGCTCCGCCGCCTCATCACGCGGACCAACGACGACTTGGTAAGGCACCTTCTGCATCGCCGCCTCGCGAATCTTCGCGCCAAGCTTATCGGGCGAGCCATCCACATCGACGCGGAAACCTTCCGCACGCAATGCCGCCTGCACCTTCTTCGCGTAATCAAGCGCCTTATCCGAAATCGGCAGAATCCGCACTTGCTCAGGCGCGAGCCAAAGTGGGAATGCCCCCGCATAATGCTCAATGAGAATGCCAAAGAAGCGCTCAATCGAGCCGAGCAATGCACGATGCACCATATACGGCTGGTGCTCCTTGCCGTCCGCCCCGACATAAGTCAAGTTGAACCGCTCAGGCAAATTGAAGTCGAACTGCACTGTACCGAGTTGCCACGGACGCCCCAAGGCGTCCTTAATCTTCATATCAATCTTGGGGCCGTAGAATGCGCCGCCGCCTTCGTCGACTTCGTAGTCCATACCTTCCTGCTCGAGAGCCTGGCGAAGAGATTCCGTCGCCTGCTCCCACCGCGCGGGGTCGCCGACAGCCTTGGCGGGCTTAGTCGAGAGGTACGCCTGAATATCGTGGAAGCCAAACTTACCCAGCATCTTCTTCGCGAATTCGACCGTATCCTTAATCTCCTGCACAATTTGCTCGGGCGTGCAGAAAATATGCGCATCATCCTGAGTAAAGCCGCGCACGCGGAAGAGTCCGTGACGGACGCCATCCTTCTCATAACGATAGACCGTGCCGAGTTCGGCGAGGCGCATCGGCAAATCGCGGTAGCTACGCTTCTTGAACTGGTAAATCTGGATGTGGAACGGACAGTTCATCGGCTTCACATAGTACTCTTCGATGTACGCGTCATTGCCCGAGCCTTCCTGCACCTTCATGCAGGGGAACATCCCTTCCTTATAAAACCCGAGGTGACCCGAGGTCTGCCAAAGGACGGAGCGCCCGACATGCGGAGTATAGACAATCTCATAGCCCGCCTCGTAGTGTTTCTTGCGCCAGTATTCCTCAATCGCAACGCGAATACGCGCCCCCTTCGGGAGCCAATGCGCAAGGCCAGGCCCCACCTGCTCAGTGATGGTGAAAAGCTCGAGTTGCTTGCCAAGAACGCGGTGGTCGCGCTTCTTCGCCTCTTCTTCACGGGCAATCATCGCGTCCAATTCCGCTTGGTCTTTCGCGACAATGCCATAGACACGCTGGAGCATTTTGTTCTTCTCATCGCCGCGATAGTAGCTACCCGCGACACGGGTGAGCTTCACGACACCAATTTGCTTAGCGTGTTCCACGTGCGGACCGCGGCACATTTCGACATAATCGCCGACCGCGTAAGTGGAAATGGCTTCGCCCTCAGGAATATCGGCAAGCCGCTCAAGCTTATACTTCTGCCCAGCCAAAAGCTTCGCGCACTCTTCGCGGGAAACTACCTTCTTCACGAAAGGCTCATCCAGCGCAATCAGCCGCGCGATTTCCGCCTCAATCTTGGGGAAATCCTCGGGGGAAAGGCGGTGCGGCAAGTCAAAATCATAGTAAAACCCATCGTCCGTCGCAGGCCCAATATCGACCTGAACATCCTCAAACAAATTCACAATTGCCCGCGCCATCATGTGGGCGGCGCTGTGACGTCTTTCTTGATCAGTTACTTCGTTCATAGAACTCCTTCATCTGAAGCAAATATTATACCATATTTTGGGGCACTTGGCATATACGATTTTCACTTTGTCTTAAATGGCAAGCTCAGCCGAAATATCGTATGTGCCCCCTGCTCGGACTCCACTTCCACCGTGCCACCGTGCAAAAGCGCGATATGCTTCACAATGGCGAGTCCCAAACCCGTGCCGCCCAGACTGCGACTACGCGCCTTATCCACACGATAAAAGCGCTCGAAGATGTGCGACAAATGCTCGGCAGGTATGCCAATACCAAAGTCCGTAACGGAAATCTCAATCTTGTCACGCTTAAGAACGGAGGCAATTTCTATGCGGTCCGACCCCGAATAGCGCAAGGCATTCTCAATGAGGTTCACGAGGGCTTGCTCGAGAAGATCCGCGTCGCCGCGCAAGGTGACGCTATCCGCCTTCACGAGAGTGAGGTTAACCCCCTTCTCTTTCGCACGCGGCACTTCGAGCGTCATTACATTCGCGAGCACATCCTTGACCGCGACATCCGAGAAGTCGCGCGGATTGCGTTCCGTCTGCTCACTCTCAATGCGAGCAAGCGAAAGGACATCCTTCGCGAGCACACTCAGCCGCGAAGCCTGCGTACGGATAATTCGCCGAAGATCCTGCCTATCTTCCTCCGAGAGCGCGGCACTTTCGTCCATCATCTCTACCGCCCCGAGAATCGCGGTCAGCGGCGTGCGCAGTTCGTGGGTCACATTCGAGGTGAAGTCGCGACGGAAGGCTTCATTAGCGCGGGCGGCTTCTAATTGCACTGCCTGCAATTCAAGGCGATTGGCTAAGCGCCGCGTTAGATAAAAGATGAGGAAAACGGCACACGCCCCAACAATCGCGGCGGCGAGGAGTCCGTTTCGCGCGAGCCGCACGGGACGCGAAACTTCGTCATAGGAAATCGCGAGACGCACGATATATTCCCCCGAACGACGCGCACAGTAGAGCCAGTACGAGCCGAGGGTATCCGAGTGACGCAAAATCGTGCCATCCTCACCCGTGAGAGCCTTGTGAATCTCGGTGCGGTTGGCGTGATTGAGCTTCGCGTTATCCGTATCAATAAGAATATCACCTGCCGCGTTTACGATGGTGACGCGAACCCCCGCCGCACGCCGCGCGCGGCAATAGGCCGCGATGGATGTTGTATCTTTCTTCTCCAAAAGCGGCGCGAGCACGCTCAGCGCGGCATCCGTCTTATCACGGATATCATTTTCCGCCATATGTTCGACGGCGGCACGGAAGTTCGCGGTTTGAACGAGCAGGGCAATTCCAAAGACAATGAGCCCGAGAAGTGCCGCGCTCGCGACATACCAACTTCTACGGGACTCAGTCATTTGGAATCATCCTCTCTTTTTTATTCTGCCGCGTGACGGCGCATCTGCCGCGTTTGGGGCGGGTCAATCACCTCAACTGCCGCCGCTGGTGTCGCCTTCGCCGAAGCGCGGCGAATGAGCCACATCTGGACAATGCTCAGAACCTGCGAAACGGTCCAGTACAGCGAAAGCGCGGACGGGAAGGAATAGAACATCACCAGCATCATCACAGGCATAATGACCATCATCATCCGTTGCTGGCTCTTATCACCCGTCGAAGGCGTGAGGGCACTCTGAAGTGCCATTGTCGCCGCCATCAAAATAGGTAGGATGTTGAGTCCGCCAAATGGGAACCAAGACGCGAAGAGTCCCTCAGGCTCCGAGAGGTCGGGAATCCAGAGGAAGCCCGCGTAGCGCAGTTCCACTGCCGCGCGAAGGACATTGAAGAGCGCGATGAAGACGGGAATTTGCACGAGCATCGGCAAGCACGAGCTCATCGGGTTCACCTTGCGGTCTTTGTAAAGCTGCCAAGTCTCTTGCTGCAAACGCTTCGGGTTATCCTTGTACTTCGCTTGCAATTCCTTCATCAAAGGCTGGATTTCTTGCATCTTCTTCATACCCACCGTCGACTTATGCGTGAGCGGCCAGAAGATGAGGCGCACGAGAATCGTCAAAAGGATAATCGCGATACCAAAGCTCGGGATGACCCCGTGGAACACATTCAGCACCCAGACGAGCGGATAGCACACCCAGCGCCACATGCCAAACTCCATCACATCCTTCATCCCCATATCCCAGAGGAGGGACTGCTTCTTGGGTCCGACATAGAAGGTGCTCGTGCGAACTGCCGCGCCCGCATCATAAGCGGCACGCGCCGAAATGCGCTCAGGACGATAATTTGCCGCGTGAGCATCGCGGGTAATCGTGGACTCAAAGCCTACATTGGTGAGCGTCGAATCAACGAGCGCCGTCACAAAGAAGCGGTCCTTGAGCGCCACCCACTTCTGCTCGCCCGGGAACGGAACCTTCGCCGTGAGCGGAAGCCCCGCCGCACTGCTCTTGCCACTGCAACCGACCGTACTCCCAACGAGATACGGCTTGAGCGGCGAGTCGCTATCGCCGTGATGAATAACCGCGCCGCCCTTCTCATTCATTGCCCAGCTGTCGACGGAAAGCAAGTCGTTCTTGCTACCACCCATCGCCATAGAGCCCACCGTGAGATAAGTGCGCCCCTGCGGAATTGTCGCGAAGTGCTCCTCAAGTTGAATCTTGTAGCCAGGAAGAAGCGTGTATTTACGAGTGAGCGCGGCACTTACGAAGACAATTTCATTCGAGGTCACATTGCGCACCTCATATGCCGCGTTCGGCGCGAGATTGGCTACGCCCTCAATCGTCCCTAGGGGAGCGGATTCGAAATTAAAGACGAGCGGCGGATTTTCCTCCGAGACCGCGCCTTTATTGCGGGCATAGTCCTTAAGCGTCGCTTCCTTGATGACCGCACCCCACGAAGAGAAGCTCAGTTTGAGTTCCGCATTCTCAAGCGTCAGCACCTTCTCAGGGACGGACGGCTTTTCGGGCGCGGCAGACTTCGCCGCGACAGGCGCGGGGGCGGGCTTTGCCACGGGCTGTTGTTGCGGCGCGGCAGATGTCGTCGTCGCCACCTGCGCGACTGGCGCGGACGCGGCACTTTCGCGTGCCTTCTTCGCGTCACGCATACTTTGGAAGATATAAACCGCGAGTACTACACCGAGCACTACACAGATGAGTTTCTCTTTCTTATTCATTGTTCTATCACTTTCGTAAAATCATTGCGCCACCGACCACGCGGTGGCACGGGGTCGTAGCCCTGAGCACCAAACGGATGACACCGCAAGATGCGCCACAACCCCAAGAGCGTGCCCTTCACCGCACCATGTACGCGCAGGGCTTCAATCATATAATTTGAGCAACTTGGCTCAAAGCGACAATTGCCCCCCAAGAGAGGGCCGAGGGTCACTTGATAACCTCGCACGGCAAGAATTAGGAGCGCACGCATAGCTTTCGCATCTCCTCCATTACTTCGCCGCACTTCTTATCGCGAATCGCCGCGCGAGCAATAAAGACCCAGAGAACCCCCTTGGGCATCTCTTGGGACTTTACAAGTAATCTATACGCTTCGCGCATAAGACGCTTGGCGCGGTTACGGTCAACCGCGTCATGAAAGGTGCGCTTAGAAACAACGACGCCAGCCATTTGGCTCGCGTCGTCCGTCTTGAGTGACCACGCCACCACTAGACGCCCCCGATGAGAGCGTCCCCGGTCGAAGACACTTTTGTACTTCGCCCCGGGTAGCCGCGTGGTCATTGCTTACCTCAGACCTGAGTTAAGCGTTTACGACCCTTCGCACGGCGCGAGGCAAGCACCTTGCGTCCGCCTTTCGTCGCTTTACGCGCACGATAGCCGATTTTCCGTTTCCGTTTGATCTTCGACGGTTGCCATGTCATCTTCATAATAGACTGATCCTTTCAACTGGTATGAAATACACTGGTCTAATATTTTATCATAAATGCCCCCGAAAATGCAAGCACTATTTGAAAGACACGCAATTTTTGTAAAGGTTTAGTCGAAGTCGAGAGTCGAAGTCGAACAGTGGAATTATTAATCTTCTTTTCGGTTTCTAACCTCGGATTTACACGGATTTTCACAGATTTCAAGCTACGGGGCAAAGCCCCCGTAGCTTAATCCTGTAATCCTGTTAATCCCGTCTAGAACAGAATCTCGGCTACCTTCTACGGGACGCAGAAGACTGCTCTGCTGCGTCAAAATACCATTCGCCATTTTTATCCGCGCCGCGTCGTTTCAACCATGCCTTAATCTTCAATTTTGCCATAATTCGCTCAGCTTGTCGCTTCCCTATGCCTAAGGTTTCCGCTAACCGTGTTGCGGAAGTTCGCGGATTACGCAAAATGGCTTTTACCGCCTGCTCCTCTGAAGCGTTTAATTCATTCCGAAGCTCCCCAAGTTTTACACCGACATTTACACCGACATTTGCACCGACATCCACGCGATGTAAATTCCCAGTTGCCTCAGCAATGACCGTACCATATTCCGCTCCAATACGAAGATAGCGATTCCGCAATTCAAGATTATCTCCGTAAATCAGAACCTTGAAAAACTCTTCCAATGGCAACTGAGTTTTCTCAATTCCCAACTTTGTGTTTTCGTAATTTGCTCTGGCAAGTGCATTGCGAAAGTAGTATGACTTCTCAGCAAAAAGATCATTCGTGACATCATATCCCTTTGAACGCAGATACTTAATGGCAAAGAGCCCCGCCGTACGTGTATTGCCTTCACGAAACGGATGAATCTGCCAAATGCCAGAGATGAATGCGGCAAAATGTTCGACAAAGGCATCTTCTGAGAGCCCCTTATACTTGAACTTACGCTCGCGGTCAAAGTCATATTCCAATGCGTCCCTAACC
>CAVLAC010000101.1:0-7068 GCA_963661055.1 bacterium | reverse complement strand
GCCTTGCGCGGGCTTCGCGGCGAATCCGCCGCCCCGCGTCCGCCCGTCTCACTCCGCTCAACACTCGTCCACCCCTCCCGCTCCTCACTTGCCGTCTTTCTTTGCTTCCGCTCGCTCTACAATTTTATAGGGCTACTTTTTGCGGGGCGGAAGGGACTCCGCCCCCTACCGCCGTACAGTAGCGCAACGCAGGTAGGGCGGGCAGTCCCTTGCCCGCCGTGTGACAGAGATTACAGGCGGCGAGGGGCGGCGGTTACGCGTGGACATAGCGGAGTTATCAACATTTTTTTTGCCATGGGGTCAGACCCCATGGCAAAATTGAGAGGTGCGCATCAGAGGGTAGTGGGTCTGCGCAGGGGCGGGTAGTGGGTCTGCGCAGGGGCGGGTAGTGGGTCTGCGCAGGGGCGGGTAGTCGAGATGCGCAGGGGCGGGTAGTCGAGATGCGTAGGGGCGGGTAGTCGAGATGCGCAGGGGTCGGTGCTGGGGCTAGGGGGGCTAGATAAGCTAGAAGTTGGGGTGTCGGGGCTTTGGGGCGTCTTTGCTTACAAGCTGAATTCTGAAAAGTGTGTCAAGTTTTATTTTTTTTAAAGTTTGTTTT
The DNA here is from genome assembly GCA_963661055.1 of bacterium. Classification (GTDB taxonomy): domain Bacteria; phylum Verrucomicrobiota; class Kiritimatiellia; order RFP12; family UBA1067; genus UBA1067. The sequence goes on along the minus strand of CAVLAC010000101.1, from coordinate 6,470 downwards.
AGGGCGCTTTTGGGGCGGGAGTGGCTGAGGTGGCTTTTGGGGTAGTTTTTGGCGGCTGAAGTAGCGGGTTTTGTCGATGATGTTCTTTGCGCGCGTTACGCGTACGCGTACGCGTACGTGCCTGGGGACGCGCGTCCGCGCCGTTACGCGCGTTACGCGCCGGTGTCCGCGTCGGCGCGCGTTGTTAACACACACACACACACAGTACCTACTGTCCTACTGTTCAATTGTAAAACAAACAAACAAAACAATGCGTGTGTTGTGTGTGTGTGTGTGTGTGTTGGGTAGGGTTGTAGGGGAGGGACGTCGACAATAAGCGACAACAACACGACAATTCTGACACACAGAACACACACACACGCGCACATTGTTTTGTTTGTTGGTTTTCAGTTGGGTTTTTGAGGGGGTGTTTTCAGTCGGTTCGGCGAGGGGTGGCGAGGGGTCAAAATCGGGGAGTGAGGGGGGTCGAGAAGCGGCTTGCGGCGGAGGTCGCTTCTAAAAACGCGTTTCTAGGGGTCTAGGAGGCTCGTAGCGGGCTCCGAAGAGTTTTTGTGTAGGGTGATAGCCCCCACCCCAAACCCCCTCTTAAAACGCGTATTTTCGAGGGGTCTCAAAATGGACGATTTTGGGTGTGTTTTTGGGGTGGTCGGCGAGGGGTTGTTTTTGGGGGGCAAAAATGAGGGGGTATGAGGTTAGATTTTCTAGTCGTTCTAGAGGTGAAAAAGCGTTACTTATAAGATATATATGTAAGGGCGATTCTGGAAGGGCTAGATTTGGCTTGAAGTTCTAGGCTTGAAAATCTAGAAGTTCTAGAGCGTCTAGAAATATTTTTAGCGCGGCGAAAAACAGCGGTTGAGAAAGTTAAAATGAGAAATCGTGTTTTATCTCACCCGAGAGCCGCAGAGAGTGTAGAGGTTTTAATAGGCGATTCTTTGTTGATGCGCTCATCTCTGCAACAAGCTTGGATTCACTTTCGCTTACATACTCAATTCAATCTCGGAGAGCTCTTGCAACTTTGAACGAATTGCGGTTTGGGGTGTACATTGGGCGAGAAATATGGTATAATAGTTCTCATAACAATCGTACAAACTTAATCGTATTGGTTAAACAGAATTATGTCTAAAAGTAAAAAAGTTGAGGAGGTCACGATTTCCTGGAGTACGGGAAAGAAGTGTCCTGTCCGTCTCGTTGATGATGTCTTCAATGAGGAGAACGATGTTTTGGCAGAGACCTTGCGCGAATGCGGCAAGGGCGAAATGCCGCGCGTTTTGCTTGTTGCGGACTACAATGTCGTCCATTATACCGAGGGGCTCGGTTCGCGCATTGGGCGTTACTTCCAAGCGCACGACATTAAGCTCGCGGGTCCAGCCGTCATTTTGCCGGGTGGCGAACGCGTGAAGAACGACAAGAAGCTTAGCGTGGAGCGTGTAGCTCGCGCGGCCATTGAAGCGCGCATTGGTTGCAATGATGTCGTGCTCGCGATTGGTGGCGGGTGCGTCTTGGATGTAGCGGGATTCGCGGCGGCGCAGATTCGCAATGGGGTTAACCTCGTGCGTATGCCGACGACCATCGCGACGCAGGCGGAAGGTGCGTACTCGGACTTCGCGGCACTTGATGAGGGCTTTGTGAAAGACGCGTATCGTTTGCCGTCCTACCCCGCGGCGGTGCTCGTTGATATTTCTTTCACACGCACGATTCTTGATGGTGTTTGGCGCGGCGGTGTGGGCGAATGCGTCCGTTATGCGCTCGTGGAAGATGCCTCGCTTTACAAGTGGATTGCGGCGAATGCTGAGACGATTATGAAGCGTGATGAGACGCTCGCACGCGAACTCGTTAAGAATATGATTGAAATTCGCACCAAGAAAGGTCCGAATGACTTCGCGATGTGGTGCGCGATGCGCCTTGAGGCGATGAGCAATTATCGCTTGCCGCACGGCTATGCGCTCGGCATTGGCTCTTGTATGGAAGGGCTTTACGCGATTGAGCGCGGCATTTTGAAGGCGAGCGATTGGGAAGGGGTCCCGAGCCTCTTCAAGGTGTGCGGGGCCATGCAGGGGCTTTCGCATAGCATCCGTCTCTTCCTGAAGCCGAGCAATGTCCTTATGGGGCTTGACGCGTGGCAGCTCTCGACGGGCAATATGGCGCGTTCCTTGCCGAAGGCAATTGGTAAGGCGGTCATTGAAGAAGAGCCTGATCGCGCGGTTTATGAGACAGTCATTTCGCGTTTGGCGGATGTTCTCTTGAATGTCTAAAGAGAGAATCTGAGCCAAAAAAGAGGCGGGACGCAAATGGCTTGCGCCCCGCTTTCTTTTCTTTGTTTCGCGGCTTATTTGTTCGCCAAGTAGGCGTTGATACCCGCCGCCGCACGGCGTCCCTCGCCCATCGCGAGAATGACGGTTGCCGCGCCAAGCACAATGTCGCCACCCGCGAAGACACCCGGAATCGAGGTTGCGTTCGTCTCGGGGTTCACGACAATATTGCCGCGCTTATTGACTTCGAGCCCCTCGGTTGTCGCGGGGATGAGCGGATTCGACGCGTTGCCGACCGCCACAACGACCGTATCGACATCAAGGACGAATTCGCTACCCGGAATCGCGACAGGGCTACGGCGACCCGAGGCATCGGGTTCGCCCAGCTCATACTTGAGGCACTCAAGCCCAATCACCTTGCCCTTATCATCACCAAGGACGCGCTTCGCATTCTGGAGCGTACGGAACTCGACGCCTTCCTGCTTCGCGTGATGAACTTCTTCGGCACGAGCAGGCATTTCGGCTTCGCTACGGCGATAGACGAGATAGACCTTCTCAGCCCCAAGGCGAAGCGCCATACGGCTCGCGTCCATCGCGACATTGCCGCCACCGAGCACCGCGACACTCTTGCCGTGCCAATACGGCGTGTCGTTATGCTCTTCGTCGTAAGCCTTCATCAAGTTAGCCCGCGTCAGATATTCATTCGCACTGAAGACGCCCGTCAGGTTCTCGCCCTCAATGTTCATAAATTTCGGGAGCCCCGCGCCTGTGCCGACGAAGACCGCGTCAAAGCCATCCTTCTCCATCAAGTCTTTGAGTTTGCGGGTGCGCCCAACGACATAGTTGGTCTCAAGCTTCACGCCGAGCTTTTGGAGTCCGTCAATCTCGTTTTGGACGATGGTCTTCGGGAGACGGAACTCAGGAATACCATAGACGAGCACGCCACCTGGCTTATGGAACGCCTCGAACATCGTGACGGCATGTCCCGCGCGAGCACAATCTGCCGCGACGGTGATGGAAGCAGGCCCCGAGCCGACGACAGCGACGCGCTTGCCTGTCGCGGGGGCGACGGTGTCGACATCTGCCGCGCCCGACTCACGGACCACATCCGCGCAATAGCGCTCGACGCGTCCGATAGCGACCGCCTTATTGACATCTTTCATCAGCTTGCCCATCGTGCAGAACTTCTGGCACTGCTTTTCTTGGGGGCAGACGCGTCCGCACACGGCGGGCAGAAGGGAGGTCTCGCGGATAATGGCGAGCGCGCCCTTGAAGTCGCCTGCGGCGGCTTTCTCGAGGAAGCCAGGAATGTTAATTGCGACGGGGCACCCCTTCATACAGGGCTTCGCGGGACACTGCAAGCAACGAGAGGCCTCGGTTTTCGCCATTTCGGCGGTGTAGCCAATCGCGACCTCATTCATATTGTGGGCACGAACGAGCGGATCTTGCTCGGGCATATCCTGCTGAGGGATAGCCATTTTCTCTTTAGGTGACAACATCTTCTAAATCCTTCCCTTACTTGGTGGGTGCAGTGAAAATACCCGCTTGGCAGAGGTGTTCCTTCGCCTTCTGTTCCTCGGGCTTAAAGGACCCCATACGCTCGAGCATAAGATCCCAATCGACTTGGTGCGCGTCAAACTCAGGGCCGTCCACACAGACGAACTTCGTCTCGCCGCCAATGCTGATACGGCACCCGCCGCACATACCCGTACCATCAATCATAATGGTATTGAGCGAGACGGTTGTCTTTACATTGAAGGGCTTGGTGGTAAGCGCACAGAACTTCATCATAATGGGCGGACCAATCGCGATGACTTCATCGACCGCACCTTTCTCGCAAAGTTCCTTGAGGGGGTCGGTGACGAGCCCCTTGCGTCCCGATGAACCATCGTCCGTCATCAAAATGAGCTTATCGCCCGCGATGGCGCGCATTTCGTCTTCCATAACGAAGAGGGACTTATTACGTGCACCCATAATAATGGTGACATCGTTCCCGGCCGCTTTGAGGGCTTGGGCAATCGGGTGCATAGGCGCGACACCAATGCCGCCGCCGACGCAAACGACACGTCCCGTGGGCTCACCATTGGTGCCACGGATGGAAGTCGGGCGCCCGAGGGGTCCGAGGAGTGCCCCGAGGGAATCGCCAACACCGAGCCGCGCGAGCTTCATTGTCGTCGCCCCTACCGTTTGGTAGATGAGCGTTATAGTGCCGCGCGTGGGATCGGCATCCGCAATGGTGAGCGGAATGCGTTCGCCGTGGTCCGCGTCGACCATAAGGATAATGAACTGACCTGCCTTGCGCTCGTTGGCAATGAGCGGAGCCTCGACGACAATCTCGTAGACATTGTCCGACAGCTGCTTCTTTTCTACTATCTTATTCATATCTAACCACTATTTTATCATATTCGCGCCGAAAAGGGAAGAGTAAAAAAGAGACGCGGTGAAATTTTCTGCCGCGTCCCTTTCCTCGATTGGAAGCTTCGAGCGTTAGCAAACGCCCTGAGCGACCATCGCGTCCGCAACCTTGACGAAGCCCGCGATATTCGCGCCCATCACATAGTTGCCCTTGTGACCATACTTCGCTGCCGCCTCGTAGGCATTGTCGTGAATGGACTTCATAATGCCCTTGAGCTTGTTGTCGACTTCTTCAGAAGTCCAGGAGAGGCGCTCGGAGTTCTGGCTCATTTCGAGACCAGAGGTCGCGACGCCACCCGCGTTGGAAGCCTTGCCCGGGCTGAACATAATCTTCGCATTGAGGAACTTCTCAATCGCCTCGGGGGTAGAAGGCATATTCGCGCCTTCGCCGACGAGCTTACAGCCGTGCTTGAGAAGGTAGTCCGCGTCCTTGCCATTGAGTTCGTTCTGGCGTGCGCAGGGGAATGCCGCGTCAATCTTGTCGGCAATCTGCCAGCTGTTGGCGTTCGCATAGAACTTAACGGCTTTCGTCTTCTTCGCGAATTCAGCGAGTTCGCCGCGCTTCACATTCTTAAGAACCATAATGTCCTTAAGCATCTTCTCGGTGATGCCGTCCTTAGCGTAGATAGCGCCCGAGCGGTCGGAGAGAGTGAGGACTTTCGCGCCGAGTTGCATAAGCTTTTCTGCCGCGAAAGAAGCGACATTGCCCGAACCCGAAATCACGCACTTCTTGCCCTCGAAGGTTTCACCCTTAACGGCGAGCATGTTCTGCGCGAAGTAGATGTCGCCATAACCCGTCGCCTCAGGACGAATCAGCGAGCCACCGAAGCTGAGACCCTTGCCCGTCAAAACACCCGTCCATTCATTGGCGAGGCGCTTGTACTGACCGAAGAGATAGCCGATTTCGCGTCCGCCGACATTCATATCGCCCGCCGGAACGTCCGTATCAGGGCCAATGTGGCGATAAAGCTCAGTCATGAAGCTCTGGCAGAAGCGCATAACTTCCGCGTCACTGCAACGCTTGCCGGGGGTGTGGGGGCTCTGTTTCGGATTGAAGTCGCTACCGCCCTTGCCGCCGCCCATAGGAAGGGTGGTGAGGGAGTTCTTGAAGACCTGCTCAAACGCGAGGAACTTGAGGACGCCGAGATTGACGGTAGGGTCAAAACGCAGACCTCCTTTATAAGGACCAATCGCGCTGTTCATCTGCACGCGATAGCCGCGATTGACGCGGATGATGCCCTTGTCGTCCACCCAAGGGACGCGGAACATAACAACGCGCTCAGGTTCGACCATGCGCTCAAGAATCGCGTTCTGCTCATATTGCTTGTTGGCCTTCAACACAGGGTCGAGGGTCATCAATACTTCGTCCACCGCCTGAATGAACTCAGGTTCATTCGCGTTCTTCGCCTTGACGGAGGCGAGTACCGAGTCAACATACTTACTCATTTGAGTCCTTTATTTGAATTACAGATTCTGTAAACCTTTAGTAAATGATATAGCACAAAATGTGCCATTTGTGTTCTTGGCGCGGCACTTTACACTTTCTTTACATTGCGCGTAAACCGCTTTTGTATGCTTTTACATATGTTGTCTAGTGCTGTTTATGGCAGGATTAACAGGATTTAAAGGCGGATAGCGGCGCGTTGGGCGTAGGCGGTTTCCAGGTCTTTCACGAATTGCGCGGCAATCTTCCCGATCTTGCGCGGGTACGCCGCCCAGAACTTCGCGAATAACTCCGAAACTTTGAGCCACACACACACTCGCTCATCCATCGGATGAGCCTCACTCTCGCTCGAATGAGCGAGA
>CAVLAC010000100.1:0-7071 GCA_963661055.1 bacterium | reverse complement strand
TCGTGCAATTTGGCGCGGTGGCTCTCGGGAATCTCATCGAGCTTAACCGAGATTTGCGGCACAGCAAACATAATGCTCCAAAACTGCCGCGAAGCCTGCTCGGGGGTCTCGTCCTTATTCCACATCAGCATATCCGAATGGACGGCGGTATTGCCCGAAGAAAGACGCAAATCGAGGGTGCGGGTGCGGTTCGCGAGAGGATCCATCGGACAATCCCCCGCACGGAGCATATTGCCGTATTGGCGGATGCACGGTCCGATATAGGACTGACGGAACTCGATAAGCGCGTCAGGCTTAATCGCGGTTATCCGCTTATGAACTTCCTTCATTAGGGTATCAATCGCGACGGAAAGCGACTTTATGTCGCGCCCCGCATAATTATCCTTAAGCGCGGGGTCAGCGCCGCTAAAGTGGAAGTTGTCGATGAAGTCGAGCTTGAGTCCGTCTAGCCCCCAATTCTTCATCGCGTTCTCAAAGGTGGTGCAAAGGAACTCACGCACTTCAGGGAAGCGGGGGTCAAGCACATTTCCATAAAGCATCTTATCCTTAAAACGTGCATAATTCTGGCTCTTGGGGCCAACCTGCGGTACGGCAAACCAAATCATATACTTCATACCGAGAGCCTGCACCTTCTTGATGTGCGCGGCAAAATCAGGGAAGCGGTTCTTGGAGACCTGCCAGTCACCACAGAAGGCATAGCCGCGATTATTGTCGTCCGTCTGCCATCCGTCATCCACAATGAGCACCTTCATTCCGTATTTGACGGCGCGGGCACATTCTTCCTCAATTGCCTTGTCGCTCACATTCTGATGGAACGAATACCAGGCCGAATAAAGCGGCTCAAATGCCGCGTCCGGCACTTTCGCGCTCTGGTACTCAGGCATCGTCGCATACCACGCAAATGCCGCGCGAATCGCGTCCGCATAGAAAATGGGACGGAAGTCTAGCCTAAAGGTGACCTCATAACTCGAAATCGGTGCTTCGGGTTCCGTGAAAAAGTCCGCCTGGAAGCAGGATTCCGCCGTCTCCTCGATAATGCCAAGGCGAAAGTTTACTTGGCGAAACGCTTCCGAGCACGCAATTGTGCCGCGATTCTCGTTGGAATCCGAGAAATACGCCATAACGGGAGCCCCTGAAGCCAAGGATGAACCAAAACCGCATCCCCAATCTGGCGGAAGGTTCTTGTTGAGCCCCGTGCCCGTCGTCCAGCGCCCGATAACCCCCTTGAGCGGGAACGCCCCTTTCAGGGTCGTCCGTGGCGGTGTCGTCGATTTTGCCGCGCTAAAGGTGAGATGCCATTCTTCGACGCCCGCTTCCTTGGGGGTCACATTCGCCTTAATCGTCCAGCCGTTCGTATCATTATAAGTGACGCGCCCGATGAGGGAGCTCGTAAACTCCCCCGCAAGTGCCGCGCCCGACAAAAGAAGCCCCGCCGCCCCCAAAATGACGGCTTTTGCGTTTATTTTCTGCATTTTATCTCTCCTTATTTATTAGCCGCGCTTGAGAAGGACTTCCTTCTCGTACTTCTGCACTGCCTTCAGCCACGCCTCATTGGCAGGCACTTTGTTGCGCTTGCAGAACTCATCCCAGACCGCTTCAGTCGGATAGTTCTTGTACTCTTCTTGCAAAACGAGTTGCGCCGTAAATTCGCCCGCGTCCTGTAGTGCCTTAAGCTGCTTATTGGGGAGAAGCATCGCCTTGAGCAACTCCTTTTGCATATTACGCATACCCAAGACCCACGCCGCGACGCGGCAGATGGAGGCATCGAAGTAGTCGAGCGCAATAATGAAGTTCTCAGGTCCCATACGGACAATCTCCTCCGCCGCATTGCGCAGGTCATCGTTCTGACGAATGACATGGTCCGAATCCCAACGGACAGGACGCGAGATATGGAACGCCACCTTGCCGAAGAACATCAAGAACGAGCTGATCTTATCCGCGACATTTTCCGTCAAATGGAAGTGCCCCATATCAAGGAGCGCGAGAATCTTGCGGCTCTGAGCATAACCCATCACGAATTCGTGGGAGTTGACCGTGTAACTCTCAACGCCAATGCCGAAAAGCTTCGACTCGAGGGTCGGTACGACGCGCTTCTTGTCATATTTCGCCTGCTTAAAGATCTTGTCGAGCGAATCTGCCATCCGTTGGCGCGGTCCGAGACGATCCGAGGGGTCGTCCTTGTAGCCATCGGGGCACCAGAAGTTGATGGTGCAGGGCGACTTAAGTTCCTTTGCCATATAATCGGCAATTTCGAGGCACTTTACGCCGTGCTTCACCCAAAAAGCGCGAATCTTCGGGTCGGGGCTCGAAAGCGTAAGCCCATCGACAACATTGGCGTGGGAGAAAAAAGTCGGATTGAAGTCGAGCCCAATGCCGCGCTTCTTTGCCCACGCTACCCACGGCTTGAACTGCTCAGGACCAATCTTGTCGCGATCGACGAGCTTATCACCGTGCACGCCATAGCACGCGTGCAAATTCAGGCGGTGCTTACCTGGAATAAGCGAAAAGGCGAAGTCAATATCCGCCATCAACTGCTCGGGGGTCGTCGCCTTGCCAGGATAGTTGCCCGTCGTCTGGATTCCGTTCGACGCCCCGCCCACATTCTCAAAGCCGCCAACATCATCCCCCTGCCAACAATGCATGGAAATCGCAATCTTGCTCAGTTCCTTAATTGCCTTCTCGGTATCCACACCGATCGCGGCGAACTTCTTCTTGGCATCTGCGTAGCTCATAGTTTTCTCCTTATTGAGGTTTGATGTTCGTTAGAAAGATTTAGCGACAACCGCGAGCACAATGGACGCGGCAATTGTAAGGAGCCCAGCGGCGAGTGCAAGGCGCACCCGCTTACTCGTCCCCCGCCATTCACCGAGGAAGATTCCGAGTAAGGACGAAAAGAGCACACACGAACCCATCACGACGGCGAAAGAGACATAGCGCATTGAACCCATCGCGGGCTCACCAATCTTCTGGCACGCGAATTGGAGTGCCCAAAGAATACCAGCGAGCGCGGCAAGTCCCCACGCCACCCCCGAAGTCGCGTAGTCACCGAAAGTCTGATTGCGGGCATTCTGCCAAATGCACCAAAGGGCATTCACAATGAATCCGCCCCAAAGAACCACCACGAGGACTGGCATTCCCGACCACGCGGCTGGTGTCCCCGCCGCGATCGCGGCACTTTCCATCGCCGCGCCACCTTGCAAACCAAAGTTCATTCCAGCGGACGCGATTCCTGAGAAAATGGCGACGGTCATTCCCTTCTTGAAGTTAAATTCAGCAACCGCCTTCTTCTTCGCTTCCTCATCGAGCTCAGCTTCCTTCAGCTTGCCTGCCGTACCGACGAGAATAATGCCCAAAAGGGACACAAAGACGCTCCCGAGCGTAATTATCGCCGCCGTATCTTTAATAAGATCTGCCGCGTGACCCGTGACAAGGGGAGGAATGAGCGTTCCCGCGGCGGAACAGAGTCCGCACCCAATGGCGAGCCCAAGCCCAATCCCAAGATAGCGAATCATCAGTCCCCAAGTGAGCCCGCCGACACCCCAGAGTGCACCAAAAAGGATGCACCGCGCGAGAGTTTCGCCTGAAGAGCCGAGGATAACCGACCTGAGCGCAGGGCAAGTCACCCGCGCGAGAATAAGCGGAAAGAACACGAGACCGACGACCGCATACACGAACCAATACGATTCGTAATGCCACTTCTTAATGCCGCGAAAAGGCAGGGCAAAGATGGCACCCATCAGCCCGCCCAACGCGCAAATCAAGGTTCCCATCGTCTCGCTCATAGCGCGCCCTCCTTAGTTATTGCGGCCAACAAGTGACGCGGCAAGCAAGGTCAGAAAGTCCGTATTGCCCGTAAGTGCCGCGAGCGCGGCAATGGCGGCATCCGTCGTCTCATGAATGCGCTTCTCGATTTCCGCCTTGGTATAGGGCGAGTCACCATCAAGTAAATCATCCTCAAATTGGAAGGCGAGTCCGAGATTACGCGCGTAAACCCGAAGCGCGGCAATTTCTTCGTCCTTGGCATCAGCGGCGAGTCCGCCCATAACTGCAGCGGCAACAAAAAGGTCGCTCGTTTTGTGCATATAGATGAAGTCGAGTCCGTCGGACTTCGCAACATCCTCTACCTGCCCTTGCACAACGCCAATGCCCGCCGAGGCGAGTGCATCCACCACATCCACGCCATTACGCGGAACTTTCGCCGCGACACGGAACGCGAGCGACTGCATAGCGTCCGCCGCGAGAATCGCCGTCGCCTCGCCATATTTCGCCCAGACACTCGGTTTGCCGCGCCGCTCTACATCATTATCCATTGAAGGCAAATCATCGTGGATGAGTGTATAATTATGAAGAAGCTCAATCGCCGCCGCCGCATAGCGAGCATCCGCCGCCGTGCCGCCCACGGCTTCCGCCGCCGCGAGGCAGAGGAGAGGGCGGACGCGTTTGCCGCCCGTCCCAACCGCATAGCGCATCGCCTCGAAGAGTGTCGCGGGACGCTCTGTCGCGGCGGGCAGTACTTCATCGAGAGTCTTCTCAATGAGTGCTAAGTATTCTTCTTTACGCTCCATTTTTAGTTCTCCTCTCTCTCACCTCAGTTGTAATTAGTACATCTTCTCGTATTCGCCCTTCTGTACCTTCTTCAGGCACGAAAAGCCCGCGCGTTTGGCGCGATAATGTAAATCGGTCTTGGAATGTGCGAGGCCTGGTGCCTGAATGACGCGGAACACTTCCGCCCCACACGCGGGACAATGCGTCAATTTAGCGTCCGTCAAATGCTGCGAGACCTCAAAGCCTTCGCGGCACTTGTCGCACCCTTTCTCGGGCACCTTTGCCTCATACACATAAACAGGCATTAGCAACCTCGATTCGCGCCTTTCGCCGCGATAAATTGGATGGCTTTGACATATGAATCAAGCCCGTATCCCGCAAAGGTCGCGACGGACGCCATCCCGACATACGAAATATGACGGAACTCTTCCCTCGTCTTTGGGTCGGTAATGTGCACCTCAACCGTCGGAATCGACACCGCCTTGAGAGCATCGAGAATCGCGACCGAGGTATGAGTATACGCGGCGGCATTAAGGACAATCGCGTCGAATGTGCCGCGTGCTTCCTGAATCCAGTCGACGAGCGTCCCCTCGTGATTAGACTGCCGCACCTCAATCGCCGCCCCGACTTCCGTACCCGTCTTTTCGCACAAAGCAACGAGATCCGCATAAGTGCGCGAACCATAAAGCGCGGGCTCACGAAGTCCGAGCAAGTTGAGGTTGGGCCCGTTGAGTACGAGTATCTTCATTTTGCCGCGATTTGCGCCTTGAGTTCCTTGACCTCAGTACGCAACTTCGCCACCATCTTGGGGAGAAGCACGCGCCCACCAAAGTCCTTCATTGATTCAGCAGGAGCCCCGAGCACATACTTAACCGAGCCATCGAGCGTCTGGGGAACGCCCGCCTGGGGGCCGACCTGCACGCCATCCGCAATCTTGATGTGCCCCGAAATGCCCGCCTGCGCCCAAATAAGGCAGCCATAGCCAATCTCGGTTGAGCCCGCAACGCCACTCTGAGCGATGAGCCCCGAATAGCCCTTGACCTTAACATTGTGTCCGATTTGGACGAGGTTATCAATCTTCGTCATTGGGCCAATGTAAGTGCGCCCAATGCGGGCACGGTCAATGGTCGTATTCGAGCCAATCTCGACGCCATCGCCAATCTCGACAATGCCGAGTTGCGGAATCTTTTCAATATAGACGCTACCATCCTCGCGGCGACCATTATTGAAGCCATAGCCATCGCCACCAAGGCGCACGCCGCAATGCAAAATGCAGTCTGCCCCGACGACCGTGCCTTCACGAAGCGTGACCTGCGGGTAAATGTGAGTACGCGCTCCAACGCGGCATCCCTCGCCAATAAAAACTTGGGCTTCAATGACCGCGTTCGCGGCAATTTCTGTGCCCTTCTCAATAACGGTAAACGCCCCAATATGGACATTCTCCCCAAGTTTCACACTCGGGTCGATAATCGCCGTCGGGTGCACGCCAGGAGCACGGACGGGCTCGGGCGGTGCAAACAACTTCGCCGCCGCCATACACGCGTGATTCGGGTCGGCAACGCGGATAATGCTACACGGTGCCCCGTGCTCCCAGTCGGGAGGCAAAAGAACGGCGGAAGCTTTCGTTTCCGCGACAAGCTTCACGTGCTTGGGGTCTTTGCAGAAACTCAAGTCGCCTGGACGCGCCTCTTCTAGCCCACCACACGCCGTAAGCTCGACATCCGCACCCTCAAGCGTGCCGCCGAGAATCTTCGCGAGTTCACTTGCTTTCATTCTTCTTTTCCTTCTCCGCCGCCGCGCGTGCCTCCTTGGGGTCAACGCCCATCACTTTAAGGACGCCGTCCGTCACATCGTGCGCCTTCTTCGCGTAGAGTGTCGCGCTTGAGTCAAGGATCATATCGTAGCCCTCGTCCTCCGCGAACTTCTGAATTTTCTCCTTGATATCCTGCGCCTGGAACCGTAAAAGCCGCGCTTCCAATTCGCTCAAATCTTGCTCGCTCTTCATCGCCTCATTACGGATATCCTGTTGCGCCTTGATGAAGCGGTTCTGAATCTCGACCAAGCGATTCTCGAGGGACTTCTTCGTCGCGTCAGAGAGCATAGGATTACGGAGCTCATCCGCGAGTTTGCGTCCCTCGTCTTGAATGGATTGCAAATCAGACTTTCTAGCGTCCAACTTCTGCTTATATTCCGTCTCGGTGGTGGTCAAAAGCCGCTTGTTCTTCCCATAGTCTACATGATTGCGCACGAGGAGAACCATATCCACCGTACCAATCTTAACATCGGCGAAGACGGCGGCTGTGCTCGCGAGAAGGAGGCTTGCAGTTAGTGTAAGATATTTCATTAGTAATTTTTCCTTTAGTAGAATTGTTAGAAATCGTAGCCAATGGAGAAGCTGAAGACTTCCTCTTCGGCGTGGTCAGGCTTCTTCAGAGGTGTTGCAAAGTCGAGACGAATCGGGAACATCGGGATATCGAGACGAATACCAACACCCGCCGTCCACGCGAAAGTATCCGAGAAGTCGAG
>CAVLAC010000099.1:0-7423 GCA_963661055.1 bacterium | reverse complement strand
ACTTCACCGAGAGAAACCAATAACCGTTATTCACATAAACCGAGCCTTTCGGCTTCCTACAATCTCGCCGTTTCATACGACTATTTACCTTTCATTTAGGGCTAAAAGTGTCCTAAAGTGTCCTAGTGTGTCCTAAAGAGCACTTCTAACCCTGACTTTGCATGAAGGGAAAACGGCGAAAATCCCTAACAAAACCACGATTTCATCAACATATATTGGTCGGAGCGACGAGATTTGAACTCGTGACCTTTTGCACCCCAACCTCGCCCGATTGGGTAGTGTTTACCGCTTATAAGTTGATTTAAATGGTTTTGGCGGGGTGTGCGTTGCGCACTTTTCCGCCATTCGCCCGTTTTAGCGTTAGTGTCCTATGGGTTGTCCTAGGGACTTTCCAAGAGACATTTCACGCCCCAACATCGCTACCTATTATACCACAACGGTGGCGCAAAAGCAAGAGTGCGGCGCGGCATTGTTTTGCGTGGTTTGGGGTTGTGGTTAAGTGGTTGGTGTGATAATGTCACATCTGTCAATAAGGCGTAGGGTAGTGACAAAATCGCCCTTTTTTGTCACTACCCTCCCCACAGAGTGGAGCGGCTCTTGCCTTTTGATTAGTCCTCTTGTCGATTCCTGAGATATTTACGGACATGCCGAACGGGCGCAGAGAAATCGGAAGCGAGACGCATGAGATCTTCCTGCACCTTTTCAGGTGTCACTTCTTCGACAATGTCAAATGGGGTGAGAAGAGAAATCGCGCTCGAAAATGCCGCGCTACCGTGCTTACTGATTCGCATAATTTCGTCAACTGAGGGAATCCTCGCATCGTCATCGTAGCCCGTCTTGCCGAAAATGGCGTTAAACCCTGCGTGGATAATACTTCCTGTTATGAACAACGGTGCGGTGACACCGTCAACCATTGACCAACAGAAGTCCTTTAGCCACTGCGGCATCTTGTCGGGATCTTCGGGCGGTTCAGGTTCGCCCAAAACGGCATCGCGAACAGCATCCACGACAGCGGAAAAGGCGGGGATATAGACCGTATTGATGAAGATTGCACGAGCGAGCCGTCCTTTCGCCCCTGGCGTTCCCGCAAGCACATCTTTAATTGCCTGAGAGACATAGGCTCCCTGAAGCAGAAATGCCGTTTTGAACTGGAAGATTGCGCCCACAAGCGCGCCTCCATGCCGTTGTGCACGATTCATATTCTCCGTGCGTCCAGATTGCTGACCGTTTTCGCAGACACTCCATGTATAGGCAAGCGCACATTCTTTCGCTTTTTCGGGCGAGAAACCGCGCCGCGTAAAGAGATCTAACGCATCGCGATAAAAGCCCTGCGCCATCCACAAACACGAGACAACATCGACACCCTTATTAACTATCATTCCCTTGTCGTATTGCTCCTCTATCCAACGCATAAGGCGGAACTTTGAGGGATGCGAAAGGAGGTTTTGGATTTCCTCACTCCAGCCCATACGATAACGCGCCTTGAAGCCGTCACTCCTAATAAGGTCTTCAATAGCCTGCCGCCCTTCAGCAGTTCCAACCGAGGTGAGATAGCCAAGGCAACGCTTAAGACCAACCTCTTGACCGCCGAGCATAGCGTTTGCCCATACAGGCATTGAAGCAAGTTGCTTTATGGCACTCGGGATATTTAGCGAAAGATAGAAGCGCGACACCCACTTTCGGGCTACATTGAGTGGGGCGAGCCATTCGTACCGCTCACTCTTCGTTGCGTCCTGCACGAGCACATCCTTCATATGGTCGGTGACACGCTTTATGTCGGCGCGCCCAACATGCATACGAACGGCTTTTTGAAGGTCGTGGTGCGCGATAATATCACGGAGGCGAATGCCCACCATACCATAGCCAATTGTCTGCGCACGAATATCCGCCTGTTTCAAAAGGAGCGCGAGGAGGTTTGCACTCTCATCAAAGTCAAGTTTGTGAGCAATACGGCGATTAAGTGCACTTGGAACAGGAGACCACGCAACCGCGTCAACGGAGAATCCATCGCTTTCACGATCCATTTTCGCAGGGCAATAGAGGCGGTCGGGCGAGGTAATCTTAACGCCCGTAATTTCCTCTACCGAATCAGAGAGGCTCTGTCGGTTCGCGGCATACCAGTTAACCGCCCACGCGTGGAATTGAATATCCTGAGGCGTAAGCGTCTTCTCCATAAGAGCGAGTTGAGCCGTGCGTCCGTGTTCGTCAGCATTAATCTTGTAGTCCTTTTGGAGGGTTGTCGCGTAAAGTTGCAAAAGTTGTCCATAAGTCGGCACTTTCTCACGGGTCTTGAAGATAGCAAGTGCGGCTTCTTCGGGAATCTTCTCGCTCATAAGGTGCTTAACGCCTTTTTCGGCATTGCCATAGCAAGCGGTTAATCCCTCATTGATTTCCTTACGCGCCGTATTAAGTACAACACGGTATTGCTCACTTCCTCGACTGATAAGGGTCGCCACATCCTCAATCGCGAGGAGTGCGGCTTCGCGCTTTTTCTCATCCTTGCAGTAGCGAATCATATTCTGCATCTCAAGGGTGAGGTTGCCGTTCATTGAATCAAGGAAGTTTGCAACACGGTCAGCACCGTGATTATGGAAAGCATTACCTGCCCCTGCTTCAACTGCCGCGATAATAGCATCGCGGATTGCCTTGTTTTCAGCTTTACGGGCTTCGCGTTCCTGCTCAAATTGAGCGCGCTTACCCGAGAGTTGTTCTAGTATGTCGGCACGAGCGTCGATAATCTTACCAGGAAGCCAACGCACCATACCGCCGTAGACACGCAAGAGAGCAAGACGGTCTTTCGCTTCAGTATAACGCGCATCATCTTCCTTATCATAGCCATTTTCTTCGTTCTCAGTGTCGTGGGTGGCAATAACCTTCAAAAGCCGTTCTTCCTCCGCCTTGAGTTTTTCCTCAGACATCGTGAGGTAGGGAACGAGCCAACGCGCCCACTGCTCCGTCTTGCCGTCAATTGTACGCTCATCCTTCTCTAGGGTAGCGCGGAAGCGTCCCTTGATTCCAGCAAGTTGACGAACACCCTTAAAGCCAGGTCCGTCATCCTTGGAATCGTGCTTGCCGTTAATGAGTTCGCGGACAAGTTTATGACGAGAAATGCGCAAGGCATTGCTGTGAATGCGGTCATAGATTAACGCGACATTGCGGCGAATGGAGTTAAAGGTATTACAGTCAACAAGATTAATTATCATCTGGTCAGCTCTATTGCGAGCATAGGAACTGCCGAGCGTATCCTTCGAAAGGTCGCGAAGAATGTACTGCGCAGTTTTGACGAGTTCCTTAATTGCAATAGGGGAACGCCAAAGTTCTCCGCGAGAAGTGAATTCGGAATGCTTCTTGAGGATGTGGTCAGTAGCCCATTCAACAATGAACTGCGCAAAGAGGTCGGCGGATTCGAAGATTGGGGCAATGCGCTTCACCGTGTCAAAGGGCAAGCCATCGGCAGTTGTGAATGCGCCACCTTCGTTCTCCGCGCCTTCATCAGCATTGTCTTCAACTTCTCCCGAATTGTTCTCGGCAGTCGCTTTTGCTTTTTCTTCCTTGCGCTTCTTCTCGGCGAGTTCCTTGCGGAGGGCTTCCGCCTTACGAGCATCGTCAGCAAAGCGCGCACGATCCATAAGTTCGTTGAAGTAAGCACTTTCTTCAGCGGTTGGCGCACGATAAGATGTATCACGAGCAAACCGTTCAGATTCCTCAAGTGGGCTTTCACCCACTTCTTCCCTGCGCTTCTTCTCTTCTTCGCGTTTGGCTTTGGCGGCTTCAAGACGCGCTTTTTCCGCAGGCGTTCTCTCATATTCAGCAACCGCAATAAGTCCTTCCGCAAGAGAGATTGGCAGTTCTGCAGACATTTCGGCGGCAGTGAAACCCTTAGCCGTCTGAAGTTCACGAGCGGCATAACGCTCTGCGGCGCGTTGCATAGAAACGCCGAGGTCTGGGTCTGCGGCTTTCGCACCTGTCATCAGCGCGTCATTGAAGGCGGCAGTGGCACGGTCGGCAAGGCTCTCACGAGCGAGGGCGGCGACTACTTCGGGGTTGCGGCTTTCGATGGACGCACGAAGGCGGTCACGGTTGTTCTCGGCGAGATCCTTAGCGCGGTCAAGGATGGCTTGAGTATCAACCTTAAGACCAATATTCCTAAGGAGGCTTGTAGCATCCACTAGGCTCGTATCTTTACCTGCAAGGAAACGAGCGGCAAGATAGCCTGTGGCAATATCCTCCGCCTTCATCGGCGAAGAGCCGCGACGGACAGAGGCGCGAGGAGATTCTACCTCTTGAACGGTTGAATGTCCGCGAAGAGTTCCTTCGCCATTCTGTTCGTTTCCCTGAGGTCTTGCCTCAGCGATTCTATCTCTGAGGGTGTTAGGTGATAGGGAAGCGAGGTATCGGCACTGACTTTGTGTGAGGCATTCAACGCTATCCGCGATTCCGTATTCGCGGAGTGTTTCATCGATTCCTTCGTGCTTGCGTCTGACTTCATCTACTATCTCCTTTGTGGGTGATATTATACTAGAACCGTGGCTCAAAGTCAAGGAGGAGGGCGTGGTTAGCCGCCGCACTCCGTCCGCCGCACTTTGCCCTTGCGTTCCAACCCCGTTCTGTGGTATAATAGTGTCAGTCGATTGGAGCATTCGCTTCAGTTCGGCTGTTGCGGCAGGGTCGAGTTCGTGTCCCTCTATTGAGGTGATGCCCACATTTATTCCCCTGCCGCTTATCTTTTCTACAGAAAGAGCCTCAACAGAGTACACGCCGTCCACCGCGTCCTCATCCGCATATTCCTTTACGGTTAACTTTGCGAGGTAAGGTTCGCCGTGGAGAACGAATGGGCACCCATACTTTGCGTAAGCGCGAATGTCGCGAGAAGCATTCCGTGGCGGCTCTTCCCATAATTTCACGCCTTCCTCAAAGAGTGTGTTAATATGGTTGGCGGCGGCATAGTGCGCCTCATAACTAACGGACTTCTTCTTGGCAGGTCCAGAAAAGATTTTTGTCCAATCAGACTTAAGTTCGGCTTTGCGCTCGTTGCGTTTATTTGTGAACTGGACACGATTCGTGCGCAATGCCTTCACCGTCTCTTTCGCTTCGTTTTCCGTTGCGTCTGCAAAGGAAAGACGGCGTATCGAGAAGCGCGGCTGTGCGCCGCTCGGCGGGTTCTGCGATTTCTCGCGGTAGATTCGCTCCGCCTCCGCAATCTTTGGCGCAATCTGCTTCAGTATCTTCTCTCGCTCCGCCGCAGAAGCAAGATGAGGCTCTCCACTTCTGATTTCTAAGTGTCCATTTCCGTCCGAATACGGGATATACACAAATGCGGGGATGTCGCCTTCTTCATAATAGCCAATCCTCTCTATTACGCCATAGTTCTTCCACATTTCATTATAGATTTCAAACTCAAAAATAAAACCGTCAATCAATATGCGCTCGACCAACCCATCACTATAATAATATAGGTTGACCTTATCGCCCAGGTCTTGGAATGCAATATTCCCATTGTTAAACCATTCAGTGACAGTTTTGCCGTTTATTTGCTTTCTGTAGCGAATGCCATTATCATAAGACGAAGGCTCTTGCGTTACACCGATAGAGCCATCGCTATAAAGTTCGTAATCTGCCCATCGTCCGTAGGGGTCATTCGGGACTGGGCGATTCTCCATTGGGATTCCTAGATGACTACTGTCCTGTCTATCCCACCATAAGGCACTCTCGTCACCAGCCATAAACGCATAGAGCTTGCCGTCCTTGAATGCCACGCGCTTCGGCACGGCGGAGTAGTGTTGCCAGTAGTACCAAGCGTCATATTCTCCGTTCGTGCCGTCCGAGAGATTCCCCTTGCCGTCACCTTGTAGTAAGCACCACGGATTCGCGTCCTCGCCCCAATGCGTGTTGATAATCTCGCGCATTGCCTTTTGCCCCTCGCGGTCATCCTGCACAAGGTAGGTGACAACGCCATAGCCGAGCTCCTTCTTGTCGCTCAGTTGTGGCACGGTGTCGGGGTCTATGGGCTTCGCTTTCGGCTTGAAGTCGTGGAGCGCGTTTATCATCGCCATAGGCGAATCATAAGAAAGCGCGTCCGTATTGCCCTTGCCCTTAGCGCGTTCGGCATAGCCTAGGGCTTCTGTCACCTTCGGCGCGTCTTCGGGCAAACGGATTGCGCCCTTGATGAACCAATGGAGCGCGGCTTTCTGTTCCTTCGAGGTCGCGAACTTGCCGATTTCGTCCACGGTCTTTTCGGGCGTATCGCCCGTGAGGTCGGGGCGTTTGCGCTTGATGAGAGCAATAGCGTCCTCACGCGCCTTTTTGCCAATCGAGAAGCGCGGATAGGCGCGTATCTCATCTGCCGCGCTAGGATAGTTCACGCCCGCGCTCTTCTGTGCGCCGCGTGGCGCATTGCGAATACCCCCTTGCGCACCCGCACCCAAATATGGTATACTATTAGCCGAAGAGAGTTTTCTCTTCAAAGCACGGATGACCTCTTCCGAGCGGACGTAAGGCTGAGGGGCAACTTTAGCGGCGCGTTGTTTGGCAACCACTGAATCATCCGTGTCTATTTCATAGCCTGTAATTACTATAGTATTATCGGGCATAATCCCAATGATTGCCCTTGTCCCATTATAATCAAGGTGGCGTGTATTCTTCCTACTGTCAGTTTCTTTGCCGATTGTTGCGGCAGTTGCCACATTGAATGCAGTGTCAACGGCTTCATCAAGGGTCGCGCCGTCCTTTGTCATTCGTTGCTCTATAATGTGGAGAAGACCAAACCCGCGCTTGCCGTATCGTCCTAACGGAAAACGAATCTTGCCGTATTGCTCGTTCTCCAGTATACCATAGTCTTTTCCCCCTGCGAGGTCATTCATAGCGCGGCGCACTGTCAACGAGAAGCGCGGCTGTGCGCCACTCGGCGGGTTCTGCGATTCCTCGCGGTAGATTCGCTCCGCCTCCGCAATCTTTGGCGCAATCTGCTTCAGTATCTTCTCTCGCTCCGCCGCAGACGCAAGATACTTGTGAGCCCAGTCTTTCACAATAATCAAATCTGCCTTTGCGCCTTGGTAGATATGGTATTCAAAGGCGGGAAGGTCATCATTTCCTTTGTAGTCAGCGTTAATATATTCCACCTTTTGCATCGCGTCATTGCCATCCCACCTAAAGGCAATCCCATCATAAATTATAGATTGAATGCGCCCGTCCGAAGCATAAAATCGACTACCTTTGTCTCCAAAATCTTGGAATGCAATAGCCCCATTGTTGAACCATTCAGTAACAATATTCCCATTAACCTCCTTAAAGAAGTAAATCATACCATGACTATTTCTCGCTATGTCAATGACGCCATCTATAAGTTCGTGGTCTGCCCATCGTCCGTAGGGGTCGCCGAGAATAGGGCGATTTCCCATTGGGATTCCTAGATGACTACTGTCCT
>CAVLAC010000098.1:0-7497 GCA_963661055.1 bacterium | reverse complement strand
CAAATGGTAGGGGGCGCAGTCCCTTGCGCCCAAATGGTAGGGGGCGCAGTCCCTTGCGCCCCGTTAACAGTAAAAGGCATTAAAACCGAGCATCACGGATCGTTTTTCGCCAAATGTGTGGTTATTACGGCGGGCACCACCCTTCGCGGACGCATTTGGATTGGCAAAGAGTGCCAAGAAAGCGGAGGTGACGGACGCCCCGCCGTGAATGAGATGTCCAATTGCCTCGAAAAGCTTGGTTTCACCCTCATTCGCCTCAAAACAGGCACTCCGCCGCGCTTAAAGGCTGAAAGTTGCGACTTTAGCGTCTGCCAACGCCAAGACGGCGAAGTGCCGCGTCCATTGTTCCACGTGGAACATCGTGATTTGGGTGATTCTAGCCCTTGTTCCACGTGGAACAACAGCTCTTTACCCAATTTACCTTGCTATCTTACCCACACAAACCCCCTGACTCACCAAATTATACGCGATAATCTCGCCAACTCAGCCCTCTACGGAGGCGCCATTACGGGTACAGGCGTACGGTATTGTCCGTCTATCGAAGATAAAATAGTGAGATTCAAGGCTGACCACCACCATGTCATGCTCGAACCAGAGGACTCGGAAGGCAAAGTCATCTATCCAAACGGCCTGAGTTGCTGTTTGCCGCGCGAAGTCCAAGAGCAGATGGTCCATTCGGTGAAGGGACTCGAACACGCCGAGTTCTTAGCCTACGCCTACGCGATTGAGTACGACGGAATCGACGCGCGCGAACTTACACACGCTCTCGAGTCAAAGCGCATCTCTAGACTCTTCTTCGCGGGTCAAATAAATGGTACAACAGGCTATGAGGAAGCGGCTGCTCAAGGCATCATGGCGGGTATAAATGCCGCGCTCAAGGTGAAAGGGGAGGCTCCGCTTATCCTGAGCCGCCAAGATGCCTATATCGGGGTGATGATTGATGACCTCGTCACAAAAGGTACAGATGAACCTTATCGTATGTTCACAAGCCGCGCCGAGCGGAGGCTTCTCCTGCGACAGGACAACGCACGCCTCCGGCTCCGCGATGCCGCGCGGCGCGTGGGGGTGGTTTCAACGGACTATCTAGAGGCTGTAGACCTTGTAGAGAGTTATCTACAATCTATTGACACACCGAAGGGTAGGCTCTCTTTGGTGAACCAAGAAATGACTCCCGACGAATACAGCGCGGCATTTTGTGCAAAGGCTTCTACCGTCTCGCGGTGGTTCTCGGTTGCCGAGCTCAGCAAGATAAGGTCCGTTCGCCTACATTATGCACCTTATGTCGAACAGGAGATAAAGGCGGCAAATCGCGCAAAAGTTGATGAAAACATTAAAATACCGCACTGGCTCGACTACTCGAAGTGCACCGCTGTACGCTTTGAAAGCCGCGAAAAGCTGCTGAAGGTTCGACCCGAGACACTCGCTCAAGCGGGACGCATTCCGGGTGTAAATCCTGCGGATATTGCGGTTCTTGCAATTATCATCAAAAGGGGGTATATTTAATCCAAAATAGGAAGTTATCAGAGTTATCTACAGTGAGTGTAGATAACTTGATAATAACCGTTGACTTTTTCTTAGTGCGTTTCTGCGCGAAATATGGTATATTATATAGCAGACAATTCTGAGAAGAAAAAGAGAGATGAGCACAGAAGAGAATATAGGCGTGGAAAACGACCTCTGGAAGAGGTCGCTAGAGATCTTCTTTTCCACCTTGCCGAACGATGATGAGCGTGAACAGGCGCAGCGTTATTTTCAAATGATAACGCGCGTCTGTGTGGAGCATGATACCTTCAAGGTACTGACAAAGAATGCCTTTGCCGCGGAATGTATCAGCAACAACTACGGCGATAAGCTGATGAGCTGCATTGTCCTCGCGGGCGGCACAAAGGACTGTAAGATTACCTTTGAGTGTGATCCGTCGTCCCAGCAGAAGATCATTGTCCCTAAATACGAACCTGAGAAGGGTGCTCCACAAGAGAAGGGGACGCGAACTGCCGCGAACGCGGCAATGATTTCGACTCTGCCGCTCGACCCGAGCTACACATTTAAAGAGTTTGTGGAAGGTCCGTCGAACAGCTGGGCATTTGCTTCCGCGAAAGGTGTCGCGGCACATCCGGGTGAGAAGGGGCTGAATCCTCTTTTCATTCATGGCGGCACAGGCCTCGGCAAGACACACCTTATGCAGGCTATCGGCAACGAGATTTTGGCTTCTAACAGGAATCTCTCGGTTTGCTATTTGACGGCGGAGACCTTCCTTAACGAGTATGTCAACGCAATTGCCAATAACGAAGGCGAGAAACTTCGGCAACGCTATCGCTACTTTGATGTCCTTTTAATTGACGACATCCAATTTCTTCAGCGCGGTAAACAGTGCCAAGAGGAGTTCTTTAATACCTTCAATTACCTCATTACACAGCATAAGCAGATTGTAATGACTTCGGATGTCTCGCCGAACAAGCTTTCCGCCCTAGATGCACGGCTTATTTCGCGCTTTATGGGAGGAATGGTTCAGGAAATTGAAGCGCCAGGCTATGAAACGCGGCTCGCTATTCTCAAGAAGAAAGCGGAAAACAAAGTTCCGCAAGTTCCTGAGAAGGTGCTTGAGTTTTTGGCTTCGAAAATCAATAGCCATGTGCGAGCCATAGAGGGGGCACTCGCGAAAGTCTGCGTGATGATGCAGATGAACCCAAATATCATCTTTACAACCGAGACACTTTCTTTCCTTCTCAAGGACTTCATTGAGAAAGAGCAGAATCTGCGGCGGCTGACTGTGCGAGATATTCAAGAGAGTGTTGCGAAGAAGTTTGGCGTGACGCTCGCGCAAATTGTCTCAGGCGATAAGTCGGCACAATTCGTAACGCCGCGTCAACTCGCAATGTATATTGCGCGTAAGTATTCGTCTAATACACTCGTCGAAATTGCTAAAGAGTTCAATAAGTCTCACGCCACAGTCGTCCATAATGTACAGGCGATGGGCAAGCGACTTGATACGGAACCCACCTTGCGCTCGACGCTCAGTGAAATTTTAGCTGAGTTTGGGTACTCAACGGAGGAAGAAAAGGTCTGTTAATAACTACCTACAGAGCTGTCAATAAGTAGCCTATTTATCGACGGCAATCAACAGAGAGAGGTCACAATGAACATGAATCTAAAACTAATGAATATAGATGTAAACAGCAGAAACGCGGAAAAGCCCAATAAAATCGGGCTCCAATACGATTTATCTACAAATCGAAATTCCTACTAATACAATCTATACTTTATAAATTACTCTAATTTTGGTATACTAGATGTTGACAATTTGAGCAAAAAGGAAAATCGAAATGAAGTTCACTATTGCACGCGCTAAGTTTTTGGACGGACTCAAGGCTGTCCAGAATATCGTCCCGACGAAGAGCACTTCGCCCATCGTCCAAAATGTCCTTTTGGAAGCGAAGGATAATAAGCTGACCTTACGGACCACTGACCTAGATATTTCTATCTGTGCGGTCATTGACTGCGAGGTCAAAGAGGAGGGCGCGACGACTCTGCCCGTAAGAATGCTCTTTAACTCAATTTCCGTTTCTATCGAGGGACAAGTTGAGATTTCCGTTGATGCGGAAGAGAAGGCGAAGATTGTCGCGGGTTCAGCGAAGTACTCAATGACGGGGCTCCCCGCCAAGAACTTCCCGAAGTTGCCTGAGACAACTGAGGCGACCAGCTTCAAGTTCCCGCTCTTGACGCTAAAGGAAATGTTCCGTAAGACCGCATTTGCCGCGGCAGTTGATGATAGCCGTCGCTCCATTCGCGGCGTTTTCTTGAAGTTTAAAGACCAGAAGCTTACGGCCGTCGGTCTTGACGGACGCCGCCTCGCGATGGTCGAGTGCGAAGTTGAGTTCCCTGAGGAATGCGCGACCGAGTGCACCGTTACCAACAAGGCGGTTCAGGAAATCCAGCGTCAGCCGAATGTGGATGGCGATGTGGTCATTGAGATTAAGGGTTCGCAGATTTGCTTCTCTTTTGATAATATTCAGCTTTATTCAAAGTTAATTGATGAGCAGTATCCGAACTTCTATCAGGTTATCCCGAAAGAACTTAAGGAACGCATTATTATTGACCGTCAGCAACTCATTGATGTCATTGAGCGCGTGAGCATTATGTGCGTTGACTCCCTGCGTACAATGCGGTTCATCTTTGAGTCTGATTTGCTCACGGTTACCTCGGGTGTCTTTGACTTTGGCTCTGCGCGTGATGAGTTGCCGATTAAGTACAAAGGCGAAAAGATTGAGGCACTCTATAACCCCAACTATCTTCTCGATGCCCTTAAAGTAATTGACGATGATGAAGTTATATTTGAGTTGCGCGACGGAACTTACCCCGCGATTCTCAAGTGCTCGATTCCGTTCCTTTATGTGATTCTGCCGCTTCGCATCAACTAAGAAGTTTTCAAAAGAAGGTAAAAAGGTAAACCTATGAAACTCTGGACAGACCAGGATTATCCGATAATCCTCTCATGTGCCAAGCAGCTTTCTCAATGGACCGAGAAAGAAGTGCGGGCACTCGGGTATACACCAGTTGAAGTAACTGAGAATACAGTCGTTGTTCGTGGCGCAATGCGTGATGTAATGCGGCTCAATCTGCAATTACGCACCGCCCACCGCGTGCTTGTTCCGCTTCTGCGTGCCGACTGCTATAACATTCGCGATCTCTATGAGCTTGTTTATTCTATTGATTGGGAAAACTTGCTCGATGCGGATGGATACTTCTCGGTTTCTTCAATTGTCCACAATTACACCATTCGCGATACGCGCATTCCATCTCTTTACACAAAGGACGCAATTGCGGATCGTATGCGTGAGAAGTGCCAACGGCGACCTGATTCAGGTGGCGGCAATCACGGCGCGGCAGTTTTTGTGTATTGGGAACGCAATGAGGTTATTGTTTATCTTGATACGACAGGCGAACCACTTTCTAAGCGCGGCTATCGAAAAATACCAGGTTCCGCGCCAATGCAAGAAACACTCGCCGCCGCGTGCTTAATGGCACTTGATTGGAAGGGTGATAAGCCTTTTGTTTCCCCGATGTGCGGAAGTGGAACACCTGCCATTGAAGCGGCGATGCTCGCAATGAATAAAGCGCCTGGTGCTCTTAAGTCACACTTTGCGTTTATGTCCATTAAGGACTATAACCGCATTCTGCCAGGCGAGAAGGCGCCGCGTATTGCGCCGCGCCAAAAGGCTGGGGCGACCCCCGAACAGATTTGGAAGGAAATGCTCCTCGACGCCAAAGAGGCGGAGAAGAAAGACGGACTCCCAAAAATCATTGCCACCGACATTTCGCCCGAGGCTATCGGCAATGCACAAATCAATGCGCACGCGGCAGGTGTGTTTGACGCGATTGAGTTTAAGGCGTGTGACTTTGCTGAGACAGATATTCCACAAGAGAAGGGCACAATCTTCTTTAATCCCGAGTATGGAATCCGTCTCGGAACTTACGAGGAGCTCGCGCCTATCTACACGCGTATGGGCACTTTCATGTCCGAGAAGTGTGCGGGTTGGCAGGGTAGTATGATTACAGGTAATCCTGATCTCGCGAAGTGCGTCAATCTCTACTACAAAGCACGCGTTCCGTTCTTCAATGGTCCTATAGATTGTCGGCTCTTTATCTATGAAGGTTGCCGCAGTAAGGATGATCTTTTCAACGAAGGTGAAGCTGTACAAAAAGAAGGTGAGGATGTACAATGAGTGAAAAACCTTTTGATATGGATGAGTTTATACAACAACCCCAAGCACCGCAAACGCCTGAAGTGCCTGAAGAAGTCACAGAAGAAGTAGACGAAACTTCCGTTGATGAAGTCGAGGCTCCTGAACTCGAAGTTCAGCAGGCGGTTGTCCAAGAACTCGCGGCAGATAAAGCCGCGCTCGCGGCGGACTTTGAGAGCCTAAAAGAACACACAGCCAAAGTCGAGGCGGAACTTAAGGAAACCAAGAAAAAACTCGCGGCACTTCAGAAGGATCGCGATGATATTAAAGGACTGCTCTCTACTTCTAATGCTATGGTCACAAAGTCCATGAATATGGTTTTGAAGTTAAGAGCAGAACTCGCCGAGCAAATGACGAAGGAAATGGACCTCCAAGAGCGCAAGCCTAATGCTCTCGCTTTGCTCGACCGCGATGTCGAACTTCCTGACCGTTTCCCAGGCGAAACTCGCGACCATGTCCTCGAGGTTGTTGCCGAAGCACGCGCTAAGGCGGAAGCCGACGGACGCATCCGCCGCGCTCAGCTCCTTGAGGGCGTTCTCGTCGCCAATGAGCCTAACGGAAACCTCGCCAAGAAGCGTGCCGCGCTCGAGAAGTATTTCAATGAGAACCACAACATTATGACAGGTCCTGTTATGGCGGAACTTGATAAATGTGGCATTTCGTACAAGAAGGGCGAGGAATACTTGCTTCCGTCTGAGATTCTGAAACGGACCTATTAAGGCGAATATCAAGAGATATTAACAATGAATCAACAAGTGTTGATAGTTTTAGGCTAATTATCAACAGAATTATCAACAAATGTTCATAAGTTGATAACTCTGTTGATAACCGTTGATAACTTCTGCTTGCAAAATCGCCGAAAAAAGTCCATAATATATAGCCGTGATTGACCTTAGTCCAGAGATTTGTCGCCAAATCAAGATGGCCCGCCGCGAGGCAGGGCTTTCGCAGAGCATTCTCGCGAAAGAAGTCGGCTGTTTGCAGTCCGCCCTCTCTATGTTTGAGCAGGGGGACGGAACGAAGCTGAATGACGAAGTTATTGCGAAACTCTGCCAGAAGTTTGGTATCGAATTGCCGACGGCAAGCGCAAGTGCCGCGCCACAAATCGCTGTGCCTTTGCAAGTGCCGCGCGCGGCAAATGCCCACGCATTCTGTCCGAACCCTACTTGCCCCTCAAATATCCCCTATGTGGTCGACGGACGCACCTTGCTGCGTCCCGACTTCGACCAGGCGGACCCTGTCGGCGGCAAGTTCTGCGCGGTTTGCGGAGAGATTTTGGAGCGTGCGTGCCCCAATTGTGGCGCCCCCGTCCATAAAGGCGGCATCTGCTCCTTCTGCGGCAACCCCTACATCCCCACCCTATAGAGTTGGTAGGGTCGCGTGACCCTACCAATCAATCCTGTAAAGACTCTATCGCCGCTAGGCGATAGTTGCGCCGATGCCAGAGCCGAAGATGGAGCAGCCTGAGAGCAAGCCTCCCGTAGCGCCCGCGAGGAACGGCCACATGGCTTTCAGTGCCGCCTTGAGCATTCCCTTCCAGTCGA
Source organism: bacterium (assembly GCA_963661055.1). Lineage (GTDB taxonomy): Bacteria > Verrucomicrobiota > Kiritimatiellia > RFP12 > UBA1067 > UBA1067. The sequence continues at coordinate 212 of CAVLAC010000098.1, read as the reverse complement.
TATTCAGTTTCAGTTTCATAGTTGTTCCTTTCATACTTTTAGATGTTCAGTGAAATAGGTCAAGGTTCAAGGTCAAGGTCAACAGAGGAATTGTTAACCTTTTGATACCGGCGGGCAAGGGACTGCCCGCCCTACCAAGCCCCACAGTAGCGTACGGTGGTAGGGGGCGCAGTCCCTTGCGCCCCGAAAATCAAACGATTACAGCCGCGAAG
>CAVLAC010000097.1:0-7532 GCA_963661055.1 bacterium | reverse complement strand
TGCACGAGAGGAGTGGAGCGGCTCGCCGCCGTAAGAGTGACACTCGCCCGCAACCACAGACCTTGTCTAGGCAGGGCTGACTGAATACGGTTTCTTGTCTACGCGTGAGAGGCGGTACGAGACCGCGCAACGACGGGTCGGGCGACACCCGCACGAGCCGCCCTCCCTACCTATAACTACTTATTCACCCTTGCGGTTTTCGCTGATTCGCTTAATCTCAGCATCAAAATCGGAAAACACGGGCTGCGTCCGATTGAATATATCATACTCCTTTAGAACGCGCGTCGCCCAGATTCTGAATTGCGTGGCACGAGAGGAATTCACACGATAGCCTACGGAGACCGCCATATCAAGATTATAGAACTTAAGGTGCCGCGCAATCTCTCGAGAGCCTTCAGATTGAACTTGTAAAATTTCTTTACAAGTTGCCTCCTCAACAAGTTCATGGCTTGCGTATATCTTCTTGATGTGATAAGTAATATTTTGCGGCTTTACATCAAAGAGGTCGGCAAGCCCTGCTTGCGTAACCCACAGTGTCTCATCTTTTATGATAGCCTTCACTTTAACGGCACCATCAGGTGTCGAATACATCACAACGGGCAACTCGCTCTCTTGCATTTCGCTCTACTTTCAATCAAATTGGTCATACAACATTTCCACACCTAATATTATAGCATTTCTGCGCGGCATAACCAACCAAAAACGCGCACCTCTCACTAGCGGCAACTTTTAACCACGGAACACACGGAAGCCGCCTTCGGCGGTCACGGAAGAAGTGGAAGGAATAAATTTTGGGTTGTTTTTAGACAGGATTAACAGGATTTCAGGATTAGATTTTAACACAGAGGCACGGAGAAGTGGAGGGCGGCAAGCCGCCCGTAATCCTTATGCGCGGGGCGGAAGGGACTCCGCCCCCTACCATTCACTTCGCGCACATTAGGTAATATGTGGAAAGGGTCTTGCGGTAGCGAAGAAAGACGGCAGGTGAGGAGCGAGAGGGGCGGGCGAGCGTTGAGCGGAGTGAGACGGGCGGGTGCGGGACGCCTCGTGCGTAAAAGAGGTTAGGTGCACGGGCAGAAATGTCCGTGATGTTTCTTCAATAGAATGTCTTAGAGCCCTTTTTATAGACGCCCGCATCAGGGTGGGTTAGCACGGTTGCCGCCCGCCGTGCCGCAATGTTGTCAGGCACAGAATAAAGCGAATAAAAAACGGCGGGCAAGGGGTGCCCGCCGTATGACTTACGCCTCATTAGAACCGAAAGGCGACGCCCGCCGAGACGACGAGGGACGAATAGTCCATTCGCGCGGAAAGCGACTCAATATCAACATCAAAGCGGTCAATCCACTCATAACCAACTTCGGCATAGAGTCCGATATTATCGGTTAGATACGCGGCAAGTCCAATATCGCCCGCGAAGCCGAGGGCGCATTTCGTATCCGTAGTGCGCGATTCGCCTGCCTCAAAGTCGAGGGACGCGATATTGCAAAGTGCCGCGACACTCACATAGGCATCGAGCCACGAAAGCGCGTGCCACGAAACGGTCGGTCCAAGCCCAATCTGATAAAGGTCAGACCGAATCCGCATCCCCACCGCACGACCCGCCGTCGTCCCGCCTTCAACAAGGTCACTGTAGGTACGCCCTTCATCATATCGTTCAGGACCGTTTGCATGCGGATCGCGAACATACTCACCATCTCTCGGGAATGGACCATCATTAAAGAGCCAATAATCCGTATATGTCGTTGTAGTTGCCCGCGAACCCGCAATGCGTCCAGAAGCAGAAGACTTCATATTCCAGTAGCCCGCAAGACGCAGGTCGAGTCCGACGGAGATTGTCTCGTTCTCATAGAAGTCAAAGCCCATCCGAGCCTTAACTCCAAGAGACGAAGGACGATCCGTCGCGTCAATCGGGTTGCCTGTTCCGTCATAACTTGTGACCGTCTCAGTATATGTTGCAGGAATCGCAAACACGGTAGACCCTTCAGGAGTAATTGAACCCGCATAAGGGTCAGGGAAATCGCTTTGGATTTCACTTTCATAATCCTGCCAACCGCCATTTTCCAAATCGGTATAACATTGCGAATTTACACGCTCCGTTGTATCCGCCGCCGTAGGTGTACCACGAAGTTCTGTCTTCATAGTGGAACGGAAGCCTGGTCCGATTGTCATTCGCCAGCCGCGTGCCTGCGCGACCGAAGCCGCGCAAAGCACCGTTGCAAACATCAGAAAGTAACTCTTCTTCATATTTTCTATATCCTTCTCTTAATTAATTACTCGCCTACAACCGCCCTGAAGAACGCGGCACCTTCCGCGCCTTCGGGTGCTTCAGCCGTTACCGTCACCGAGCCGCCTTCACTCGTCAACTCAACATCGCCAACCGTATACGGAATCTCCTCCGTTACATTTGAAGGCGATGAGCCATAGAGTATCTTGAGATTTGAGGTGTTAATTGCGCCTCCCGTACTCGCAAGGGTCATTGTCACTTTCCGAGATGCAGCATTGACTCCTAACGCTGAAGTGTCCATCTTTTTAGGAGGCTCTCCCACTGCAATACCTGAACGATAAAGTGCGTCTGGATCCAATTGTGTTGTGCTCCCATTATATTTGACACTCTTAAGGTTTTTGCAATTCATAAAGGCATACTTACCAACTTTTGACACAGATTCGGGAATCACAACCTCCTCAACACCTGCCGAGCTAAAGGCATACGCGCCAATTTCAAGTTTGGTTTCGGTCGCTCCATCAGTCTCATAGACCTTGTCCGCAAAGGTAATAGAGGTGAGATTCGTGTTGCCACGGAACGCGCTCGCGTCAATCTTAGTGACATACTTTGAAAGCTTAATTTCTTTCGCCGCAGTCTCTGTTGTCACATGCGCGAACGCACCTTCGCCGACCTCGGTTATCTTCTTTCCGTCAATCTCTTCAGGAATGAACAGGTCAGAATCCTTAGCCGTATCATCGCTCGCACCTGTAATCTTGATTGAGCCATCACCCTTCACCTCGGCCTTATAGTTGTAGATGGTGAGCTTGCCGTATTCCAGAGAGATCTCGTAGTTGGACGCGAGGGTGCCATCCATAAGCGTATACTCGAAGGTGTTGTCGTATGTGCCAGGAGCGGTGACGGACGCGAAGTCCGAGAATGTCACACCCTCTGATTCGACAAAGCCGTCGCCCGAGATGGTAGGATCATCCTCACAGGACTTTGCCTCGCCATCCCACGCCCACTCTTTGCTTCCGCTCGTAAGCGTGACCGAGCGCGGCAAAATCGTGAAGACATTGGTAACCGCGCCCGCATAGTGCTTGCCCGCAGCAGTAACAATGACGCTCGCCTCACCTGCGTTTACATTGCCCTCATAGGAGATTTCGTAGTCGGAATCGGAGAAGTCCTCGAGACTATCATCCGTGACCGTAACCGTAGGCAACTTTTCCGTCGCGTCATACTTATAACCCTCGATCGGGAGCGTGACATCGACTTTCACATCCGAAATCTTCCGTGGGCTAATCGTCACTGTCGCGGAATTCGTTACACCCAAGTATTCTTCCGCCACAGCGTAGTACCAAATCCTCTTTGTGCCGACCTCTGTAGTCGTGGGCGAGGTGCTCTGCCACGGACCCTCCGCAGACTCCGCCGAGTACATAACCGTCACACCGTCCGTCGGACTCGTCACCTTGACCTCAATCCCATGTGCCGCGCCATCATAGACCGTGTTCACATTTTCAGCCGTCGCAGCAACCGTTGGCACAAGCTTGATATCGAATGTAATCGTAATCGACTCTTCATGCCATTTTGTACGGTCTCCAGGATTCCCATCGTACCAAATATATGTCCGCGTCCATTTATAGACACCCTCCTTCGTCGGTGTCACAATAATCGGGTAATAAGAATCCCAATCATTATACCAACTTTGAGTGTCAGTAGGCTTTTCCTTCTTGCTCTCGTCTTTATTAGTGCCTGTATATGCCGTTGCAAATGTGGAGGGAGTACCAACAAGCCAAGTACCAGATTCCGTAATTAGGTCTGGATCGTTGTCTCCACTAACCGCCCCTGCAGGCGAATCATAATCGAACCAGTCCACATCAAAATAGTGGTCGCCATTAGGTTTACGCAATTCTTGTCCAACCGTGCCCATAATGTTCGTATAGTGGCAAACAATACGAATATCCTTCTTCAAGTTCGAACATTCGACTGTATCGCCGTATAGGCGCATCTTCTGATAGAATGAAGAATTAGCATAATGGCTGCAATTTACATTGGGATTACGGAAAACATATTTCGCGTCAAACTTATCATCTTCCTCATCATCCCAGCACCAAGCAGTTGCAACGATATGGCACTCCGCCTTCTCAGTGATTTTCCATCCTTTCGCATCATCACTAGATTCAGATGATTCACCTTCAAGCACAATTTTCTCTTTTGTCCCTTTTGAAGTTAATGTCAGCTCATATGTTCCATATTCATATTTCCCGCTACTTGCGTGCCAATTGTTGGCATCCCCTTTCCAAGTTCCGATCACCCACTCTGGCCATCCTTCCACAGGAACAATGTTATCTTCATCCTTCGTCAGGCTCATAGTGCCTGTTTCACATTCCCCATCATTATGCTCTTTTAAGTCATTACGCTCTTTTATTTCAGCAAAGGACTTAGCATAATCCGCACAATCTACATCAGGCTTACGAAAGACACATTTCACATCATACACTCTATCTTCATCTTCATCCCAGCACCAAGCCGTCGCGACGATATGACAATCTTTCTGCTCTGTAATCTTCCAACCCAGCAAAGGATCCTCTCTATCTGGATCATCATCGTCCCAAACAACTTTCCATTGATTAGTAGTAGAATTCAAAGACAGCACAGAATATCCATAAAAGGTCTCATGTTTATCTGGAATCCAAATATCAAGAGGTCCAGTCCAATTCCCAATCACCCATTCTGGCCAGCCTTCGGCAGGCGCCGTATTCATCTCAAGTTTCGCCAAATTCGCATTTAACGTATCTCCATCATCACCCATTTTTGCATAATATGTAGACTTATTAGTATAATGGCTACAACTTACATCGGGATTACAGAAAATGTATTTCGCGTCAAACCTATCGTCTCCGCTGTCGCTCCAATACCAGCATGTCGCGACAACATGACAATTCTCTTGTTCAGCAATCTTCCAACCCTTCAACTTATTAGTGCCTGATCCAGAATCAGGATCTTCTTCGTCATTCCACTTATATTTTTCTTTTGTGCCAGTAGAAGTCAGCGTCAACTTATAGAATCCGTCATATGTCTTGCCTTCGTCCGGAACATAATTGACGACCTGTCCCGCCCAAGTTCCGAGTGCCCATTCTGGCCAACCTTCGGCAGGAACAGAGTTCGCTTCCACGAAGATTGGGCGGATATGGATGGTTTTTTCATCTTCCATACTGCCGCAGAACGACTCGGGAACTTCAAACGAAAGTGTCTCGCTCACCGTGCTCGTTCCCTCAGGGAATGTAATTGTGGATGTATTTTCCCAGTATTCCTGATCCGTAATTTCCCAATGGTCGAAAGCAAACCCAGGCGCAGGATGTGCAACCATATTCAGCGTCTCACCCGCCTTATATGTTCCACCGCCCGTCGCATAGCCGTTAAGATAGACAACCGTATTCTTCGTTTTGCCTTTAGTAATTCTGCGAGCCACAGTTGTATCTGGAACAAAACTCGCAGACTTTCCTGCCTCTGGATAGAACGAGAATTCATCCACATTAAAACCATACAAATACTTGGTCTTAAGCGTGACGGTTGTTGCTTGCTTGCAATTAATCTTTATTACCTCGAAATTATATTCCCATTCATGAGAAAGGACTTCAACTCCTGAACCCGAAACGGTCCAAGGGTTTTCTTCTGTCACCGCATCATCCTCACGGAAATCATACTGACCACGAATCACTAGATGCCCTGCTTCTGGCACTTTGATGGTCATAGAGGTTTCGCCAAGTTGACCATACCAATAAAATTCCCAATAAGATCCCCAACTATAAAGTTGCTCACTATAATCCGCAGTATTATCAGTCGTTACATATCCAGCGGTAGGCACTACTCCCACTCCGCCACCATATTGTGTGCACTCAAGGCCAAACAAATCTTTGCCCGTCAAGCGAGGCAAAGAAGCACCATCAGTTCTAAGATAATAGACATCAGAAGCAATAACCGCATCTCCGTTCTTCACTTTCACGGAAAATGATGGCATACCGCCCCAATATCCACTGCCATTCTCGCCACGCGAAATGGGGATAACAATCCATTTACGGTCTTCATTTACAATCCCACTTGTCGACCAAATAGCTTTCTCCCACCAATGTTCCACCCCCCCAACATATCCTTCTAAGAACGAGCCATCTTCCTCATTGTTACTGCAGAAAACCCGATCCTTCATTTGTGCATCTGTTAGGATTGTAGGCGTTTTAACAATATGCTCAGCTATAGAATCATAATAAATATACTCAACAGAATCAGCGGACAATGCCACATCCTTGCATCCAAGCACCTCAACAGCAATATAATTACACACACGATCCGCGCCAAATGCATTTATTGTCACATCCGAGCCAATATCAGATTGCGGACGAACGAGACCAACCCAAGACTCCAAAGGATCCTTGCCATAGTGATGATCATATGCGTCGCCGAATTTGACTTCACCGTAGGTCTTTAGGGCAAAGCCCATCAATAACCCCAAAGTCACGAACAAGGCGCGACTCAGTTTCCCTCGTAAGTTTTGCATCCTTACTTTCTCCTGCTTTTCCGCGTCTAAAGAGAACCCGAAAGCATACCCTCCGACGCGAAAAAGAGCGGCGTGCCTTCATAAACCAGTTCTGGTGGAGGCACGACCAAGCGCCTAATCAAAAACGGGGAATAGAAGACACGCCACGCGAGCTATCGCGTTGCGCATCTTACATATTCGGCTTTTGATTTGAAGTTTTGGTCGATTTCCACCAAAGCCAAATACGCAAGAATGCGTACTTTGTCGCAGTACCTTGTTAGGATTCCACGACTCCCTTCATCTACCGCTCTTTCGAGCGCCGTCTGAAAAGGTTTTTAGGTTCCGCGAGTTTCCTCGCTTCACCCCGACAGAGGGAAGCTTTCGCCACCCCTCCTATGTCATTGAACGGCTATATTATACCATTATTCTGTCCGATAAGTCAATGGGAAATTGCAGGTGTGGGATTTTAACCACGGATTGCCACTGATTGTAGTTTGGCTTCGACGCGCGCCGTCGCGTCCGTATTTATCTCACGCAGAGAACGCAGAGAGGAAGAGGACGCGCGTCAAGATAAGGCGAGAAGGTTTTGGGCGAGGGTAAATTATAAACTCCGAGGGGCAACAAAAGCTTCGCTAACGCTGCGCTGAGAGGCTTCACGACACTCGCCCAGACTTCATTAAGTATCTCACGCAGAGAACGCAGAGTTCGCAGAGAGTATTTAGATAGCCCCTTCGGGGCTGAGGGGCGGTATGTTATCACCACAGATTTCACGGATGGGCACGGATGTTGTTTAACCGT
>CAVLAC010000096.1:0-7832 GCA_963661055.1 bacterium | reverse complement strand
CCGGCGCGGGGGTGGGTGAAGGTATTGGGGGTATACGAGAGTACACCATTCACGAACGCGGCAATTATTCCCGTACTAAAGGAATGCGGCTTTAAATAGGTCGCTGTGCCCTTGAACTCATCTTCCTTCCAGACGAGGACATCCGCGAAAGCGCCGCGCGCTAATCTGCCGCGCCCTTGAATCCCAAACCGCCGCGCCACAGAGTCCGTCATCCGTTGAATCGCCTCCTCACGCGGCACACCGAGTGCTCGCACGCGCCGATAAAACTCAGGCATCGTCGCATACGCCCTCGGATGCGGATGGTCCACACCTAACGGCCCCCACGGAGCCCGCAGAGAAGCGTCCGAACCTGGCAAAATCCACGGCTTTTCGAGTATTTTATCTAGGTTTGCCTCACTCATCGTAAAGAAAAAGGCGCCCGTGCGACACAAGTCCTTGGCGAGAATCTCACAAATAAGCTCGCCCGCCGTCCAATTGGGGTACTCCTTCAGAATATCGGCAACCGTGCGACCAGAAAACGCCCGCGTCTCGTCGTGCCAAGTTCCGCCAATCATAACGGAACTCCAGTCCCTACCCGAGGCGGTTATCTCAGCGGCGATTCGGGCTCGCGTCGCAGGGTCTGCTAAACGGACGCATTCCGCTTTTGCCGCGCCCTCGCCTGCCCAATCGGCAAAGACCACATCAAGATCTGTCCCTGCCGCGCAATAGGGGTATCTGTCACTCCCAAGGAGCACCCCTTCTTGCATACCCGCTTCGACCTTCTCGAGCACCGCATCAATCTTACCCCAATTGGTGCGTCCGCTCGTCTTCAAGTGCGAGATTTCGGCACGGATACCTGTCCGTCGCGCCAAGTCAATGACTTCATCAATGGCTTCAAGGATGTGGTCGCCTTCGGATCTCATATGCGTCGCGTAAAGTCCGCCCTTCTTCGCGGCAGTTTTGGCGAGAAGTTCCACTTCCTCGGGCGCGGCATATTTGCCGGGCTGGTAAATGAGTCCCGTCGTAAGCCCCCAGCCACCTTCGTCCATCGCCTGTTCAAGCAAGTAAACTTCGCGCTTCAATTCCTCGGGTGTCGCCACCCGCCCTGCATAGCCGACTACCGAGGAACGTAAGGTGTTGTGCCCGATAAACTGCACAGTATTCACGGCGGGTTTCGCCGCTTCTAGTACTTCGCGATATTCTCGAAGCGAATGCCATGTAAGCCTCTCCCCAAGAATGCTCGCCCAATCGGAAGAAAGCCGCGCCTCACCATAGCGCGGCACAACCGAGCCTCCGCACTGTCCGTTGATTTCAGTGGTAATGCCTTGCGAAATCTTAGAAGGTGCGCCTGGCTCTATAACGAGGTAGGCATCGGAATGGGTGTGGGCATCGATAAAGCCAGGCGTGACGAGACATCCTGTCGCGTCAACAACCTCACAATCTGCCGCGCGCGGCACTTCGCCGCTTTTCGGAACTATCGCGGCGATTTTATCGCCCTCGATGAGGACATCCCCCTCAAATGCGGGAGCGCCTGTTCCGTCCACGACTAAGCCATTCGCGATGCGCACCATTGCCGCGCAAGCCCTTCTTAGTTTTTAAAGGAATGAATCGGCGCGGGGATGCGTCCCTTACGCGCAATCATTGCCGCGCAGGAGAATGGAGAAACCTTCATCACTGGCGCGTGCCCCAATAAGCCGCCAAATTCGACCGTATCGCCGACTTTCTTACCATATACAGGAATGACGCGCACGGCAGTCGTCTTTTGGTTCACCATACCGATCGCGGCTTCATCAGCGATAATTCCCGAGATGGTGCTCGCGGAGGTGTCGCCCGGAATCGCAATCATGTCGAGCCCGACCGAGCAGACGCACGTCATTGCCTCGAGCTTCTCAATACTAAGTGCCCCCGCGTTCACCGCGTCAATCATCCCTTGGTCTTCGCTCACGGGAATAAACGCACCCGAGAGGCCGCCCACATACGAACTCGCCATTACGCCGCCCTTCTTGACTTGGTCATTCAGCAAGGCGAGCGCGGCAGTTGTGCCGGGCGCACCCGGATGCTCCAAGCCAATCTCCTTCAGAACATCCGCCACCGAATCGCCAATGGCGGGTGTCGGGGCAAGCGAGAGGTCGATAATGCCAAACGGAATCCCCAAGCGCCGCGAGGCTTCCTGGGCGACGAGCTGTCCGACACGCGTAATCTTAAATGCCGTCTTCTTGATGGTCTCGCAAAGCACTTCGAAGCTTTCGCCGCGAATGGACTTAAGGACATAATTGACGACACCTGGACCCGATACGCCCACATTAATGACGGCATCGCCTTCGCTCACGCCGTGGAATGCCCCCGCCATAAACGGATTGTCATCTGGCGCATTGCAAAGGACGACCAGTTTCGCGCACCCAAGAGAATCGTGCTTCTTCGTGCGTTCCGCCGTCTTCTTGACGATTTCGCCCATTAGGCGCACGGCATCCATATCAATACCCGTCTTTGTCGAGCCGACATTCACCGAGGAGCAGACGCGTTCCGTCACCGCCATCGCCTCAGGAATGGAACGAATCAGTAATTCGTCCGCCGTCGTCATGCTCTTCGAGACAATAGCCGAAAAGCCACCGATGAAGTTAATTTTGAGCGTTTTTGCCGCGCGGTCGAGGGTGCGGGCAATACGCACAAAGTCCGCTGGCTTATGGCAACACGCCGCGCCAACGAGTGCCGCGGGGGTAATGGAGACGCGCTTATTGACAATCGGCACGCCGAATTCGCGCCCGATGTCGTCGCCCGTCTTCACGAGGTCTTTGGCAAGTCGCGTAATCTTCGCGTAGATGTTGTCGCAGGTCGTCTTAAGATCGTCCGTCGCACAATCGAGAAGCGAAATGCCCATCGTGATTGTGCGCACATCTAGATTCTCCTCGAGAATCATCTTGTTCGTTTCGAGAACTTCGGAGATATTTATCATATCACGCCTCAGATGCGGTGCATTTTCTCAAAGATTTCCGCCCGCTGACAACGGATGGTTAGCCCCATCTCCTGTCCAAGCCGCGTCATTTCAAGCCCGATCTTCTCGAAGGTCTTGCCGCACCCCGAGGCATCGACGACCATCATCATATTGAAGTAGCCGCCGACGACGGTTTGGGAAATATCGAGAATATTGACCTTATTCTTGGCGAGGTGGCTCGTCGTTTTGGCAATAATGCCCACGGTATCCTTGCCGACAACAGTTATGACGATTTTCTTCATAGCTCTTTACCTGTAGTAGTCGTAGTGCTTTTCAACGCGGGAGAGTGTCCACGCGACAACAAAGTTAAACAAATAGTAGAATACGCCCGCCGCAATCAACGGTGCCATCGTCGTGTGGGCACTCGAAAGTTGCCGCGCAATCGTAAACATTTCCGTCACCGCGATGGTGAACGCGAGGGATGTATCCTTAACAAGGGTAATCACCTCATTGCCCACGGCAGGAATGACGCGCTTGATGGTCTGAGGCAGAATGATACGGAAGAATGTCTGCACAGGTCCAAGCCCCAGGGCCTTCGCCGCCTCGCGCTGTCCAAAGTCGATACTCAAGATTCCGCCGCGATAAATCTCGGCAAAATACGCGGCATAATTGAGCGAAAACGCAAGCACCGTCGCAAGAAGTCGCGGATACCGCGCGAGGGACGCCCCAAAGAGGATATACGGCGCAAAGTAGACAAAGAGAATCTGCAACATCAACGGCGTGCCGCGCACAATCGAGATGTAGGCTTGGAACACGGCAGAAACCACAGGATTCTTCGCCATCCGTCCAAACGCCACCACAAAGCCGAGCGGAAGCGAAATAAGGAGCGTCAAGAAGAAGATTTCGAGCGAAACGAAGAGTCCGCTCAGCAAATCCTTAATCATATCGCCAAAGGCGAGCGCATTCTCTTCAGCCTTCGCCGCATTTGCCGCGTCATTTACACTGCTCTTCGTGAAGATGAGGGACTTCTTCTCTATCCCATATTCATCGGCGAGCCGTTCCATTGTGCCGTCCGTCGCGAGAATGGCAAGTTCCGCCTCAATCTCGTCGCGAAGAGTCGTATTGCCGCGCTTAAAGCCAATGCCATAAGTTTCGCTCATAACGACTTCATCAAGAAGCCGAAAAGCGTTGGGCTTATCCGCCATCTTCGTACGCGCTACGCCCACATCGAGTGCCACAGCGTCCACGCCGCCCATTTCCAGCTCTTGGACGGCTTGGTTGTAGTTGGGCATAACGACGAGCTCTTTGAAGGTGTTGCCGAGAGCTTCCTGCTCGCCGCCCGCCTTCAAAGCCTTCCAAACGGGCGTATCGGTCTGCACGCCGACGCGGTGACCTTTGAGATCCGTCAGCTTCTGGATGGACGACCCTAATTTGACCATCACGACTTGGGAATTATCGACATACGGACGCGACCAAGTGTAGGCATTCTCGCGTCCCTGCATCGTAAAGCCATTCCAAATGCAGTCAATCGAGCCCGAATTAAGTTCGACATCCTTCGAGTCCCAATTAATCGGGTTCGCCACGAATTGCCAGCCACGCCGCTTGCAGATTTCCCGCGCCAAATCGAGGTCAAAGCCGCGATATTCGTTGCCTTCCTTGTAGCCGTAAGGCTTGAAGTCCGCGTCAAAGCCGACGACAAAAGTCCGTGCGCCCACCTTAGCAGGAGCCTCATTTGCCGCGCCGAAGGTGGTGCAGGCGAGAAGTGCCGCGATCGCGGCAGTTAGGAGCCGCTTCATTATTTTGCCACCTTTCCAAGGAAGAGTTTTAGGCGCTCAGACTTCGGGGCTTCGAAGATTTCGGCGGGCGTGCCCTCTTCCGCAATCTTGCCGCCCTCCAAGAAGAGGACGCGAGTTGCCACATCACGCGCAAAGCGCATTTCGTGCGTGACCACTACCATCGTCATACCGTGGTGGGCGAGGTCTTTCATTACATCCAAGACTTCCCCGACCATCTCGGGGTCGAGCGCGGAAGTCGGCTCATCAAAGAGCATCATCCGTGGCTCCATCGCCAAGGCGCGCACAATGGCGACGCGTTGCTTTTGTCCGCCCGAAAGCTGTTGCGGATAGTTTCGTGCCTTATCCGAGAGCCCGACGCGCGAGAGAAGCTCGAGTGCCTTCTTCTCGGCTTCCGCACGCGAAATGCCGCGCACGAGCCGTGGGGCAAGGGTGATGTTATCAAGAATCGTCAAGTGCGGGAAGAGATTGAAGTGCTGAAACACCATCCCCATCTCAGAACGAATCAGGTTCTTCTGCTTCTCAGAGGTCGCCACGATATCCGCGCCCTTGAAGATAATCTTGCCACCCGTCGGCTCATCGAGGAGGTTCATACAACGAAGAAAAGTCGACTTACCGCCGCCCGACGGACCTATCATCACAACGACTTCGCCCGCACGAATTTCCGTCGAAAGCCCCTTCAGGACTTCCAGCTTGCCGAAGCTCTTGGTAAGATTCTCTATCTTTAATAGCGTTTCTGCCATGTTTCTATTCTCCGTTCTTGCTTACGAATCGTTATGCACAGGGTCCGCCCCCGTATTGCGTAAATGGTGTTCAAGCCGTCCCAGTAACCAAGTGAAGGTCAGAACTAGGACGAGGTAAATTGCCGCGACTGTCAAATACGGCAAGTAAACCGAGTAGGTCTGGCTACGGATAATATCCCCGCCTTTAGCGAGGTCAATGAGCGCGATGTAGCCGACGATGGAAGTATCCTTCATAAGGACGATAAACTCATTGCCGAGCGCGGGCAGGACATTGCGGACCGCCTGCGGCAAAACGACCTTCAGCATCGTCCGCCAATACGAGAGCCCCAGCGCACGCCCCGCTTCCATCTGTCCAAGATCAATGGACTCAATACCGGCACGGATAATTTCCGCCTGATACGCGCCCGAGTTCACACCGAAGGCGAGAATGGCGATAAAGACCTTCGAATCGACACTCCTTAGGATGATGTAGTAGGTAATGAGGAGTTGCACAACCATAGGCGTGCCGCGAATAATCGCGAGATACACCTTGGCAATCGCATTCAGAAACCCAAAGTAGCCATACCTATCGTGCGAGGCACGGATGACGGCAACGAGAAAACCGATGAAGAGTCCGAGCACAATCGCCGAGAGCGCAACTTCGAGCGTGACCCCGAGTCCCTTGAGCAAATATTCGCCGCGATAGGAGCCGTCCGCCGAACGCTTCAAGAAGCAAAGATAAAAGTCGTCCGCAACGACCTGCCACATCTGCTTGAGCGCGGCACTTGCCTTATCGAGAATTGTCGGCTCTTCGGGCGCGACGGCTACGGGCGCGGCACTTGTAATGCCGCGCAGGGTGTCGCTATCTTTCGTGAAGTCACTAATCCACTTATCAAGGCGTCCATCCGCCTGTGCCGCGCCAATGACTTCATTGACGACGACGAGGAGGTTCGTTTGGCTCTTCGCGACGGCAATGGCATATTCTTCTTTGGAAACAAACCGCGACATCCCAAGGCGGCTATCACTCTTAACGCAGTCTTTGGCGGGACTTAAGTCCGCCACTACGAAAGCGCACCGCCCTTCCAACATTGCCGTGCAGGCATCCTGTGCAGACTTAAAGCGCTCGGGCTCTTGTTTGAGGCGGGTACGGACGAAGCTGTCGCTCGTCGTACTCTCCTGTACGCCGACTTTGCGTCCCGTGAGCTGGGCAAGACCAATATACGGCTCGGTCTTGCGATAGATGACGACGAGCCCCGTGCGAACATACGGAATCGAGAAGGCGACTTTCTGCTGACGCTCCTCAGTAATCGTTATGCTCGCTGCCGCGAGATCCGCCTTGCCAGACATTACACTCGAGAGGACGGAATTAAAGTCGACATTGTCAATCTTGAGGTTGCGTCCGAGCTTCTCGGCTATGGCGCGGCAAAGTTCAATGTCAATGCCGACGACCTCTTGTCCGCGAATGTATTCATACGGAGGAAATGTCGCCGTCGTCGCGAGGCGCAACTCACCTGCCGCGAACGCGGCACTTGCGAGCCCCGCCGCACAAAGTGCCGCGCCTACAAACTTCTTTAGTAAACTACCTATCACGCGACTTACTTATCTTTCAGCTTGTTGCTCTCTTCGGTGAAGTCCTTAACCCACTTCGCGAGGCGTCCGTCAGCCTTAATCTCGTTAATGGTCTCATTGATGACCTTCAAGAACTCGGGCTGTCCCTTGCGAATCGCAATCGCATATTCCTCGGACGTAATGAAGTCCGAAATCGCCAAATCTGCCTCGCCCTTCACACAGTTCTTGGCGGGGTCAATATCGGCAATCACGAAATCAACGCGCCCGCTCTTAAGTGCCGCGACCGCCTCGGCGGGGGACTTCGTGCGCTCAGGCTCCTGGAGGAGCTTCTCAAGGACGAAGCCCTCACTCGTTGTGCCACTCTGTACGCCAATCTTCTTGCCCTTAAGCTGGTCGACGGACTTAAATGGCGTCGCCTTCTTGTAGACAACCACAATGCCTGTCTTCACATACGGAATCGAGAAGTCGACATTGCGCTTGCGGTCTTCATTCACCGTGATACCCGCCGCCGCGAGATCGGCCTTGCCAGAAATGACGGCAGGGATGACGGAATCAAAGTCCACTGTCTCGGCTTGGAAGTTCTTGCCCATCCGCTCGGCAATGGCGCGGCAAATCTCAACATCAATGCCCGCAATCTCTTGTCCGCGTAAGAATTCATACGGAGGAAATGTCGCTTCCGTAATCATCTTAAGCGTATTATCGTCCTTCTTTGCACATCCACAAATGCACAAAGCCACAGTTGCCAACAAAAGTAATTTCTTCATAGAACTCCAATTCTGTCCGCAGTTCCCTGCAAAACGGATATATTATACCATATTTCCGCCCCGATTGGTAGAG
>CAVLAC010000095.1:0-7858 GCA_963661055.1 bacterium | reverse complement strand
TCTTTGCAGAGAATATTATACCACTTTTCACGCCCCACCACAACCCTACACTGCCGCGTTTATAAACTCCGAGGAGCAACAAAGGGCTACGCTAACGCTTCGCGGGAGGCTTCGCGACAATTCGCCCATACTTTTTGAGACTTCAAGTTTTAGATAGCCCCTTAGGGGCTTGTGGGGTTTTGTGTTTTTAACACAGAGGCACAGAGTCACAGAGGAGTGACGGGCGGGTGCAAGGCGACGGATGCGCCTCGTGCGTCCAAGAGGTCTGGTGCGTGGTCAGTAATGACCACGCTGTTTCCTGAATAGAAAGCCGCTGAGCACTTTTTATAGACGCCGCGCCTGAGGGCGGGTTAGCACGGTTGCCGCCCGCCGTGCCGCATATTGTCAGGCACAACCCCAACAGAAACACAAAATGCACCACTTTCTATTGCATTCGGCGGCGTATTTGTGGTATAATCATAGCCATGAACAACTATCTAGCTATTGACATTGGCGCCAGTTCGGGGCGTCACATTCTGGGGTGCCTCACGGATGGCAAGATTGCGCTTGAAGAAGTGTACCGCTTCGACAACTCGCAAATCCGCCGCGACGGACACGACTGCTGGGACATTGAGAAGCTCGTCGCGAGCGTGAAGGCAGGCATTGACGCGGCACTTGCCAAGGGGACGGTGGAGTCCGTCGGCATCGATACTTGGGGTGTTGACTTCGTGCTCCTCGACGCGGATGGCAACCTCTGTTCGGAGGCTGTCGCCTATCGCGACACTCGTACGCAGGGTGCGGATGCCGAGATTGAGGCTTCCGTTCTCTCCTTTGCCGACCTTTATAAGCGCACAGGCATTCAGAAGGCGATTTATAACACCATCTATCAGCTCTGGGCACTCAAGAAGGAACATCCTGAGCAGCTCGAGAAAGCCGCGCACCTCTTAATGATGCCCGAGTACCTCAATTACCGCCTGACAGGGAAGATCGTCCATGAGTACACCGACTCCTCGACGACCGCCCTTCTCGACGCGGCAAAGAAAGATTGGGACTTTGAGCTCATTGACCGCCTCGGGCTCCCGCGGCGCATCTTCGGCAAGCTCGAGATGCCCGGCGCGACTGTAGGCACTTATAAAGGAATAAAGGTCATCCTCCCCGCTATGCACGATACGGGCAGCGCCTATCTCGCCGTGCCTGCCCGCGATGACCACGCCGTTTATCTCTCGAGCGGAACTTGGTCGCTCCTCGGCGTGGAAAATGAAGTGCCCGTCACGACGGGAGCCGCCTGCGCGGCAAACTTCACGAATGAAGGTGGCGCTTGGGGACGCTATCGCTTCCTCAAGAACATTATGGGGCTATGGATGATTCAGTCCATCCGCCGCGAACTCAATGGTGTCGACTATGTGGAAGGCTCGAACGCGGCAGAAATCAAAGCCGCCGCTCGCAAACAGCTCACGGACTACGAGAAGGATAAGCAATATTCCTACGCCGACCTCGAAATGCTCGCACGTGCCGCGACGGACTACCCCGTCATCATTGATGTCAATGATTCGCGCTTCTTGAATCCGCCCAGCATGATTGACGCGGTGCTCCAAGCGGTGCGGGAGGACGAGGAAGAAGTGCCGCGCACCATTGGCGAGCTGATGTCCTGCGTCTATCGGTCGCTTGCCGCGTGCTATGCGAACGCCATTGATACACTCTCCTCACTGACGGGCAAGACCTATACCTCTATTAATATTGTGGGCGGCGGCTCAAAAGACCGCTACCTCAACTCCCTCACAGCGGACGCTACGGGACTCGATGTTTTTGCAGGTCCGAGCGAGGGCACGGCTATCGGCAACTTGATTGTCCAGATGATTACGGGCGGAGAATTCGCCGACTTGGCTGCCGCGCGCAAGGCGATTGTGCTATGAATGCCGCGTTCTTTGATATGGACGGAACCCTGATTGACTCGCGGCGCGATCTTGCCGCGACTGTCAATCATACCCGCCGCGATTTGGGACTCAAGGAACTTTCTGAGGAAGAAGTTCTACAGCACGTGGGGCTCGGCGCGGCAAGCCTCCTTAAAAATGCCATCCCCGAGGCGACGGAAGATGTGGACGAGCTTAAGCGCATCTTTATGTCCCACTACGCCGAGCATATGCTCGAGACGGTGACGCTCTATCCTGGCGTGCGGTCGACACTGGAGGAGCTCCGTCGCCGGGGCTGGCGCCTCGGCATCAACACCGCCAAGCCCGCCTTCGCCGTGAAGGAGATTCTCGCCAAGTTCGGGCTCCAGCAATTCTTTGGCGCGGCAGTTATCGCGGGCGGGGACTGCGCGGAAATGAAGCCGAGTCCCTTACCCCTGCGGGAATGTGCCGCGCGGATGGGCGGGCACCGCCTTGGCGCCTACGACTGGATGGTGGGCGATAATTGGACGGATATGCAGTGCGCCGAAAATGCGGGCGTGAAGAGCGCTTTTTGCCTCTTTGGCTTCGGCAAACTCAAGGATTCACGCACCACAATTAGGATTTCTTCCTTCAGCGACCTCCTCCGCTACTTGAAACCTGAGGATGACTATTAACACGCGACTGAAAATTCCCCTTTGAAATCGCGGCGAAAAAAGTGTATAATCATTCCTAATGGCACGTGTAAAACTAACGAAGACTGAGCTCAAGGCTCAGATGGACGCGTTGAAACGATTTCAACGCTTCTTGCCGATGCTTCAACTCAAGAAGCAACAACTGCAAAGCGAGATTGCAGGCATCACGGCAAAAGCCGACGCGGTCTCTACGCGCGAACGGGCTGTTCGCGCGGCACTTAATAGCTGGGTCGGACTTTTCGCAACAGACGAAGCGCTCCTCAAGGGGCTCGTCTCGGTCAAACATGTGAACACAGGGTTCACCAATATCGCGGGCGTGACTATCCCGACTTTCTCCTCCATTGAGACGGAAGTCAAGGATGTCGACTTGTGGGCGACCCCCGCGTGGATAGATGAGGCGGTCGATACCACGACGCAGATTCTCTCCCTCCAATGCGAGCGGGCGATTTACGAGGAACAGCGTCGCCTCATCACCATTGAGCTTCAGCAGACTTCTCAGCGCGTGAATCTCTTCGAGAAAGTGAAGATTCCCTCGTGCAAGGAAGCTATCCGCCTCATTAAGATTGCCATTGGCGACGAGCAGGCGGCGGCCGTTATGCGCGGCAAAATTGCCAAGTCGCGCGTCAAAGAAAGCGAGGATGTAGCATGATAGTCGCAATGAAACATCTCGACCTCGTGTGCCTCGCGAGTGCTAAAGAAGAGACGCTCACCGAATTGCGGGAACTCGGGGCAATTCACCTCGATCTCACGTCCGCCGTCGGTGCACCCGTCACTGCCGCGAAAGGTGCAGTAACGGCTCTTGAGGCCGCCGTACGAGATATCCGTAAGGCACGCAAGGAGCTCGGACTCTCCGCCGCGCCCGCCGAAACCATTGAGCGGTCGAGCACGGAAGTCCTCGCCCTCGCGAAAAGCCGCGCTGACCACGCCAATGAAGCGGAAAAGCTCGCGCGGCAGATTCAGGTTTATGCGCCCTACGGCGACTTCGACCCCGCACTCGCCCAAAAGCTTCTTGATGAAGGCATTGACCTCGCGAGCGTCGTCCAATTGCCCGAGAAACTTCCTCCGAAGCGCCTGAGCGCCCTCCAAGCCGACCACGCGGCACTTCTCAAAGCTGTGGCGGACGAAACGGCGAGCCTCGCCGCCTCAGATGACATGGCACTTTTGAAGCAATGCCCCGCTCTCGCGGATAAGATTGCCTTTGAAGAAGCTCGTGAATTGATGGGTGTTCAGGGCGAACTCGCGTGCGTCTCGGGGTGGATTCCTACTACGGGCTGCGAAAAGTTGCGCGCGAAGGCCGCCGAACAAGGCTGGGGCATTCTTTTGAGGGACGCAGCGGCGGACGAAACGCCCCCGACCCTCATTGAACCGCCGCGCTTCTTTAAGTCGATGAAGGCACTCTTCGCGGGGCTCGGTATTGTGCCCGCCTACACTGAAACGGATGTCTCCGTTCCGTTTATGTGCTACTTCTCGCTCTTCTTCGCAATGCTTGTGGGCGACGGAGCCTATGGCGCAATTTTCCTCGCCGCCACCCTGTGGGGCTGGAAGAAGACAGCGGGCAACCGCTCGTCTCTCGCCCGCAGTTGGCTCATCTTGCTCACAGTCTTCTCGCTCGCGACAATTGCCTGGGGCACGCTCTCCGATACTTGGTTCGGGGCGCAGATTCCGTGGTGCCGCGATTGGGTGACCGTACAGTGGCTCGGCGATGTCACTTACCGCCATATGATGTTCCTTTGCTTCACGATTGGCGCGTCGCACCTTATGCTTGCCCGCATCTGGAATGGTATTTGCAAGATTAATGACTCGACGTGTATCGCGGAATTCGGCTGGGCGGGTATCCTGCTCTTTATGTATTTCGTGACAAACTCTATTGTCGGAGTCTTCGCGAGCATTCCGACGGCGATGTTCGTCGTCTTCGCGCTCTCCCTCATCGCCGTCTTTGGCTTCACCCTGAAACCGTCGGAACTCAAATCGCGCGGCGCGGAACTCGGGCTTTTGCCCCTAAGCATAATGAGTGCCCTCGGGGACATCATCTCGTATGTGCGTCTCTTCGCCGTCGGGCTCGCGTCCGTCAAGGTAGCGGAAAACTTCAACGCGATGGCGACAGGGCTCTTCGCCGACCCCCACGCGTGGTGGGTGACGGCACTTATGGGACTTGGCGCAGCACTTATCCTCGTGATTGGGCACGGACTCAACCTCGCGATGGCGG
Organism: bacterium; assembly: GCA_963661055.1. GTDB lineage: Bacteria > Verrucomicrobiota > Kiritimatiellia > RFP12 > UBA1067 > UBA1067. The sequence continues at coordinate 3,092 of CAVLAC010000095.1, read as the reverse complement.
GGCTCTCAATTCTCGTCCACGCGGTGCGCTTGAATACGCTCGAGTTCTCCAACCACAAGGGTGTCACTTGGTCGGGCTACGCCTTCACGCCCTTCCGGCGGCAAGCAACAAAGGTTTAACAACAAAAATCTACAAACTCACAACTAAGGAGTAAACAATGAACGATGCAGCAATGATAGTCGCAGGTGCAATTGCCTGCTTGGGTCTCTCGGGTGCGGGCAGTGCGCTCGGGACAGGTTTCGCGGCGGCGGCGGCCGTTGGCTCATGGAAGAAGTGCTATGCGGCGAATAAACCCGCCCCCTTCTTGCTTCTTTCCTTCGTCGGCGCACCGATTACCCAAACGCTTTACGGAATGATTCTGATGTTCGTTATGCTCGGCAAGGTTGGGCAAGTCTCGGCGGGTTCGGGCGTGCCAGTGCTCGTGGCGGGCATCTTCTCGGGTCTCGCAATTGGTCTTTCGGCAGTCTTCCAAGGACGCGCTGCGGCAGCTTCGTGCGATGCACAATCCGAGACGAACCAAGGCTTCACCAACTACCTCGCCGCGCTCGGCATTATTGAAACCGTCGCTATTTTCGCGATGGTGTTCTCGCTCATCGCTTTGAGCGCCATTAAGTAAAGGCTCTTAAGCGCGTGAAGCGCGGCACTTTCTGGGCATTTACCGCCGTTTTTTGGGCGGCGGTACTTTATATCTTCGCGGGCACATGGTCTCTGGACCTCGCGCCCATTATGCCTGATTGTGCCGTCAATGCGCCGCGACACTGGGGGGTCGCCTTCTTCTCGAATTGGCTCACCTCGGGCAAATTCGTCCCTGATGACCTCCTTGTCTTCCTTGGCGGACCCTATGTTTGGAACGAACTGCGCTATGCCGTCGCCCTTTTCGCGGCGGCAGTCGCACTCGCTTGGTTCTTAAAGGGACGCGGCATTTCCTCCCTCGCCGCCTATGGCGCGGGGCTCTTCCTCGCCTTCTCGAGCTATTGGTGCACCCTCTATAGCGCGGGACACCTCGGGTGGTTTCGATGGATGACTTACGGCGTTTTCGCCTTTGGGCTCATCGACCGCGCCCTCGCCCAAAATAAGCCGCGCTATTGGCTTCTGCTCGGAGCCTGCCTCGCGTGGGGAAGCTTCTATCAGCCCGATTTGTGGCTTCTCTTTACCGTTTTTACCGCCATCTACTTCGTCTACCGCCTCGTATGCGAACGCAAAAGCTTCCTCAAGGGCGCGGCACTTGCGCTCATTACCTTCATCCTCGTCGGACTCCCCAGCTTCTACCAAGCCCTAACCCACGACCTGAAGGGACGCGAGGAACAAATTGCCGCGTCTTCAGCGAGTGCCCAAGCAGGCGACCCCGAAGCCCGCTGGGTTTTCGTGACGAATTGGTCACTTCCGCCCGAGGATACGCTCGAATTCATTGTGCCGCGTATTCACGGTGACACAAGCTGTCCGTTAACCCTCGCCATCAATGGGGCGACAAAAGGAACACGTCCGTATACAGGACGCTTGGGGCGTCCGATTAATGCCCCGAGCGGCAATTACCGCCAACACGCGCTATATGTGGGTGCAATTACCTGCCTTTTGGCACTCCTCGCCGTTGGCGTTGCCTGTGGCGGAAAGCGGCTCAAAGCCCTTACCCCCGCCCGCCGCGACATCCTCTTCTTCGCCGTTTGCGCCTTCGTCTTTTGGCTCTTTGCCCTCGGACGCTTCTGTGAGCCCGTTTACCGCCTCATCTATGCTCTCCCCTTCGGAAACTACCTGCGCGCCCCTGTTAAATGGCATCACCTCACCGAATTTGCCCTCGTCGTCCTCTCGGGTTACGGTCTCGAGGCTTTGGCGCGGCTTTTGGCACGCACATCCCTCTCCCGCACCCTCCAAACGGCCCTTCTCGCGGCACTTATCGTCGTAGGTACCGTTGACCTCGCGCGAATTGACGCACTCTACTGTGCGCCGCGCAAGGCGGACTTTGACCTTCAGTTCATTGACGCGCAAAGCTTGCAACGCCCAGATGTTCAAGCGCAGTTGCGCCGCGCCAAGATTCATGTAAAAGGCTATTACGGATCTGCCGCGCTCTTGGAGATTCCTGGGCAACGGCAAGATGGCGACACTTCAATCCCTAGGGCGCAACCGCTCGTCCTTGTTTTGGCTCTTATTTCACTTCTAACCGATTTCGCCATCCTTTATTGGTGCGTGAGGGACGCGATACTGGCTCGAAAGGCGCGGCAATGAACGAGGAAGCCTTCTTCTCGCTCGCGGCAGAAGTCTTTAAAGTGCCGCGCGAGACCCTCTCACGCGATACGGCGTATGAGTCAATTCCCGAATGGGATAGTGTCAATCACCTGCGGCTAGTGATGGAGACGGAAGCCGCCTTCGGCGTACACTACCCGCTCGAGCGAATCCCCGCGCTCAAAACTCTCGGCGACTTCCTCGGCTAGGCTCTCCCGATTCTCCCGATCTACACGGCTACTTTATACGGGGCGGAAGGGACTCCGCCCCCTACCAATCCGTGTAAATCCGTGAAATCCATGGCTAAAAACCGCCTTCAAGGGCACTCCGAGGATAAAAATGTGCACTTTTATCAAACTTTTTATTTATATTCTGTTGACTTCCTTCTGAAAAGATGTTATAATGAGCCCATCTTTTTCGCAATGGTGCGTAAGAGACAAAAGAAAGTGAATTAACATGAAAAATGTTATGGGTTTGGCGCGTCCCCTTAAAAACGCGCAAACGGGGAATGTTCCCTACCGTGCACCTAAAGGTGCGAATTGGAAGCAAAAAACAACTGAGCTCTGGCTCAATAATAAGGAGATGGGAAATGAGTACTCAAACCGTACTTAAATACCAGATTGGCGTAATCGGAACTGCGCAAGCTGGCGAAAAAACAAAAAGAGCGTTCCCAATTATCAACCAAACCGTATCCATGGATCAGTTCTGCCATCAGCTGGCAACTGATGATGGACTACTCATAGGATGCGAATCCCAGATTAAGGGATTCCTTACCTCTGTGCTGGTGAAAATCAATGAGGAGTTGAAGAAAGGGAACGCCGTTTCCTTTGGTAACTACCTCAGATTCGCTCCCACCATCAGAGGTAAGGTTGACC
>CAVLAC010000094.1:0-7881 GCA_963661055.1 bacterium | reverse complement strand
AGCGCCTTTTGCCAATAGTGTAGGGGGGCATTTCCACTAAAAAGCCCGAAGAGCCGAAAGTAGTCTTGTTGTGTTGCTCTTTATTTGCATTGCTGCCATCGTTTGCATATTATGTTATCAGCGATTTGAAAGTAACACCAATTGCTCCATGGGGCATCGTAATTGACTATTCTCTTGACGGAGCAACAGTGGATGATGCGGATAGGTACATCGCTTATGTGCAAGTTACGGTAGAAGATGGAGTTTATGAGGCGAGAAATGTCTTAGGAAATACAAAGTGTGAGAATGGAGCACATCGACTTTACTGGAATATGGCGAAGGATGGTATTACAATCGATATGCAAAGTGCTAAAGTTGAGGTGTATTATAATGCGCCTTATTATGTTTTTGATTTGTCTTCAGGAGTGTCAGTTAGTAGTTGCCCCGTTATGCGTCTTGCGAAAGAGCCAGAGGGAGGATTCAATACAGATGAGTATAAGACTACAAAATTAGTGTTAAAGCGTGTTCCTCCAGGCACTTTTATTATGGGCGATAATCAGTCAGATGTGTCGCACCGAGTTATATTAACGAAACCATTTTATATGGGACTTTTTGAGGTAACAGGAAAACAATGGGAGCTTATCACAGAAACTTCAAATCCCTCTACGGGAGGAGGCAACACATCTCCCGTGAATCGTGTTGCATATTCGCAAATCCGTGGCTCGTCAGAGGGAACGAAATGGCCACGTTCAAATGCTGTGGATGGAAATACCTTTATGTGGCGGCTTCGCGCCGCTACCCGTAAGGACTTTGATTTGCCAACTGAGGCTCAGTGGGAATATGTCTGCCGCGCAGGGACAACTAAGGTTTATAGTTATGGTGATTTGGCGGATGAAGATTATATGTGGTACAATAAGAAGTCTTCTGGTAGTACGCCATGTATAGTTGGATCGCAGAAACCGAATCCGTGGGGATTTTATGATATGCATGGCAATGTATGGGAATATTGTCTTGACTATTGGGGAACCTTACCATATGGAACAGATCCTAAAGGTCCTTCCACGGGATGGGGACGAATATTGCGTGGTGGCAGCTTTAGCGACGATGCAAAAAGTTGCACTTCGTCTTACCGCTACTACCAAAGCTACGTAATTGGAGCTGTAAACATAGGCTTTCGAGTTGTCTGCCCGCTGTGAGAGCAATGAAAAGGTAAATAATAGTTATCTATGAATGTAATTAGTATTATTATATTGATTTGATGTGTTTGAAAGGATTAAATATGAGAAAGGTAATGAAAAAGATGCGGATTCTGTTATTAATTTGTTGTGCGGGCTGGCTAGAATGTAGCCTTGCTGCGACAATTTCAGACATTGTCTTATTGTCCCGCGCTGACGGTAGTGAGATTAATGGAGCACAAACAGTTGGTTATGCGATTCATGGGACAACTAATGTAATTGTGGCACTAGATGGCAAGCCGTTCTTGAAGTCTGATAAGGCAGGTGCTTATATCTGGCAACCGCAAACCCTTGGGAGCCATACGCTAACACACACTGTAGGGGCTGATACGCTATCGGCAACATATAATGTGACAGAACTTGATTTCTGGGTACAATCTGGGCCGAATCCGCCTATGGAGAAGGAGGAGACAATTGCAATTACGCCTGTGACGCGGGAGATAGCGCAAACTGGTAGTGGTGCAGCGATTATTACTTCGGGAAGTGGCGATTGGACGGCGGCGGTTTCGGATGATTGGATCTCACTCACTAGTACGAGTGGTTCTGCTGGATATCCTGTTGCTTATACGGTGGGGGCAAATGCAGATGTTGAGGATCGCGTTGGTTATGTCTATGTTGCGGGTTACACACATACTATTCGCCAGAAGGGGCTTGGAGGTAAGGTTGATAAAACAAATGTTGAGATAGAACGAGACGGCGGTACGGGGACGGTGATTGTCTCTCCTACGGATATGCGTTCTTCGTGGAAGGCTCGTTCAAATTGCGATTGGATATCAGTCTCTCCAACTAGTGGAACAGGCCCTACAGAAGTCACCTATCAGGTAGCGCCGTGGTATGAAATCTCGACGCGATCGGGGACGATAACGGTAGGAGGCAATACGATAACCATATTCCAATATGGAAGCCGTATGGTACTTGATGCTTATGAGGCCATTCGCGCTTATTATGCACATGTTATCCCGATTAAGGTGAATGCGTTGGCTATTACTTCGTGGAGCGTAACGCCAAATGCAAGTTGGATTTCTGTTGTTGATGCTGGCAGAGGGCAAGGCGGAGATACGGTGTCCGTTGCGATTTCGGAGAATCCAAGTTATAAGGCGCGTATGGGCACGGTGACGATTGGGACAGAGACCTTTACGATAACCCAAGAAGGACGGACGGCATTGGAGTTCGCGATTTCGCCTGCGCAAACAACGGCGGCGGTAAGTGGTGCGAATGGACTCGTCTCGGTGGCAGCGACCCCTGATTTGCCGTGGAATGCGGCGAGTGAAGTGAATTGGATTACGGTTTCTTTGAACTCTTTACTTGGCGCGGGCAATGGGAATGTTGCTTATTCGGTCTCGCCGCAGTCTACGCTTTACGAGCGTATTGGACAGGTGACGATTACGCCTGAAGAGGCGAGTGGAATGCTTCCGCAAATTCACACAGTGATCCAACCAGCCGCGACAGCTGCTCTTTCGTTGGCAGGTTATGAGTTTGATGCGGCGGGCGGGGCGGTGTCCGTTGAAGTGACGGTTAATGACATTGTGGAGTGGTCGGTTGTGGATTTGCCCGATTGGATGACCATAGGTGAAGCAGCAAATCGTATTGGACCAGGAACAGTGACACTTTCTACCATTGCGAATGAAACGGTTTATGCACGCGAGGCAACGATCAAGATTGCAGAGAAGGCTTTTAAGGTGAGTCAGAAGGGACGTGGTGTTGAGGTAGAATACGACAATAAGCTCTTCGGCACGGATGGCGGTATGGAATCAATCTCTATTCATCCTGATGGCAATGTTGCGTGGACTGCGGTATCTTCCGACCCGACTTGGATTGTTATTTATCAGAATGATTCGGGGATGGGTGATGCGGAAATACATTATATTATTGCTCCTTATACAGGCGATGGGTCGCCGCGTGTTGGTACAATTACAGTAGGCGATAAAACGGTTTATATAACACAGCGTTCTTATGATCTCGATATTGATCCGAAAGGTGAGTGGGTTACGGGCAATGCGGGAGCAGGTGAAATTGGCGTTTCGGCGAACATTGACGATGTGTGGTCTGCGATAGTGACAGAGCCATGGATTACGATTGTCACGGGCTATGATGCAGGCACAGGTAGTGGTACGGTGCGCTTTACTTATACCGATAACGATACAGGGAAGACGCGTACAGGTAAGATTCTTATTGCGGGTGAGGCTTATACACTTACTCAGGCGGCACGAGTGCAAGTCGCTATCTCGGTATCCGTAGAAGGCGGCGGTTCTGTCTCTGGTGCGGGTTTGTATACGCTTGGCGAGGCAGTTACACTTGAGGCAATTCCAAATGAGGGATACGAATTCCTTTATTGGACAGGTGACGCGGGCGAAACGATGCAGAATCCGTTGCCGCTTATAGCGGATGTAGCAAAAAGTGTAACGGCGCACTTTGGTGCACTTACGCCAGAGTTTACAAAAGTTGAAAGTTCTGTGGATGGCGTGAAACTTCAATGGAAGAATCTTGCTTGGGCGACATCTTATAAGATTTATCGTGCCCCAACTAACGAGTTCCCAACAAAAGAACTTGTGACACTTGAGGCGGGCGGTTCTTGCGTCTACCTTGATATGACAGGAGAAGTTGGGCAATCCTACTTCTATTGGGTTGAGGCAATTGGCACTACGGACACGACCGAGTCAAAGGATGCGGCAACTAGTATGAAACAAAAGCCCATTGTCTATTCGCCTATTACTTATACGAATCTAAAGGGTGCGGCGAATTCAAATCCAACGAGTTATGAGGAAGGTAAGAGCCTTGCGCTTGCTATGCCAGGTGCGGTTGTGGGTTATACCTTTACGGGCTGGACTCCCGAAATGATTACGGCGAGCATGACAGGAGCGCAGATTATTTCGGCGAATTGGAAGGCTAATAGTTATCAAATTGTTTATAACGCGAATGGTGGTTCAGGTGAGACAACGGCTACGGACTGTGCATATGACGCGGAAAGTGAAATTGCAACAAATGCGTTCGTTTATCCGGGATACATCTTTAAGGGCTGGGCGACAGAAAAGGACGGTGCGGTCGTTTATGCCCCTGGAACAAAGGTGTCGAATCTAACTTCTAATGCAGGTGGCATAGTGACGCTTTACGCTGTTTGGGAAGCGGAAGATGTGGCAAATCCTGTCGTTACGCCTGCAGACGGTGCAATCTTTAAGACGGCAAGTTGTACAGTGTCGATTTCGTGTGCAACAGAGGGTGCCGCGATATACTATTCCACAAATGGACGCACACCGCATCAGGATGAGGCAAATCTTTATAAAGGGTCGTTTGAAATTACAGGCACTACAGCAATTACGGCAATAGCGGTAAAGGGTGAGAAAGAAAGTGATTATATTGAGGCAACAATTACTTATGTTGAGCCAGAGCCGTTGACATTGGAATCCGCTTTGAGTGAGACCAAACTCGCTAATATTATAACGGGAGGAGATGCGTGCTGGGCGGCGATTGAGGATTCGTCAGCTAAAGTCGGTGATGTGTCCGCAAAGAGCGGAACAATTGATATGGAGCAGGCTTCATGGTTAGAGGCTACAGTTTATGGCTCAGGAACGCTTTCTTTCTGGTGGAAGGTTTCGTGCCAGCCAGACCCACGCGAACGGTATACTTATGACCTCGTCACATTTACTGCTGACGGAGAAGTAAAAGCAAGGTTGGATGGCGAAGAAGATTGGCAACAGGTAGCTGTCACATTTGAAGCCTCTGGAGCGCATACAATTCGCTGGACTTATTCAACAGATGACTGGGTAGGAGCTGGGTATCAGGATTGTGCTTGGGTCAATGGAGTTTCTTGGATGGGAAGTGCCGCGCCCATCAAGCCTTCTATTGAGGGGGATGCAGGTGCTAACATAACGGGTGACGCGGAAGCAGGGTTTGTTATTGCTCCGAGTAAAGAAGGTGATGTCGTCGTGAAGATTCCTGAGGGGGTTGATGCGGCGAAGGTGACGGTTAAAGTTTCACCTGAGGTGAAAGTTACGCCAAATGGCGCGGCAGTTCAAGTTATGCGCGGCGAACACGATATCACGGGCTTCCTTGATATGCCGCAAGAGGTTGATGGTGTTATTGACTTAAGTGCGGCGACGGTGAAGGAAGAGTATGTGAAAGAGCCGTTTAATGTGGAGAAGGGGGCTAAGATTGACCTTTCTTCGACTACAGAACCCTCGTTCACGACGGCTCCCACACAAAAAGGGCTTACTTATCGCTTGAAAGAGGGCGCGACTCTTGAAGAAATGAGAGCCAATACAACAGGTGCCTCCAAAGTTGGTGATGGCGAGGTCTGGAAACCTGAGATTACGGTAAAGGGTGGTACTAGCGCCTTCTATACTATCGAAGTAACAAAGTAATAGCGCGGCGGACAAGGGACTGCCCGCCTGCCTATCTTTGCGCTCTCTGCGGCTCTGCGGGAGATAGTTACACGGACATTACCGCCCGTGCACCAGACATTTGGGGCTCTAAATCCTGTCTAAGACGGTACCGGCGAAATTGAGAACTTTCTTGGTTTAGCCAAAAGTTTTCAATTTCGTGAGGTAGTAGTTAAAGAACTATGCCTATTTGTGTAAGGCATTTGTTGACCTTGGGCTTGCCACTGAGGTATGCGTAGGGGTGGGTAGGGGGTGTGCGCAGGGGCGGTATGCCTCCCTTAGGAGGGGCGCATACCTCTGGTGCGCACCTCTCGATGCTGGCCTCCTAGTCCCTAAGGTGCCCCGCGCTTCTCTCCAAGATTATGCGCCGAAACATTATTCTTGGAGGAATAATCTTATGAGGTTTCTAGCTTTCTAGTTGGACTAGAACACTAGAACAACTAGACTTTAGGAAGAGCGCGTTTTGGTGAATTTTGCTAGAAGTGCTGGCGGGAGGGCGCGGGATTTGGTATAATATTAGCATATGATTGAGTATCATAAGGAATTTTTTGACCGCGAATATTCGGCACGCGAGGCGTATGGGCGACTTTGGCAGTCGGCTAAGCGCTACCGCTTCCGAATAATCGTCGGTGTTGTCTGTGGTATGCTGACGGCGGGCACGCTTGTTCCGCTTTTTCAGGCGGTGCAACCTGCGCTCGAGAAGGTCAGCGTTGTTCAGGATGTAAAGGCGGAATTCGCGGAGGAATCCACCCCCGAAACTGCCGCGCTTAAGGACACAAGTGCCGCGCCGCTAGCTGTCCCTAAGGGAATGAAAGCCCCGAACACCAACTTGCCCTCGTGGTATCCGAAGGTGGAGAAGCTCGCGAAGAAGGTGGGGATTACCCTCACGAGCGATGATGGCTCGGTTGGAGGTGCCCTCGCATTTCTCGCGATTATCGTTATCCCTATTGTGGCACTAGTTCGTCTAGGGCTCGTATTCCTGAATCAATATTGCCTTACTTGGGCGGGCTCAAAGGTCGTCGCGGATATTCGTATTGACCTCCTTGAGCACATCCAAAAGCAGTCCCTGCAGTTTTTTGGGCGAATCGATGTTGGTATGCTGATGTCGCGTGCGACGGGAGACCCCGCGCAAGTCCAGCAGATTATTCAGGTGACGCTCGCCCAATTGGCGCGGGCTCCGTTCGAAATATTGGTCTCCGTCGCCTTCGTCATCTACTTTGCCGTAGTGAACCATATGCTCGCGACACTCGCGCTTATTGTGATTGGCTTCCCGATGTTTATGCTGCCAGTCATCTTCATTGGCAAGAAAATCCGTAAGTGGTCGAAGAAATCTATGGAGCGCGGCTCAGTCGTCGGGTCAAAGATCCACGAACTTCTGACCTGCATTCGCGTCATTAAGGCGTATAATACGGAAGATTTTGAGAACAAGAACTACGAAACCGTCAACCGCAACCTCCTGAAGACGACCTTGCGGGCGGTGCGTGTTGGACTCCTCGTGGGACCCACCGTGGAAACTGTCGGAATCTTCCTCATCTGCATTTTCGTCGTTTATTGCTTTGTGGCGCATGTTTCGCTCGCGATGGTCGTCCCCATGCTCGCCCCCTTGCTCATCATCTATAAGCCCTTGAAGCAGGTCGCGAGTTTGCAGGTGCAAATCGAGACGGGCACGGCGAGTTTGGCGCGTATTTATTCGCTCCTCGATGTGCATATGGAGCTCCCGCAGGCGGCGAATCCCGTCCAAAAGACCTCCTTTGATAAGGAAATTGCCTTTGAGGACGTGTCCTTCAAGTACGAAACGGCGGTGCAGGATGCGGTTAGTCACGCCACCTTTACGATTCCGCGCGGCAAAGTGGTGGCGGTCGTCGGGTCTACGGGCTCGGGCAAATCCACAATGAGCGGACTTCTCGCGCGCTTCTTTGATCCGCGTGAAGGGCGCATTACGATGGACGGCATTGACCTTCGGGACTTGGCAATTTCGAACCTTCGGGACTTAATTGGCTCGGTTCAGCAAGAAACAATCCTCTTTAATGAGTCGATTGAGTTCAATATCCGTTATGGATCGCCCCAAGCCACCCACGAGCAGGTCGTCGCCGCGGCAAAACTCGCCAATGCCCACGAGTTTATTATGTCCCAGCCCGAGGGCTATGACCGCAATGTGGGCGAGAAGGGCTTTGCTCTCTCGGGTGGCGAGCGCCAGCGTATTGCCATTGCCCGCGCCATCCTGAAGAATCCGCCTATTCTCATCCTCGATGAGGCAACGAGTGCCTTGGACACAGTGACGGAACACCTAG
>CAVLAC010000093.1:0-7932 GCA_963661055.1 bacterium | reverse complement strand
GAGTCATTGTCGCCCTCTGTTTGGACGAAAAAGGCATTCCTGAGACGAGTGACGGACGCCTCGACATTGCCCGGCGCATTCTCGTGGAAGGCGCGAAGTACGGCTTCACAAAAGAAGACTTCGCCTTTGACGCGCTCGTCCTCGCGGTTAGCGCGGACGGCAATGCCGCGAAGACGACACTTGAAACCGTGAAGCGCTTGACGGATGAACTGGGCGTAAATACGGTCCTCGGTGTCTCAAATGTGAGCTTTGGGCTCCCGAATCGTCCCGCGCTCAATAACGCGATGTATACGCTCGCTAAAAAGGCGGGACTTTCCGCCGCCATTGCGAATCCAGGCGTAATTAAAGAGACGGATGACCCCGCCGCCTTTGATGTATTGCTTGCCCGCGACCCAAATTGCTTACGGTGGATTGCCAAATGCGCGGCGGAAGCGGAAAGTGCCGCGCCAACGGTCGCACCCGCGACAGCTGAGGCGACCATAAATGCCGCGATTCGGCAGGGACTCAAGGAAGATGCGCGTAGTCTCACCTCTGCGGCTATTGCCAATGGCAGGGACGCAATGGCTATTATCCAAGAAGAAATTGTCCCTGCGCTCGAGGTCGTCGGCAAAGGCTTTGAAAAAGGCACGCTCTTTCTTCCGCAACTCCTGATGAGCGCGGATGCGGCAGGCGCGGCATTTGAGGTTATCCGCGCGGCACTTGCGAAAAGTGGGACTGCCACCACGCGCGGCGGTGCGCCTGTCGTCATTGCCACGGTTAAAGGCGACATTCACGATATTGGCAAGAACATCGTCCGTGCCCTTCTCGAGAACTATGGCTTTCGGGTCATTGACCTCGGACGCGATGTCGCGCCTGAGACCATCGTGGAGGCGGCGGCAAAATCGGGTGCACGGCTCGTCGGGCTTTCCGCACTTATGACGACGACGGCAGGTGCGATGGCAGAGACCATAAAGCAATTGAAAGCCGCGCATTTACCCGTGAAAACCTTCGTCGGTGGAGCCGTCATTACGCAAGATTACGCGAACGAAATTGGCGCGGACTACTACGCCAAGGACGCTATGGCGAGCGTGAGAATCTGCGAAAAGGAATCCGCCGAGAACTAAGCCTCAACAAGCGCGGGATTAAACGCCTTATTGTTCGCCCGAAATGAATCATCATAACGGGCGTGGGCGAAAATGCCTTCCGAAACCGCGACAGGAAATGCCGCGCTACGCCACCATCCGCTACGATTGAGGATAATCTCGGGCGCATAGTGTCCGTTCATCTTACGTGACGATTCTTTGTGTGCGTCAGCCCACGCGAAGACCTTCTCGATAAACGAACGCGTCGCGGCAAATGGCTGGTCCGTGTAATCAATATAAGCCGAAGAGGAGACAAAAAGTGAGCCTTCCTTACGAAAGATACGCGGGAAGCGTTCGGCGGGATTCTCAAAGACATCCACGGCGCGTCCGCGAAGTCGTGCCGCCTTAGCGGGACGCAATAGGCGACGCACCCTACACGCCGCGCCCTCGCCCCAGTAGCGCAGGAACTTGGGGCCATCTGAAAAGCCAGGCTCAAAGCGATTCCGTAGCCGCACCCACTGAACTTCGCCCGAACGAAGTGCAATCGTAGCTTCTTGAAGCCGCGCGGCAAGTGTTGTTGCGTCCACGCAAAGTGGGTTGTCATTCTGGCAATTTATTACAATGTCGCCTGAGAGCGAGTCTAAAAGCGCCTTAGTTCCGCCAAAGATACCGAGATTTTCGGCTGTGCCGCGTGCTTCAAAGCCAAACTTCGCCGCGAGGGCACGGTCTTCATCGGAGATTGCATTAAACCAAATGACGCGCTCATCTACGAGCGGCAAAAGCGGTGCGTAGGAGGTGAGAGTACGCGCCAGCGTCTCATGTGCGTGCCAAGAAAGAATGCCAAGTGAAATCATAGTAAATCCTAAACCACTTCGTTCGCGACAGTAAGAATATGGGCTTCGCCCGCATAAATCTCCTCGCCTGCCACATTCAAGGAGCCATTCGCGGCTATGCCACCACAGAGTCCGTGGACCGTTTGCGCGTCATTGTCGCCCTGAGCGACTTCTACAAACTTGCCTTTTAGGATATCCCGCGCGGCAATTTCAGGGTAAATCGGGGCAAACCCCTTCTCCCGCCAAAGCGTATAGAGCCGCGCGAGTTGCGCCAAAATCTCGTCACGCACACTAGGGACGCTCACACCTTTCGCGCCTTCCTGAGCAAGCGAAGTTGCTTTCGCGGCAAATTCTTTAGGGAAGCTCCTCGCCTTTACATTAACGCCAATTCCCGCAATGACGCGGTCGCCGTGCCGTTCACAGAGTATACCCGCAAGCTTGCGTCCGTTTACAAGAATATCATTTGGCCACTTAATACCAACGCGAAAGCGGCTAAGGAGCGTCTCTATCGCCTGCGCCACGGCAAGCCCCACCACAAGGGGAATCGTCGCGACAACTTCGGGCTCGCAATTCGCGACATCCAAGACGGCAGAAAGCGCAAGATTCTCGCCTTCACCTGAGTGCCACGGATGGTTCAATCTGCCGCGTCCAGCGAGTTGGGCATCCGCTGTAAAGACATCGCCGGACTTGCCGCCGCGTGCATCAAGATTTGTGGAGCGCGTCACATCCTTATGGTAAATATGCCATTTCATCGTACGCTCAGCCCTCGTATTTCAGGTTCAAGTTCGATGCCAAATTGAAACTTCACGCGCTCTTGCATAATCCGTGCGAGAGCAAGAACATCACTCGAAGTCGCGCCGTCCTTTGCCGCAATGACATTAGCGTGAGACTCCCAGACATACGCGCCGCCTATGCGAAGCCCCTTCACGCCCGCCGCCTCCAATAAGCGCCCCGCAAAGTCATTTGGCGGATTCTTAAAGACACTTCCGCAACAGCGAGGTGGGAACTTCTTGCGCCTGGCGAGGTAATCTGCCGCATTTTCATTCCGTGCGGCGGCAAGAGCTTCCGCATCCCACTCGACATCCTCAATTTCGCCTGTAATGGAACTTGTGCGGTAGCCAAAGCCACAATCTGCCGCGTCATGCCACTTGCCATCCACCCGCACGCGGCGGATAAGTTCGCTGACGGAGTGTCCGAACGCCCCCGCATTCATCTTAACCCATCCGCCAATTGTACCAGGCACACCCACCATCCAAGCGATATGCAATGTCGCGCCAGGTTGTGCCGCGATGCCTGTTGCTTTCGCATAAGTATCGCGTGTCGTGAGGTCGCTAATCCAAAGATTGGAACCCATCCCGACAATGTGCCGCGCTCCACCGCCTACTGAGTAGCCACCCGTTTTAAAGAAGGAAAGATTTCGCAAAGGAATGCGTTCCGTCACCTTCTTGCCTGCCGCGCAATAGGACTTTATACGCGGCACGAGGTTAATAATGTCACCCGCACCGAGGAGAAGTGTAATATCATCTGGGGTAGATTCTAAGAAAGCGTGCTCCCACGCCTCTTCACAAGAACGCGCGAGATAATAAGTGGCATTGCCCTTCGCACGGCACGCGGCATATAGGTCGGCTGTGTCGCCACCTAGAATCGGCTCTTCAAATGCCGCGTAAGTCGGGCACAGCACTACCTCGTCCGCACCCTCGAATGCGATAGGGAAGTCCTTCAACAAGGCTTTTGTACGCGAATAGCGATGAGGCTGAAAGAGGACGCGCAAGCGCCCCGCGCAAAGTTTGCGTGCCATCCCAATCGCGCACGCCATCTCCGTCGGATGATGCGCGTAGTCCGTATAAACACGCGGCGCAACAAGCTGAAAGCGGCGGTCGGGAAGCTCTTGGACGATAGAGGCGAGTGCCTTAATAATTTTCGCTTCGGGATAGCCGCGCCTAAGGGCGACTTCCATTGCCGCGCGAGCATTTAGACGATTATGAGGGGCGAGCGCGGCAAATTCGGGGCGGTCAGGAAGCGGAGAGAGTTCCGTGACTTCAATTACTTCTTTCGCGCGAACCCGCGCCGCATTAAAGCACGCCTCATAGTCCGCGCGTGTCTTAAAATGGTCGGGGTGGTCATATTCGCAATTCGTCACCACGAGAAGTGCCGCGCGATAGTGGGCGAGAGTGCCATCTGATTCGTCCGCTTCCACGACGAGGGGTCCGTTACCGACTCCCGCGACAGGAAAGTCGCCCGTTTCGCCTCCGATTGCCCACGCGGGGTCTTCGCCGAGTGCCCGCAGGAGTTTTGCTGTAAAGGTTGCCGTCGTTGTCTTACCGTGGGAGCCACAAACGGCAATAGTTTCGCGCAAACTCGATATTCCTGCGAGGACATCGCCACGATAAAGAACATTGGACGCGGCACTGAACTCGGGGTTGTCGGGATGAACGGCGGGTGTGACAATTGTATAGTCGCAGTTCTTTACATGCTCGGGGCTATGCCCAATCGCGACGGGGATACCTTGCTGTTCAAGCCACTGGGTACGCGGCGAGGCATACTTATCGCATCCGTCAACTTTCGCACCAAGGTTCTTTAACAGAACGGCGAGGCCCGCCATGCCGACCCCGCCGATTCCGATCAAATGGATGCGCTTTGAGACGACATTCAGAGGAAGATGGACTTTGCCCTCTTGCACAGCTGTATAGCGACTCCCCACGGATCGCGCACGATTGCCATATGGAAGTCGGGATTTTCGAGTGTCAACTTCTCGAGCGTGCCACCCGCGGCGACGAGCCGCTCGGCATCCGCCTTAACATCGTTTGACACGAGCGCGATATGCATTGTCATCGCGTTGAGCTTACGATAATCAGGCGCGGCAGGCGTTTCACCCGTGCGGTAAATCTCGATTCCCGCCGTGCCCGAATCATCCATTATAAACGCGGAACCGGGCGTTGAGCGACGAAACCCAAGATTCTCACACCACCAGGTGATGAGTTTCTCGGGTTCCGCAACATCAAACGCTATGTGTTCGAGTTTCAAGGCTCTTAGCCTTCCGCTTCAAGCGCGGCATCAACCTCGTCGGATGTTTCCATATTGGTGTAAACATCCTGTGTATCCTCAAGGTCTTCGAGCATATCGACGAACTTGTTAATCGCCTTCGCCTGCGCAACATCCGTAACCTGCGCCATCATATTCGGCACAAGACCAATGTTGGAGTTCTCTTCGTCAACCGCGATACCCGCCGTCTTAATTGCTTCGAGGACGGCTGTGAAATCGGTCGGCTGGCACTTAACGGTGAAGCCATCATCCTCAGAGACGACATCTTCCGCACCACCCTCGAGGGCAACTTCCATCACCTTATCTTCGGTGAGACCTTCCGCCGCAGGAATGATGACCTGGCCGAGACGGTCAAAGAGACGCGAGGCGCTACCCGGCTTCGCGAGTTCGAGACCATTCTTCTTAAAGACATTCGAGACTTCCGCCGCCGCGCGGTTCTTGTTATCGGTAAGGACCGTGACGACGACCGCGACACCACCCTTGATGCCCTCATATTGCGCATCGACGAGCGCGGCGGACTCGAGTTCGCCCGTGCCCTTCTTAATCGCGCGGTCAATGTTGTCGTTCGGCATCTGCGCGGCTTTCGCCTTCGCAATGAGTGTACGCAGGGTCGGATTGTTCGCAGGATCCTTGCCCTTCGCCTTCACGACGATTGTGATTTCCTTGCCCAGCTTCGAGAAGATTTTACCCTTCTTCGCATCTGCCGCGCCTTTCGCGCGCTTAATAGTCGCCCAGTGGCTATGACCTGACATTTTATTCTCCTTAGATTACAAAGTTGTTAGATTGTGAAATCAGATTTTATGGCGATAAGTAATACGCCCCTTACCCAAATCGTATGGCGAGATCTCAACTGTGACCTTATCGCCAATAGCAATTTTGATAAAGAATTTACGCATTTTGCCCGAGATGTGCGCGAGAACCTCGTGCCCATTTTCGAGTTGCACTTTATACATAGTAGCTGGCAGAACCTTGGTCACGGTGCCCGTGACCTCAATCGCCTGATCTTCTTCTTTCGCCATTCGGTTAGTACCTTATTTGCTCAAAAAACTCAATAAATTATACCAAAATCTTAACAAAAGAGCAAGCGCAGAATTCGCGAGACGCGCTTTACCATGACGGACGCGGCGGCGGCGGGACAATGCGCATTGAGTTGGACGGCGCAAAGTCCGTTTCTTTCTGAGGCACAATCTTCCCGAGCTCCGCCAGAAAGGCGAGCGTGGGGGCGACCTTAACAGGAACTTTCATCGCCAAATCTACCTCGACGCCATTTTCATAACGGAGCGTGAACGCGAGTGGCAACTTGCCTGGATACTTTGCCGCGAGGGCCATAATCGTCTTCACCTTTGTCTTCAGCTCGGGATCCGTATAGGCTAGGGCGACGCGGAGCGCCTTCGAAATATGCGGCAAGGCTTCTTCCACGCGATAAATCTCCCGCACGGTGATATTCAAGTCACCGACCGTAGGATTTTCTTTCGTAATGCGGTCATCCTTCTCATAGTTAATGCGGTGCGAGACTTCGCCCGTCAGCATCACGAGTTGCCCTTTCGCGTCCTCGACCTCGGCATACTGCTTCCACGCCTTGGCAAAGCAAAAGGCGTCCATCTCGCCTGTTCCATCATCAAAGGAAAGGATTGCCCACTTCTCCCCGACCGTGCCATCGGGGCGCGGCTTCGGATTCATTACGCGGCACTCCTTAAGCTCGCAAACGAGCCGCACCTCGAGTCGCCGTAGTGCGGCTTCTTCTTTTAGCTTCGGGTGGGTACGGACGATATAAGCGTCTTTCGGCTGAGCGAGCAACAGAGCGTCCGCTTCTTCTTTATTATTTAGCGTACCGAGGCGGACGGTGCTCACCTGCGAAATCAGGCGACGGCAATTCTGCAGGGGATGCCCCGAGATATAGACCCCGAGCATATCACGTTCGTTGTTCAAGTCCTCGACTGGCGTAAACGGCGGCATATCAACGAGCTGTTTATCACTCGTTTCCGCGTCACTTCCGTTCGCAAGCATATCGAAGAAGTTGGTTTGGGCACTCGCGTCCTCCTTTTGCTTCTGCTGCGCCTTCTTAAGGGCAAAAGGAATATTCTCAAAGAGCTTGCGGCGATTCGGTTCGAGGGTCGCAAATGCCCCGACCCGCGTCAGATTCTCCAAAACGCGCTTATTCACCACATTCGCTGCGGCAAGACGAACGCAGAAGTCGAGGAAGCCCTTATACGGACCATTCTTCTCGCGTTCCGCCACAATCGCCTGCGCGGCAAGTTCGCCCACGCCCTTGATTCCGCCTAGACCATAACGGATGCCCTTCGCGTCGGGTGTCGGCACAAAGCGTGGTCCCGATTCGTTGACATCAGGAAGCTTAAGTTCGAGCCCGATTTCCTGTGCCTCAGCGACGAAGCCCGGCAACTTATCGAAATTGCCGATTTCGGACGAGATTTGAGCACACATAAACTCGGCGGGATAGTGAGCTTTGAGATACCCCGTCTGATAGGCAACCCACGCATAGCAGACGGCGTGCGACTTATTAAACGCATACGAGGCGAAGGCTTCCCAGTCCGTCCAAATCTTCTCAATGAGCTTACGCGCCTCAGCCTCATCTTTCCACTTATCGACACGGAACTCAGGGTTCTTGAGACATCCCTTAATGAACTTCTCCTTAAGTTCCGCCATAATATCAAGGAGTTTCTTGCCCATCGCCTTACGAAGCTTATCCGAATCGCCGCGCGAAAAGCCCGCCAAGCACCGTGAGAGTAACATCACCTGTTCCTGATAGACGGTAATGCCGTAGGTATCCTTCAGATTCTTCTCCATCAAGGGATGGTCGTAGGTAATCGGCTCTGTCCCCTGCTTGCGGCGCACGAATTGCGGAATATACTCCATCGGGCCTGGACGATACAGCGCGTTCATAGCGACGAGGTCCGTCAGCCGCTCGGGCTGAAGCGCCATCAGCCACTTCTTCATTCCGTCCGATTCAAACTGGAAAAGCCCCGTCGTTTCGCCGC
>CAVLAC010000092.1:0-8334 GCA_963661055.1 bacterium | reverse complement strand
AGCGCCCGCCCTCAGGCGCGGCGGATTGCGCAGGACACGCCCCCGACGGCAATCTAATGATTGTCGAGCGGGGCGTGGACAAGCAAGACGCCCGCATCAGGGTGGGTTAGCACGGTTGCCGCCCGCCGTGCCGCATGTTGTCAGGCACAAAACAAGACAAGCTAAAATATATGAGCGCTCAATGCGAAGCTGTCTGGCGAAGCGTTAGCGTAGCCCTTTGCCGCTCCTCGGAGTTTATATACAAATCGCCCCAAAAACAAGAAAGGCTCGACCGAGACGGACGAGCCTTATCTAATCTAGCCGAGCCATTTACACGCGGCGGCGCTTGAGGGCGAGCGTTGCCATACCGAGCACCAAAAGAAGCCCACTCGTCGGCTCAGGGATTGCCGTCCCAATCGCATACCAAGAATTATTCGCTTGCGAGCCAAAATTAAAAGTCCCAGTACCACTATTATTACTTGTCGTCGAGATGGTACCCTCAGAAGAAGTCTCAAGGAACATATAATTACTTGCGGAATCCCAACTCGTTGCATCAAGAATAACGGCAAAGAGATCAACACTACCACCTTTCCCAATCCATCCGACAACTTCATTGCTATAATATGCGGTGTCTGAGTTTGAATCGTAACTATTAAGCCGCCCTTTAGTATCGGAATAAGGAGTACCGCCATCAGAGCCTACCGTGGCATTCTTCAAAGCATATGTCGTAACATCCTGCTTATTTGCTAGCATTCCCTTAATCGTATCTCTCGATACTCGTGAATTGTTCTTAAACATATTCGCGTCATTTGGACCACTGTCCGTATCCGCAAAGATGTAAGCGAGATAAGTTTTATCCCCTGCCGCTGTAGCAGAGGAAGACTTAATCCCCGAAGCCGTCCAATACAAAATCTCCGCCCTCGCGGCAATGCTAACTGCCGCGACAAGTGCCACGAAAACGACTTTCTTTATCTGCTCTTTCATACTTCTTTTCTCTTTTCTTCTTTGCGGGCACGCAGGAACGCGTGCCCCTACCAGCGGGGCGGAAGGGACTCCGCCCCCTACCCAAACAGCCTTTTACAGCCATTTATTAGCTACATATTATATCATATACCCCCCCCCCCCCCCCCGTCAATTACCCGAGTTGGTAGTAGCATTTTTGGGGGTTATTATCTCACGCAGAGAACATTACACCTACAAGTTTTGCCTCCGTTCACCCATCACTCTTCAAGTGTCTCACTTTTAGCTAAAAGTGAGACACTTGCCTATGAGGTTTATTATTAGTGCCACTTTTAGTGCCAAACAGCTCTATTTTAGTGCCATTTACTTTGTATTAGTGCCAAATATTAGTGCCACCAGCCTTGATTTTAGTGCCAACTTTAGTGCCACATAGCTTGCTATTAGTGCCACTTAGCCTTGGTTTTAGTGCCATTTGGCTCGCTTTTAGTGCCAAATATTAGTGCCACTAGCCTTGGTTTTGATTTGCCATGGGGTCTGACCCTATGGCAAAAGAATGTTGATAACCTTGCGAACTTTGCGTCAAATAACGGCGCCCCCACCAGCAACTCTATGGGTGAGCCCTGCGCTTCAGAACGGGCTCGCCTCTGCTTCTCTACGGGAAACCATCACGATGGTTTCGGAAAAGCATCACGATGGTTCTAGAAAAGCATCGTGATGGTTTTGCAAAAGCAACGCGATGGTTTTACAAAAGCATCACGATGGTTTCCCGTTGCCCTCCTTGACGGAACCCGTTCTCCTGCGCTTCTCGTCCCATAGTCCTTAGCCTCTCGCCCCGTTCTTCTCGGCTACTTTATGAGAGATTCTAGTAGCCCTCCAAGCGTGTATGCTTGGAGTTCGCCGCAAAACATACGATATTCTCTCAACTTTCACACCCCTATTATACCATATTTCCCCGCCGATTGGTAGAGGTGGGCGGCAAGCCGCCCATAATCTTGTGTACGCGGCGGGCAAGGGACTGCCCGCCCTACCACTATTCTACCTAGTTATGACTCAGTGAAAAGTATGCTTGACGGTTATGAACAAAAAATGGTATACTATTAACCATGGAATTACGGCATATCAGATATTTTGCGGCCATCGCCCGCGAAGGGAACATCTCCCGCGCGGCAAAAAAGCTCGGCGTAAGTCAGCCCGCGCTCTCGAAACAGCTCGGCGAACTCGAGGCGTGCCTCGGGCAACAACTCATCGCCCGTGGCGGACGCGGCATTACGCTCACCGAAAAAGGCGAAGTGTTCCGTAAGCGAGCGGACGAGATACTTTCCCTCGTCACCTGCACGACGCGCGAAATCTCGTGCGGAAAGTCTAAGCTCTCGGGACGCATCACCATTGGAGCGGCAGAGACCTTCGGCTTCTCCCTCGTGGCAAAGGCCATTCGTGATTTGCAGGCGGCAAATCCCGCCGTCTCATTTCGGCTCACCTCGGGCAACGCCGAAGATCTCGCGAGCCAAGTTCAGCATGGCACGCTCGACATTGCCGTTCTTATGGGACCTGACCGCCTCGACGGATGTGACGTGCTCTCTTTGGGTGTCTACCATTCCTTCGGGCTTATCCTACGCAAAGACGACCCCCTCGCGAAAAAGAAGTCCATTACACCAAATGACCTATTGGGGAGACCCCTTCTTGTGCCGCGCCGCATTCGGATGTCCGCCGAGCTCACGGGTTGGGCGGGATATGAATACTCGAAGCTCAATGTCGTCGGCACTTTCAACCTGCTCTATAACGCGGCATTTGCTGTGGCGGAAGGTGTGGGCGCGGCACTTACGATTGACGGACTCATCCCCGAGATGCTCCAAAAGAAGCTCGTGTTCCGTCCGTGCGAGCCCGAGCTTTACAGCGAGGTCTATGTGGCGTGGAAGGAAGGCGTGGAACTCGCTCCTGCCGCGGCGGAACTCATCCGCCTGCTGCGTCCGTATGTCAAAAAGGAGTGCACGGATATCACCGATTTCCGTGACTAAGTAAGGAAAGGAACGAGAAATGAATCGTAAAGAGTTCATCAAGAGTTCAACCGCATTCGTGGCGACGAGTCTGCTCTTGCCCGCCTGTGCAAAGCCTGAAGGCACTAATCAAGGAGGTAATATGCCAATAAAAGTCAAGAAAGATAAGATTCTCGTCATTTATTTCTCACGGAGCGGCAATACGCGCTACGCGGCTGAGACATTCGCGAAGACGTGTGGGGGTGCGCGGCTCGTAGAAATCAAGCCTGCCAAGCCCTATGCACCCGATTATGGCGACTGCTGTGATGAGGCGAAACCCGAGTGCCGCGCGGGCACACTGCGTCCGATTCAGAAGATTGACGGACTCGACCTCACCGCTTATGATGTCGTTTTGGTGGGCACGCCCAATTGGTGGGGCACTATGGCTCCGCCTGTAAGGACTTGGGTGAGCGAAAACGCGGCACTTTTGAAGACGAAGGCGGTCTGCCTCTTCCAAACCCACGGAGGCGGCGGAATACAGAATTGCGGACGCGACTTTGCCGCGCTCGTTGAAGGCGCGAATGTGTTGCCCCCCAAAGCCTTCTTCGGCGCAACCATCAAAATGGGGCTTGGACTTAAAGCCTTCATTACGGATAGGTTGGTAGTGGAGGGGTAGTTTTTGAGACAGGATTAACAGGATTTACAAGATTCATATGAAAAAGCTTATTATAATCTGCATTATTCTCATAGGAGGGAGTGTTATGGCACTAACGGAAAAGGAACGGACGCTTAGTTATGCCGCCGCATGCATTGCGCGGGGCGATATGGTCAAGCTTGAGGGTGCATACGCGATGGCGTACGGCGCAGGCTGGACAACGACGGAACTCAAGGAAGCCGCGACTCAACTCTACGCCTACTGTGGATTCCCCAAGGCACTCAATGCGCTTTCCCTGCTCCACAAAGTTGCCCCCGAAAGCGACAAGGGCAAGGCGGCGTATAATCCGTCCCGCCCTGATGGCAATTCGCTCGTGCGCGGCGCGGCAAATCAGACAAAGCTTTGTGGACGCGAAGTAAAGGGTGCGCTCTTCGACTGGTGCCCCGCCATTGATGACTACTTGAAAGCACATCTCTTTGGGGACATCTTCGGACGCGACGCACTCGATTGGCGCACACGCGAAATCGTCACCGTTGCCGCACTCGCGGCATTTGGCAATGTAAAACCGCAACTTACCTCCCACATCGCCATCGCCAAGCACAATGGCATATTCGAAGAAGACATCGCGGCAATTCTCGCGTCCGTCACCTCGATGGACGATGTCAGCCCCTTCCCTGCGGGTGCACCCAATACTCGTTATCAACAGTATTTCTCGGGGCAGAGTTATCTTGCCGCGCTCACGAAAAATGCGAAAGAGACGGGTGTGCCAATTAGCAATGTAACCTTTGAGCCTGGTTGCCGCAATAACTGGCACTCGCACACGGGCGGACAAATCCTCATTTGCGTGGGCGGCGAAGGCTGGTATCAGGCACGCGGCAAAAAGGCTGTAAAGATGGTGCCTGGCACTGTCATCGAGATTCCGAGCGATGTCGAGCATTGGCACGGGGCAGGGCCTGCGACATGGTTCGCCCACCTCGCCATTACCTGTCATCCCGACACCAATAAAACCACTTGGCTCGAACCCGTCTCAAACGGGGACTACGCCCAAGCCACAAAGGAGTAAACAATGAAAGCTCTGCTTATTAATGGAAGTCCACACGCACACGGCAACACGGCACGGGCGCTGGAGGAAGTCGCATCCACCATTCAGGCGGATGGTCTGGAGACCGAAATCGTGCAGATTGGGGTAAAGCCCGTGCGCGGCTGTATCGCATGTCGAAAATGCCTCGAGCTAGGTCGCTGCGTCTTCGAGGATGACATCGCGAACGAGATTCTCCAAAAAGCCCTCGCGGCAGATGCGCTTGTCCTCGGTTCGCCCGTCTACTATGCCCAGCCGAACGGCGCACTGCTCGCAGTAATGCAGCGCGTCTTCTACGCGGCAAACGGACGCCTTCGTGGCAAGCCAGGTGCCTCCGTTGCCGTCTGTCGGCGCGGCGGCGCGAGCGCGGCATTTCAGACTCTCAATATGTTCTTTGGCATCCTTGGAATGCCCGTCGCAGGTTCGCAATACTGGAATATCGCCTATGGTGCCGCGCCTGAAGAGGTCATGCAAGACACGGAAGGTCTGCAAACAATGCGCCTCCTCGGGCACAACCTTGCGTGGATGGCGAAGAATCTCAACAAGGATGTCCCCGTCCCCGAACAACCGTGGGCAAAAATGAACTTCATCCGATAAATCTAAAGAAAGGAATATGATTATGAGCAAGAAGAAAGTATTGATTATATCGTCGTCGCTGAGGCCGAACTCGAATTCGCATGCCCTCTGCGAGGAGGTCGCCAAAGGCGTGTACGCGGCGGGAGGCGAGGCGCAACTCGTGCGTCTTCTCGGTAAGAAGATTAACTTCTGCACAGGGTGCTACGCCTGCCAAAAGTTGCACCACTGCGTCCAGAAAGATGATACAAACGACATTTGCCGCGCTATTTGTGAGGCGGATGCCGTCGTTTTCGGTACGCCCGTCTACTACTTCACGATTTGTGCACAACTGAAGGCGATTCTTGACCGCTCCGTCCAATTTTGGCCCGAGCCGAAGGGCAAGCCCTACTATGTCGTTGCCACGATGGCGGAGAACGCCTCCTTCGACAATGTGCTCGCGGCAGTTCAGGGCTATATGGACTGCTTTGACGGTGCGCGTATCGCAGGAAGCGTCCTTGCCACCGAAGTCTACGAACAGGGTGCGGTCAAGTCCACCAAGTTTATGAAAAAGGCTTTTGAACTCGGCAAAAAGATTGTATCCTAAACAAAGGAATGCCTATGACGACACATTTCGCACAAGATAAGGTAAAAATATCTTTACTCGGCTATGGCGCGATGCGCCTGCCGACGACGGACGGCGGACACGCCAACAACTGGGTCAAGGAAGGATACACCAATTCCGCCATCGACCAAGAGCTCATCAATCGCCAGATTAAGATGCTCCTCGATGGTGGGGTTACCTACTTCGACACCTCGCCCGCTTACTGTCGCGGAGACTCCGAAGCTACGCTCGGCAAGGCACTCAAGGCGAGTGGCTACGACCGCAAGGACTACCTCATCGCCACAAAGCTTTCCAACTTCGCCCCTCAACAGTATCCGCTCGCCGAATGCAAGAAGATGTTCGAGAACTCGCTCAAGTTCCTGCAAACGGACTACATCGACAACTATCTGCTACATTCCGTGGGCAACGGAGGCTTCGCGACCTTCTCCAAACGCTACATTGAGAATGGCGCGGCAGATTGGTGTGCCGAATTGCGTACGCAGGGACGCATCAAGAATCTGGGCTTTTCTTATCACGGCGACCCGAAGGCGTTTGACTGGTGCATTGAACATCACGATAAGTACAAGTGGGACTTCGTGCAAATTCAGATGAACTACATCGACTGGCTTCACGCCAAGGAGATAAACGAACGCAATCTCAACGCGAAGTATC
The DNA here is from genome assembly GCA_963661055.1 of bacterium. Classification (GTDB taxonomy): domain Bacteria; phylum Verrucomicrobiota; class Kiritimatiellia; order RFP12; family UBA1067; genus UBA1067. The sequence continues at coordinate 1,861 of CAVLAC010000092.1, read as the reverse complement.
TCTATGAGACACTCACGAAGCTCAAGATTCCTGTCGTCATTATGGAACCGCTCTTGGGCGGACGCCTCGCGCGCTACAACTACGCCCTCGCACAGGAACTGACCCCGCTTGACCCCGAGGCGACACTCGCCAAGTGGGCGCTCCGTTTCTGTGGCACCTTCCCGAATGTGATGACCGTTCTCTCAGGAATGACGCGGACGGAACACATCGAGGAGAATCTCGCCACATTCTCTCCGCTCAAGCGCTGCTCCGAGGCGGAACTCGCGGCACTCGAGCGCGCGGCACAACGGATGCTCTCCCTAAATACGATTCCCTGCAACAGTTGCAACTACTGTATGCCGTGTCCGTACGGACTCGACATTGTCGCGCTTTTGCAGTTCAGGAACTCGATTCTCACGGCAAAGACTCCGCCGAGCGCCAAGGAAGTGCTCAAAGCGTATGCGAAAGCAGTGCCCGAGGAATTGCGCCGCGCCGATCACTGTACAGGGTGCGGACGCTGTGCGCCGCACTGCCCGCAGTCCATCAATATTCCGCACGAAATCGCGTCCATCGACGAATGGATCGACACCCTCAAAAACCAGGAGGTCTCCAAATGAAAAAACTTCTACTGCGCCTAGTTGCGCTCTTGTCGCTTGCGGTGGTGTGTGGGGCGTTTTACGGTTTGCCCACAGCGAAGGCACTCATCATCCAACCTGTGCCGACGCTCACCTTCCTCGTCGTCCTCCTGCTCGCGGCAGTTATCGGACGCTTCTTTTGCGGCTGGGTGTGTCCGCTCGGCATTTTGCAGAGTACGGTCAACTTCATCTGCCATCCGAAGAACCACGTCCGCCGCGTTTGCTCGCGATTGCCCGAGACAAAAGCCCAGCGCATTTGCCGTTGGACAATCTTTACTCTCGCGGCACTTCTCATCGCCTTTGGCTTTGGCGCACTCGGCTGGGCACTCACACCCTACTCGATTCTCGGCAAGGCGCTCATTGGCTTTGTGCCAGGCATAATCCTCGCGGCACTTGTGCTCGTATCTGCCGCGCTGGGTTCGGGACGCTTCTGGTGCAATTGGGTGTGCCCCGCAGGGACACTCTTCAACCTGCTTGCACCTCACGCACGCTTCCCACATAAAATCAATCTCAAGGCGGGTTGTGGCAATTGCCGTAAGTGCTTCCCTCAAAAGAAATCTGCGCCCCAAGCCACACCCGAGAATGGCGTGACCCGCCGCGAAACCCTCGCGGGCTTCAGCCTCCTCGCCGCCACCCAACTCGCCGAAAAGACGACTGACGGCGGCTATGCGCCCATCTCGCTACCAGGCGTCCCCTCGCGACGAGCGGAAGTTCTACCGCCAGGTGCGGTTGACCGTCCGCTCTTCAATCGCCTCTGCGTCGGTTGCGGAGCCTGTATCGCCGCGTGCCCCGAGAAGTGTCTTGTGCCTTCTACCGCACTCAAAACCTTCGGACAGCCCCAAATGGACTTCCAGAAAAGCCATTGCCGTCTCGCGTGCAACCAAAAGTGCGCGGCGGCGTGTCCTGCGAAAGCCCTGCGCAAGCTCGACCATACCTCGCGGCGCGACATCCATATGGGACACGCCATTTGGAAGAAAGACCGCTGCTTGCGCACGACGGAACAAGTTCCCTGCACCGCCTGTCAGCGCAAGTGTCCCGTGAAGGCAATTACGCTCGTAGATAATATCCCTGTCATTAACAAAGACCTCTGCATCGGATGTGGCGCGTGCGAACATGTCTGCCCCGCGCGTCCCTTGCCCGCAATCTTTGTGATGGGCTTTGAGCGACAACGCATCGTCCGTCCTGTTAATGTCAGTGACCTCATCGCCGAAATGTCCGCCCTCATCCAACACGGCGGCGCGGCAGTT
>CAVLAC010000091.1:0-8423 GCA_963661055.1 bacterium | reverse complement strand
ATACCACATTCCGCGCCCCGCGTGTAGGGGGTAGAGTTTTGTTTTATCTCACGCCAGGGCGCAGAGAACGCAGAGAGTTTTAGATTGAGGGTGCGGTATATTTTTAACACAGAGTCACAGAGGAGCAGTAAGAGCTTAAGCGTTGAATGTGAAGCAATAAGGCGAAGCGTTAGCGCAGTCCTTTGGCGCTCATCGCAGTTTATAAAAGGTCATATCTCGGTTTGAGAAAGGGCGCGCCTAGGCAAGAGGAAGAAAAAGCGTGCCCACGGTTTAGCAAAAGTGTGGGCACACTTTTTCTTCCTCAAAGGAGGGCGTGACCTTCTTGAAGGCACGGCGCGACCTTCTTGAAGTTGAAGAATTGAATTTTGAGAGCATTGTTTGCATTCTCAATTCTCCACACGCGTGGGGGAAAATATGATATAATATTCGCTGAAAATGAGGGTTGATATCATAAGTGTTCAGCCGCGAATGTTCGCGGGCTTCTTGAATGAGAGTATAGTCGCGCGAGCGGTCCGTAAGGGCGCTTGCACGATTAATCTCATTGATTTGCGCGATTTTGCCCACGATAAGCACCGAAAAGTGGATGATAAACCTTATGGTGGCGGACCTGGCATGCTGATGATGTGCGGTCCGTGGTTCGAGGCGGTGGAGAAGTGCCGCGCCGAGAGCTCAGCAACTAAGCCGCGCGTGATAATGACGAGCCCGACGGGACGTCCGTTCACCCAGCGTGTGGCGGAGAAGTTGGCGGGCGAGGAGCACCTTATTTTTATGTGCGGACACTATGAGGGCTTTGATGCACGCATTGAGACATTGGCGACGGATATGTTTTCGCTCGGCGACTTCGTGATGACGGGCGGAGAGCTCGCGGCGGCGGCGATGACGGACTCGATTGTGCGGCTTTTGCCAGGCGTTCTCGGTGGAGGTAGTGCGGCGACGGCGGACGAGAGTTTTGGGCGCGAGGGGCTTCTAGCGCCTCCGCAATATACGCATCCGCCAGAGTTTCGTGGGATGAGAGTGCCCGAGGTGCTTTTGAGTGGCGACCACGCGAAAATTGCCGCGTGGCGGCAAGTGGAAGCGCGGCGTTTGACGGCGGCTCGGCGTCCCGATTTGCAAACGGTAGGGTCACGCGTTCCGCGTGACCGCTGAACTAGGAGAATAAACAAATGAGCTTTTTTAAGGCATATGATATGCGCGGCACATTTGGTGTAGATTTTACACTTGAGACGGTCTATCGTGTAGGGCGCGCCTTGCCCAAAGTCGTGGGCGGCACGCGCTGGCTCGTCGGGCGTGATTTTCGTCTCACAAGTGACGCAGTTGAGAAGGCACTCGTCACAGGGCTTGTTGAGGCGGGGGCGGAAGTGACGGATCTCGGGCACTGCACGACGCCAATGGTTTATTTCTTCACGGCGAAAGAAGACTTTGATGGCTCCGTTATGGTGACCGCCTCGCATAATCCGCCGAGCGACAACGGACTCAAGGTCTCAAAAAAGACGGCTCTTCCTGTGGGGTATGCCGACGGACTCAATGAGGTTGAGAAACTCGTCGCGTCCGATACGGCAACATACGATGAAGGACGGGCGGCTCCGCAAGTGACCCCGCTTACGGACGCTCTGCCGCGCTACATTGCTTGGCAGAAAGAGCGCGTCCCTAATTTGGAAGGCTTGCGCTTCGCGGTGGACTGTTCGAATGGGGCGGTCTCACTTCTTGCGAAAGAACTCTTCCCGAGCGCGGCGCTCTTGAATGACACGCCTGATGGGAACTTCCCCGCACATAGTCCGAACCCTTTGAAGGCGGAAGCACGCGAGCAAATCGCCGCGTATGTTCGGGCGCATAAACTTGATTGCGGCGTTATCTTTGATGGCGATGCGGACCGCGCGATGTTCGTGGATGAGAAGGGTGACTTTGTCCAGCCCGATTACCTGATTCCGCTTGTGGCGAAGGCGACGGCGGCAAGTGCCGCGCCCGAGAAGCCGGTGCGGATTATTCACGATGTGCGTACTTCGCGCGGCAGTATTGAGACGCTAAAAGAGCAGGGCTTTGAGCCTGTGATGGTGCCCGTGGGGCACGCTTTCGCGAAGCCCATTTTGCGCAAGGTGGGGGCGCTTTGTGGCGGTGAGCTCGCGGGGCATTACTACTTCAGGGAGTTTGTCGGATGTGACTCGGGGGTGCTTGCCGCGACGCGGGTACTGCGTGAGATTGCGCAAGCGAAGGAGCGCGGCACATCCTTTCCCGAACTCGTCGCGCCCATTTCTACGCGCTATGCTAATTCAGGCGAGCTCAACTTCAAGGTGGCGGATAAGGACGCGGCAATTGCCCAGCTTCTCGCGTTCGCTGAAAAGGCGTTGCCCCAAGAGCTTGGGCGCGAGACGATGGATGGCATTCGCGTCGAGTACAAGGAAGGCTGGTTCAACGTCCGTAAATCAAATACCGAGCCGTATTTGCGCCTTCTTGTGGAGTGCGACACCGCCGCGCGGCTCGCGGATTGGGTGGCGCGGATGAGGTCCGTCATTGAACAGTAAGGATGGTTAGAAGATAATGTATTACCTTAATAAAGTTGCTTGGTTATTGCTGAATCCGTTGACATTTGCGCTGGTGCTACTCGTGCTCGCGTTCTGTTGGAAGCGTCTCGCGCGGCTATTTATTGCGCTGAGCTTCGTGTGGATTGTCGCGTGGAGTTTGCCGATTACTTCGCGTCCGTTAGCGAACGGACTCGAGTCGTGCTATGAGTCGCAACGCTTTTTGAAGCCAGAGGAGTATCCGACGGCGGATGCCATCGTGCTTTTGGGCGGCGGGGTCTCGTATGAGGAAAAACAGTGGTTTTTCCCGCACCTTATGCAGTCCGCCTCACGCAATTGGCAAGCGGCGCGGCTTTATAAGGCGGGGCGGGCGCCGTATGTCATCCCTTCGGGGGTAGGCGCGGCAGAGGCGGACGCTCCGTTCTTGCGCGATTTGGGCGTGCCTGAGGAGGCGATTCTTGTTGAGAATGAGGCGCGGAATACGGAAGAGAACATCAAGTATACTGTGCGGCTTTTGAAAGAGAAGATGCCTGAGAAGAAGCATTCGAAGATTCTGCTCGTCACGAGTGCGTGGCATATGCGCCGCGCGGAGATTCTTTGTGCGCGCTATGCGCCCGAGTTGGAGGTCGTGTCCGTCGCAAGCGACTTTATGTCGCGTCCCGAGGTGCCCGTCGAAGCGAAAGAGTTCTATCCGAGTGTCGATGCCTTCAACTGGAACGCCACCTTCTGGAAAGAATACCTTGGAATTTTGCGTTATAGTTTATAGGCTATCTTAATGACGCATAATTTGGTATAATAATTTGCACGGAGTTCAAAAATGACGAAAGAGAAATCTAGTTTTGAGTTTGTCGCATTGCTTCTGGGAGTCGTTTGCCTTGCGGGGTGTTTGGGTGGGCGAGCGCCTGAGCCACGGCGGTGGACCATTCAAACGCCCGAGGCAAGTGAAGGCGTTGCTGTGAAGCAACCGACTTGGGATGTCGTTAGGGTCGCGCGACTTGAAGTTGCCGCGCCTTATGACGGGCTCCGCCTTGCCGTGCGGCGTGGGGATGGTTCACTCGCTTTTGATGCGCGCAATGTTTTTGCCGCGTCACCTGCCGCGCTCTTGCGAATTCCTACGCGCGATGTTTTACTTGCGAGTGGCAAGTGCCGCGCTGTCGCCTTGGCAAATTCTCCAGTGAAAGCGACGCAGACGCTGGAAGTCATTGTGAACACCCTCGCACTTGACTGCCGCACGGAAAATGAGTGTCGCGCCGAGGTCTCGCTTTCTGTGACCCTCATTGAGGGACGCGAACTTGTGCGAGCCGTAAAAGGCGCGGCTACGGTCGCTGTTAATAAGGATTTTACGGACGCATTTTCGCGTGCGTATGCGGAAGCTCTTGGCAAGGCACTCGACGAATTGGTTAAATGAGAGGCCCGTTCCGAAAGATAGGTGAAACTGCGGCGCGGCGGACGGACGCGCTTCGGGAGAACTTTGCTTTTTTGGGCGAGGCATTCGCGGCGCTTTTAGATACGCTGGTGCATCCGTGGCAGTTTCGTCTTCGGGACTGGTCGCGTGCTTTTGCGCGCGCGGCATTTGATGGATTGCCTGTGACGACGGGAATAGGCTTTCTTCTCGGCGTTATTCTCGCTTTTGAGAGTGCGGCGGCACTCAGGACATTTGGTGCGGAAGTCTATGTTGCCGACTTGCTGACGATTTCCCTCTTTCGCGAGCTGGGTCCGCTTGTGACGGCGATTGTTCTCGCGGGGCGCTCGGGCAGTGCCTTCGCGGCGGAGATAGGGACAATGAAAGTTGATGAGGAACTCGATGCCCTCAAGACGATGGGACTTCCGCCTGTGAAGTTTCTTGTGGTCACGCGTGTTTGCGCGGCGATTATCGCAATGCCCATTCTCACCGTCTTTTCGGAACTCGCGGGACTTATTGGCGGTGCACTCGTCTTGGGTCCGATGAATGTTCCGAATGTCGTCTTTTGGAATCGGGCGGGCGACGCGGTTTCGCTCTTCCCTGTCGTCTTCGGACTTGTCAAAGCCTGTATCTTCGGCTTGCTCATTGGGCTTATTGGATGTGGCGCGGGCTTACGGACGCGCTCCACGGCGGATGGCGTTGGCGTTGCCGCGACGACGGCGGTCGTGGGCGGCATAGTCGCAATTGCTATTGCGGACGGACTCTTCGCGGTTGTTTGTTATGCTTGGGGGGTGTGAGATGGCGAAAGAGACGATCATTTCCCTAGAGCATGTGGACGCTGGGTATCCGAGGAATGTCATCCTTCACGATGTTTCTTTTGATATTAAAGAAGGTGAAATCTTCATTCTTCTGGGCGGTTCGGGGTGCGGTAAGTCCACGATTTTGAAGCATATGATTGGGCTTAACCCGATTTTGGCTGGCAAACTCACGATTTGCGGTGAGGAGTGGTCGGCGAGGACTGCCGCGTCCCTTTATCGGCAGATTGGGGTTTCCTATCAAAGTGGGGCACTCTTTGGTTCAATGACTTGCCTAGAGAATGTGATGTTGCCCCTTGAGGCGTTCACGAAGATCTCGCGGAGTGCACGGCGTGAGAAAGCGCGGCAGTTGCTTGCGGAAGTTGAACTCGCGGACGCGGCGGAGAAGATGCCGTCCGAGATTTCAGGCGGTATGAAAAAGCGTGTTGCGATTGCGCGTGCTTTGGCGCTTGAGCCGAAGATTCTCTTTCTTGATGAACCGAGCGCGGGGCTTGACCCAATTACATCCTTTGCGCTTGACCAATTGATTTTGCGTTTGCGCCGTGAGAAGGGGACGACTTTCGTAATCGTCACTCACGAACTCGCGAGCATCTTTCGAATTGCTGACCGCTGTGCACTTTTTGATAAGGCGCGGCGGGGGCTTGTGGCGCTGGGCGATCCGCGAGAATTGCGCGAGAAGTCCACGGACGCTTTTGCGCGGCACTTTTTGAATGGAGGCGAAGAAAATGGCAAATGACTCTAATTCCTCGGGTTATGCACGGACGGGCTTTGCGCTTGTTTTTGGCGCGGTCGCGCTTCTCGGGGTTCTGATTTATGTTGCGGGCATTGGCAATAGCCGCAATGAGTTCGCGGCGGAGACCTATTCAGATATTCCCGTCACAGGCTTGAGTGTCGGGAGCGAAGTCAACTTTCGCGGCGTAAAGGCGGGCACGGTGAAGAGTATTTCCTTCGTGGGCGGAACTTATCCAGAGGCCTCGCCGAATGACCGCCTGCGGATTCTTATTAAGCTCAAGCTCGACCGCCGCGTATTTGGCGGACCTGACGCGGGCGACCCAGAGGAACTTTTGGCACGGCTTGTCCAGCACGGACTTCGCGCCACGATTTCCGCGAGCGGCATTACGGGGCTTTCTCGGCTAGAGATAAACTTCCCGAAGACGCCCGTTCCTGCTGCGGCACTTTCGTGGACACCGCGCACGCTTTGCATTCCGCCTGCCCCTTCGATGTTGGAGAGCTTCTCAGACTCTGCTACCCGCGTGATGAATCAAATTGACCGTATGGACTTCGTTGGATTCTGGACGAATCTCTCGTCCGCAGTAGACAACTCGGCATCCGTCTTGATGAATGTAAATGAGATTCTCACCGAGGAGCGCGGACGCATTAGTCAGATTTTGGGCAATTTGGAGGCGACGAGTGAGTCGCTGAAGGAGTTCGCGGCAGAAATTCGGGAGAATCCGAGCTTATTGTTGCGTTCGGCGGAGCCTGAGCCCCTGCTTGAGACAGAGTTTTAACACTAACTACAATTTACTAACCAAACGGAGGTAATAAACCAATGAAGAAACCTAAAAAAGCGACTAAAGCGTCCGTGACGCTTGATATCGATACAGGCAAGGCACTGTATTTTGATGTGCCCAAGCTAAAAGACATCCCTGTGATGATAAAGAAAGAAGCGCACGCGGCGACAAAGGATGGAAATGACGCGGAGCTTTTCGACTTCTTGCGTTGGGATAAGTCGCTGACGAAGAAAGAGAAGGCTACCTTCAAGAAACTCCTTGCGGATGTCAATAAGACGGCAAAAGTGTATGGTGAGGAGGAAAAGAAGGCGGAAAATACGCGCGAACAGGATGAGTTCGACGAAACTGAGCCGCCTAGCAAGGCAGAGATTGCCTATTCGCGTGCGGAAGACCTCTTGACCAATTGGCAAGATACACACGGACTTCATACTTGTATGAATTGCCGCTATTATATGCAACCTTCTGCCGAGGGCTCATCGGGTGTGTGCATGAAGTTGAAGAAGGCGACGCGTCCAGTTTCCAATTCGTGCCGCAAGTATACAACTTCTACCTTTGAAGAGGACTGGGAGATTCTTGATATGAACACATGTGATCCTGTGATTGATTACTTGAATTCTAAGGGTAATTGGCGCGGGAATTCGGACGAAGACGCCGATAACAATTAAGTAGAAAGAGGTGTAATATGGCAGTAAAATGTAAAGTTTATGACACATCCACGATTTCGGATATGGTTCTTCAGCGTTGGATTAAGCTCTATCCAGCCACGAAGGTCGCGGCACTCAAGAAGAAATATGAGAGCCTCGACAAAGAACTTTTGAAGGCGAAGAAGCAGGTTGCCGCGCTTAAGGCAGGGAAAACCCTAAGCCGTGCGCAAGCTTTTAACCTTGATGAGGCGCTTGCATACTTCACGGACTTGAAGGTGTTTTATAAGTCGCTTTATACTACACTTTCGTTCTTGACAGAGAAGTATGCGAAGACTCCCGTGGAGAAGCGTGAAACTCTGGTTGATAAGGTCGTCAAGAACTTCCAGAAGACGGTGCTTGATACGGTCGTCGACCAGGATGTCCTCGCGGAAACGCGCAAGTGCTTCCCGAAGACCTTCGATGCGAAGGAAGTTAAGTCCATTAAGTGCCTCTGCGCGGCAATTTATGAGACGCTCGACCTCCTTCAAAGAGCCCGCTAACGCGGCAGTTTAGGGCTCTTATTGTAAGATTGCCCACTTTAAGTACTTCTCTAATCTTAAAGTGGGCACTTCTTCTTAGAAGAAAAACTCCAATCTTCGGAAAAATATGAATTCATTTCCTACTCGCAACCATATAAATGAACAGGAAGAGTTATAATGAGTAAAGAAACGCAGGAAAGACAAGTAATAAGAGCACTTGAGAAGGTTGGCGGCTTCGCTACTCTTCGCAGGCTAAATGGATTGTTGGATTTCTCAACATGGAAAACCAAAACGCCCGAGGCTACTGTTAGGAGAATAGTCCAAGAAAGTAAAAACATCTTTAAGATTCGTCCTGGACTGTGGGCACTTGAATCTCATCGTAAGGCGGTTTTAAATCAACTTATGCTAAAAGAGGACGATAGGCTTAGCGAGGAAGAGTTTAGCCATAGCTATTATCAGGGACTTTTGGTTGAAATAGGCAAGTTAAAGAACTTGAGTACTTATATACCTGCCCAAGACAAAAACAAGAACTTCCTAGGCAAGAAGTTGGGTGAAGTTGCTGACTCCTGTACACTTCCTGCGTTTACCTATGAGACTTTGTTGCGAAGGGCGCGCTCTGTAGATGTTATCTGGTTCAATGAGCGGAAGATGCCCTCTGATTTTTATGAGGTAGAGCATACAACTGACATCAAGAACTCACTGTCGAAATTCTATGAATTGCAAGACTTCTTTTCTAAGTTTTATATTGTGGCGGACACTTGTCGCAGAAAAGAGTTTGAGGATAAAATCCAGGTTTCAATGTTTAATTCGATTGTGAATAGAGTACGATTTATTGATTATAATCAAGTGGCATCTATGCATATGGGACTAAAAGAGATATCAAAAGGGTGGTAAGCTTGTGGTTTCTTGTTGCCTTATGAAGTCCTTGCCTGCCGCGCCGCAAGTTGTCAGGCATAAAACAAGGCAGTCAAATTGGATTTTGCCTACTTCACTGGCATCGAGGGAAGTAGGAAGTGG
>CAVLAC010000090.1:0-8557 GCA_963661055.1 bacterium | reverse complement strand
AGAAAATGAACGCAACATATGAACCACCAGAAGATAATGAGAAGTGCCTTGAGAAATATGGCACGGATCTGACGGCTCAAGCGCGTGCTGGTAAGCTTGACCCCGTAATTGGACGCGACACCGAGATTCGGGATGTCATCCGTATCTTGTCGCGTAAAACGAAAAACAACCCAGTGCTCATTGGTGAGCCGGGCGTAGGTAAAACAGCAATCGTGGAAGGACTCGCGCAACGGATTGTCCGTGGCGATGTGCCCGATGGCATCAAGGATCATACGGTATTTTCGCTGGATATGACCGCTTTGATGGCGGGCGCGATGTACCGTGGACAGTTTGAGGAGCGCCTGAAAGCGGTTCTTAAGAAGATTAAGGAGTCTGAGGGACGCATCATCCTCTTCATCGACGAAATCCACACGATTGTTGGCGCAGGAAAGACGGAAGGTTCGTCCGACGCGGGCAATATGCTCAAGCCAATGCTCGCACGCGGCGAATTGCACTGTGTAGGCGCGACGACTCTCGACGAATATCGCCAGTATATGGAAAAGGACGCGGCACTTGAGCGGCGGTTCCAGCCCGTTATGGTTGAGCCCCCGAGCGAGGAAGACGCGGTCTCTATTTTGCGCGGTATTAAGGAGCGCTTTGAGAAATACCACAATGTCCACATTCGCGATGAGGCGATTGTGAGCGCGGTGGCACTCTCTTCGCGGTACATTCAAGACCGCTTCTTGCCCGATAAGGCGATTGACCTCTTGGATGAGGCGTGCGCTCGCATTCGTACTGAGATGGACTCGTGTCCGCAGGAACTCGATGAGATTTCGCGGCATGTGCGCCGTCTAGAGATTGAGGAAATCGCGCTTAAGAAAGAGAAAGACCCCGCCTCTAAGAAACGCCTTGAGGAGTTGCAGGCGGAACTTAAGGAGCTCAAGACTAAGAGCGACAAGATGACGGCGCAATGGCAGTCTGAAAAGAAGGCTCTTGAGGAAGTTAAGCGCGTCCGTACGCAGCTCGATGAAGCGCGTAACCGCTATGACATTGCTCTTACGCGGGGCGACAACGAAACTGCCGCGCGTCTGAAATATGGCGAAATCCCCGAGCTTGAGAAGAAGCTCAAAGAGCACGAAAACGACCTTGCCAAACAAGGCGGTGAGGCGATGCTACGCGAGGAGGTGACGGCGGACGAAATTGCCGAAGTTGTCTCGCGGTGGAGCGGCATTCCTGTCACGAAGCTCGTGGAAGGGGAGCGCGAAAAGCTTATGCGGCTCGCGGAAATTCTCCATCAGCGCGTCATTGGGCAGAACAAGGCTGTGGACGCGGTGGCGGATGCCGTTATTCGTTCGCGGGCAGGCATCAAGAATCGGAATCGTCCGATGGGAGCCTTCCTCTTCTTGGGCCCGACGGGTGTCGGTAAGACGGAACTCGCCAAAGCCCTCGCGCAAGAACTCTTCGATGACGAAAACGCGATGGTGCGGCTCGATATGTCTGAGTATATGGAAAAGTTCGCGGTCTCGCGTCTCGTGGGTGCGCCGCCCGGCTATGTGGGCTTCGAGGAAGGCGGTCAGCTCACGGAAGCGGTCCGTCGCAAACAGTTCTCGGTCGTTCTCTTGGATGAAATTGAGAAGGCGCATCCCGATGTCTTCAACTTGCTCTTGCAGGTTCTCGATGACGGACGCCTCACCGACAGCCACGGTCGCACGGTTTCGTTCAAGAATACGGTCATCATTATGACCTCGAATGCGCCGCGCGCGGCACTTAAGGACATCTTCCGCCCTGAGTTCCTGAATCGTCTCGATGAGATTCTCGAGTTCGACTCGCTCACGAAGGAGCAAATCCGCGAGATTGTTAAGTTGCAACTCAATGACTTCTCAAAGCGGCTCGCCGACCAGGAGCTCACGATTGATGTGGACGCGAAGGCACTCGATGTCTTGGTGCAGGATGGTTACGACCCCGCGTATGGTGCACGCCCTGTGAAACGCGCCCTGCAGCGTGATTTGGAAAATCCTATCGCTAAGCGCATTGTGGCGGGGGAGTATCCGCCCGGCTCTAAGATTCGCGTCACCGCGAAAGATGGGCAAATAGAATTGCGGTAACAATAACCGCTCTTTAAGACCTACTCGGTTGCGTCATCCACGCGGTCGAGTAGGTCTTGTGCACGCGCTTCCATAAGGCTATCAAACTCATCGTCTGAGCTATATTCCTCAAGTTCCCACGGCTTATCACTCTCGACTGAAAGATACCGCAGGGCTTGAGTCGCAATGCGACGGAAGACGGGGGCGGATGAGTTGCCGCCTTGGTGATAGAGGCGTTTTTCATCAAAGTCGAGGGTAACGAGAATCACGAGGCGCGGCGGAACAGGCGCAACATCCGTCGGCGCACGCTTTACGACCCCCGAGGGGACAATGCCACAGAATGTGGCGCGGAAAAGTCCTGGCGCATAGCCGCGCGACCCCTGCACTTTCTGAGCGGTGCCCGTTTTGCCCGCGACAGAGTAGCCGCGAATAGCGCCGCGCCGCGCTGTGCCCGAGGGGGAGGCAACCGCGAGCATCATCCGCCGCGCTTCCTGCGCTGTCTTTCGTGAAACGACGCGCGTCACGGCTTGGGGTCCGTTCTTAACGAGGAGATTTCCCTTGCTGGAGCGCACTTCTTTTACGAGATAGGGACGCATCCGTACGCCGTCATTGGCAAGCGTCTGATAGGCACTCGCGAGTTGCACCGCCGTTACGCCAATGCCTTGTCCAATACCCGCACGCGACCAAGTCGCCTTATCCCACTTCTTCCAATTCCAGAGGAGTCCGCTTTCTTCGCCTGGTAGCTCCACACCTGTCTTTGTGCCAAACCCGAAGTCCTTCATATAGGCCCAAAGCCGCTTAGGACCAATATCATAGGAAAGTTTGCCAATAACGATGTTCGAGGAGTGGACAATCGCGTTTGAGACGGTCATGCGCGGATCCCACACATGTGAGCCGTCGCCTGGCAAGCGGTAGTAGCGCAGGTCATCACGGTCGGTAGAGTAGAGCGAGTCGGGCCGCACCAGCCCAAGGTCAATGCCCGCCGCCGCTGTTATGACTTTCATTACGCTACCAGGTTCATAAACGAACCCCGTCGCCCGATTCAGGTGGGCGGACTCCTTGGCGCGTCCGTAATAACGCGGATTAAAGTCGGGGTTGGAGGCGAGCGCAAGGATCTCGCCCGTCTTCGCGTCCATAATAATCGCCCAGCCTGTTGCCGCGCCATATTCGGCGAGCCCCCAGCGCAGGGCATCCTCGACTTCATATTGCAAATTGTTATCGATGGTCAGCGTGATATCCGCGCCCGCAATGGGTGCGATGGTCTCCTTGCGCTTATCATAGAGCTCGCGGCGACGCACATCTAGTACTCCCGAGATACGCCCCGCGACACCGCTGAGTTCCTTGTTGAATTTTAGTTCCAGCCCCGCCGCGCCGACATTGGACTTGTTGACCGCGCCGAGGACATGCGAGAGGCGGCGTCCCTGAGGATAGTCGCGAATTTGTGTGTCGAGAATGATGACACCCGCCACTTCGCGAGAATCGGCAATAATGGAGTGCGCGTCAGTATCGGATGAAGTTGCCAAATATTGGTAGCGATTGCGCGTATCGCGGCACATCTTGAGCACCTTCTTGTAATCGAGGTGGAGTGCCTTCGCAATAGTCGCGGCAATTTCTTCGCGTGTCTTGGGGGCTCGCCCACGCGGTCTCACCACGCGATTCGTGAGCGCGACAGGGTCTAGGCGATATTCCCAAACAGGAACGGACTTCGCGAGTAGACTCTTCCCATCGCGTGCATAAATAGCGCCGCGCTGAGCATCAATGTCTTTCTCAAAAGTGTATTTGGGGGCAACCGCTTCTTCTTCGAGGTGGCAACGGACGGCTTTCTGCCCCACATAAGCGACAAAGACGGCAAGAAGGACGATGGGGAGCCAAAACCGCCAATTCTCGCCGCGTTTAATCATACCTTCTGAGGCGCGGCACTGCGCTTAGCGTGTGCCCGATTTGTAACTTGCTGTGGTGCGTCCCGCCGAAGCTTGCTGAGCACGCGCGACCGAGAGTTGCCCAGGACGCGGCACACCCGATTGGGACATACGGATGTTTTGGCAGGGCTTCGCGAAGGACATCTTAAGCCCCTGCCGCCGCAAAGCTACTTCTATCTTCTCGGGGGTGGTCATCTCTTCCCACCGCGCCGTTTCGCGTGTCAATTCGTCCGTACGCCGATCGAGTAGGCGTTGCTTCTCGCCAATGGACTTCAAGAGCTGGTCGCAGTTAGTCTTGGCGCAAGAATAGAGGATGATGGTGACGAAGACCGTGAGGGCGAGCGTGCCGATGTAGCAGGTCGACATCTTGATCTTGGACATCCTCTTTGTACGAAATTTGTTGGTTCTTCTCATATTAGACCTCCTTATCTAGTTTTTCAGCAACACGCAATTTAGCACTGCGTGCGCGGGGGTTTTCCTTAAGTTCCGCCTCCGAGGCGGTAATGGGCTTCTTATTCACGAGCCGTAAGCGCGGCGTTTTGCCTCGCCATTCAGCCCCGCCGCGTTGGAGTGAAACCATGCGCCCTACATGCTCGGCAAAAAAGGTTTTGACGAGGCGGTCGGTAATTGATTCAAAAGTGATTACAGCGAAAATGCCGCGCGGCTTGAGGAGGTCAATGCCGCCCTCAAGTGCCCTCAGAAGCTCATTGCACTCATCATTCAGCTTCATCCGTAGCGCCTGAAAGACGCGTGTCGCGGGATGATGCGCACCCTTGTGGCCAATTACGCTCTCAATGAAGTCCGCGAGTTTGGTGGTCGTATCAAACTGAACGCCTTTTTCGCGTGCGGCGACAAGCGCGTGGGCAATGCGCCGCGCTTTGGGTTCTTCGCCAAGGTGATAGAAGGTATCCGCAAGCTCTTCTTCAGTAGCAGAAGCAAGGAACTTCTGGGCATCGAGGGGCTGGTCGCGATCCATCCGCATATCTAAGGGTCCCTCGTGCTGAAAACTAAAGCCGCGCGCGGCTTCGTCGAGCTGCGGACTCGATACGCCCAAATCAAGTAGAATGCCGTCCACCGCGTCAACACCTGCCGCGTGCGCAATTTCGGCGAGATTGCCGTGCGTGCCCTTGATAGCAGTAAGTCGCGCGAAGGCGGGGTCGCCCTTATGCGCTTCAGAAATTTCGCTCAAGGCTTGGGCGTCGCGGTCAATCCCAATGACGCGGGCACCTGCCGCGAGGAGGGCACTCGTATGCCCCGCGCGCCCGAGGGTTCCGTCCACGAACACCTTGCCTTCGCACGGCGCGAGGGCGGTGATGGTTTCCTTTAGAAGGACAGGTTTGTGAAGGTGTGCCGCCATAGTTTAGAACGCCACCTTTGCAAGCGCGGCACCGAGTGCCGACTGGTCAACCTTATCTGCGGGTGTCAACGCCGCAGGATCCCAAAGCTTAATCATCCGCACCGCCCCGACGAGCGCGACGGATGTCGTTAAATTCGCGAACTTCAAGAACTTGTCGCTGACACGAATGCGTCCCTGCGAATCGAGCGCGAGTTGTTCGGAGTTCGCGCCGATGGTCTGATACGCTTGGTTCAGTGACGGATCAAACAGTGCCTTCTCGCGCAACTTCTCAAGGCGCGACTCCATTTCTGCTTTCGGGATGAGGTTCAGGCACTTCTCGGAAGGGTCGGGCATAACATAGACATAGTCTGGATTCCCCATCGTCGCCCGCCATTCGCTCGGAATGGTGAAACGCTTCTTGGGATCTAGAGCATGCTCGTAACGCCCCGTCAGGACTCCTGACGTGGAACGAGTTGTAGCCGACAACGCGGCACTCTCGACACCTTCTCTTGACATTTTCTGACACTATTCTACACTTTTTGACACGAGAATGCAAGCATTATTTTCAAAAAAGTGCATCTCAAGGGAGAAAATGTGCAAAAAAAGCGGATTTTAGTGGTTTTTTGGTTCGGACTGTGATATAATAGTGGACGCTATGACAGAGTTGGAAGAGTCGGACCTCTCGCCGCGGGTAGTGCGTGCGGCGGAACTTCATGCGCATGGTTACAACTGTGCGCAAGCCGTTTTTGGTGTCTTCGCGGAAGATTTTGGTATCCCTTTTGAGCAAGCGCTCAAGCTTTCGTGTGGGCTCGGCGGCGGCATTGGTGGCAATCGCGATGTCTGCGGAACCGTCTCGAGCGCGGCACTTGTGCTGGGGCTCAAGTACGGACCCGACAAGGCGGCGGTGTATCCGCGTGTGAAGGAGTTCACAGAAGCTTTTACCGCAAAGACGGGCTCGCTCATTTGTCGTGAGCTTTTGGCGAAGAAGGGTGAGTGGCCGTGCCGCGCACTCGTTAAGCTCGCGGTGTTTCTCTTGGAGGCGCGGCTGAAATGAAGCTTGTCGCGAGTAATGAGGCGGGGCTTCTTGAGGCGGCAGCGATTCTCAATCGCGGCGGTGTCGTCGTTATCCCGACAGATACCGTGTACGGACTTGCCGCGCACCCAGCATTCCCCGCCGCCGTCGAATCGCTCTACACTATAAAGGGACGCGAGCATCATAAGCCCATCGCGCTCCTCGCGGCGGATACCGCTGCCGCCGCGGCATTTGTGGGCGGTCTCCCAAAATCAGCGACCGATCTCGCCACAAAGTATTGGTCAGGTGCTCTCACGCTCGTCGTGAAAGGCGAGGGACTGCGCGTCCCCAATCACGAGTGGACGCGCCGCTTGCTCGCGAAATGTGGTGGTGTTCTGCGCGTCACAAGCGCGAATCTCTCGGGCAAGCGTCCCGCCACAGATGCCGTCCAAGCCCTGAAAGAGGTGGGGCTCTCGGCGGATCTCGTTGTGGATGATGGTGTTTCGCCTGGCGGGGTCGCTTCCACCGTCGTGCGCGTCGCCGAAAGCGGAGAACTCGAAATTTTACGTCAAGGAGCAATAGAACTATGAAGAAATATGTAATGGAATACCGCGTCCCGTATGCGGATACCGATATGATGGGCGTTGTCTACTACGCCAATTATCTCGTGATGTTTGAGCGGGCACGCAATGAGTTTATGCGTGCCATCGGCTACACCTACAAGGAATGCGAGGCGGAAGGCTGGGGACTCCCCGTCACACACGCCGAGTGTAACTATCACGCCAGTGCCCGCTACGATGACCTCCTCGAAATTTCTTGCTGGGTGCAGGCTCAGAAGGGTGTGCGCATTGAGCTCGCTTGCGAGATTCGCCGCAAGGGCGAGGATAAGGTGCTCATCAGCGGCTTCACGCGCCACGCGTTTGTGTCGCTTAAGGACTTCCGTCCCTGCCCACCGCCCGCGAACTTCGTGCGCTTGATGTCGGAAGAAGCGTAATTATGACGACAGTCACAAAATCCGTCACCTTCGACGCGGCACATATCCTCACGAATCATCAGGGTCTCTGCAAGAACCTGCACGGTCACACCTACCGCGTCGAAGTCTCGGTCGCTCAAGCCGCCGAGGCTACGGACGATATGGTCATTGACTTTAAGGACCTTAAAACCATCCTTGAAGAGGTGATACTCGCACGCTTTGACCACGCCTTCATCTACTCAACAGCAAGCGAAGGTGAGAAGGAAATTGCCGCTGTCGTTGAGAAAAACGGAATGCGCACCGTGCCCTTGCCCTATCGCTCAACCGCCGAGAACTTGGCGCGGCACTTTTATGAGAGCCTCAAGCCGCGCTTGTCTGGGCTCGCCGCTGTGCGCGTCTGGGAGACGGCGGGCAATTGCGCGGAGTACCGTCCGTGAGAATTACAGGCGGCATTGCTTGTGGGCGCACCCTGAAAGTACCGAAGACGGACGCCGTTCGCCCGACGCAAGATCGCGTCCGTGAAGCCCTCTTCTCAATCTTGCATCCCGAGCTTGCGGGCGCGGCATTTCTCGACCTCTTCGCGGGGTCGGGTGCAGTCGGGCTCGAAGCCCTCTCGCGGGGTGCCGCGCGCGTCACTTTCGTGGAAGCGAATCGCCGCCATCTCGCAACCTTGCGCGAGAATCTCGCCTTTATCGCGAAGGGGAGTGCCGCGCTCACGGATGTGATTGCCGCCGATGTCTATCGCTGGATAGCTAGTTATGCGGGCGAGGGCTTTGATATTGCGTTTGCCGACCCACCCTACGCCTTAGGCGAGGAGAAGGGCTATGCGGGTGTTCTCGCGACCTTAGCACGGCAGAATGTCGTGAAGGTGGGCGGACTCTTCATCGCCGAGATGACCGCCGTCCAGAAGGCGGAAGAAACGCCTGGCTGGGAACTCTTGCGCGACAGGACTTACGGCAAGACGCGGCTCTGTATTTGGCGGCGCGGCAGTTCGCAGAATTGAGTAAGCGGACACCCCGCGCATTTGGGGTGCACGGGGTCACAGCGCGTCTGCCCAAACGAGACGAGGTAGCTGTTCCAAGTCTTCCAATAGCGCTTAGGGAGAATGCGCCGCAGTTCCATCTCAGTTTCCACGGGCTTTTTGGTATGGACGAGCCCAAAGCCATTGCAAATGCGGTGTACATGCACATCGACGCAAATCGCGGGCAAGTCGAAGCCCACGGCGACAGTGAGATTGGCGGTCTTGCGTCCGAC
>CAVLAC010000089.1:0-8650 GCA_963661055.1 bacterium | reverse complement strand
GTCTAGATACCTACTAATAACGCTGACTGGGATAAGGCATATGCTTCGTCCCAGTCTTTGTTTTTGTCTCTAAACCCCCTTCCAAAAGCCACTGGCTTACGAATTTTTGTCGCGCCAGCGACAAATTTTGGTCGCGCCAGCGACAAATTTTGGTCGCGCCAGCGACGATCGTCGCTCTCTAGACCAAAGATCGTAGGTCTCTAGACAAAAAATCGTGGGTCTCTAGAGCGACGAAAATCGCCCTCCTAACACCCTAAAATTTCGCCCAAATCCTTCAAAAGCACAACCCGCTTCAAAGCCCATAAGTATAAACAACCCACCACCTAAAGGTATGGGACAGAACCCCTTCCACCCCGCAAATTTCTCACGCAGAGACGCAGAGTTCGCAGAGAAAAATTGAGGGCGGCTCGTGCGGGTGTCGCCCGCCCTACTGGCGTTTGAGCTTCTTCGCGAGGGCGAGTAAGATGGGCTCGAGCCAATGAGGGATGGCGACACTGTTCGCGACAAGCGAGGTTATATAGCCTTTGAAATCAAAGGGCAAGCGGCGGATGGATACTTCGTCCGTCGCTGTATCCCAAATGCCGTAAGTCATGCAGAGGTCGTTGCGCGGATACCCCACGCTGCCGACATTGATGATATAACGGCTATCTTTCTTGGGTGTGAAAGTAAAGCAATCGGGCTTAGCGGCGTGCGTCTCGAAGAACGCCTCCTCATTCGAACGGAACTCCCCCTTCTTCGTCTGCTCCCAAATTGCCGCGTGGTGGGTGTGCCCACAGAACATAAGCCGCTCGGTTGTGCAGAGAAAGTTCTGCACCGCCGATTCACAAGTCAGGATATAGTTCCACTTCTTTGGGTTCACAAAGTCGCCGTGCACGAATTCCGCGTCATCCGCCGTATACGAATACGGCAGCTCCCGAAGCCAATCTACCTCATCCCGCGTCAAGATTCGCCGCTGTTCACGGTCGAGGTCATAGTTGGCAATCATAATCGCTTCCCACGGCGGCTCGAGCCCGACACACGCGGAATCGTGATTGCCCATAAGGACGACATCAAACTCCTTGCGCACAATCTTGAGAGCACCCCGAACATCGTATCCGTAGCCCGTGATATCACCTAAGAGGATGAACTTCTCGCATCCAAGGCTGTGGGCGTCCGCAAGGACCGTTTTGAGCGCGGCTGGATTCGCGTGCACATCACTCATTATGGCGTATTTCATAGCTTAGCCCTTGAAGATGAAAAAGCGCCGCGCGAGATAGTTAAGTGCAAATGAGAAGATAATCTGCGTCATTGCCGCGAGGGTGGTCATAATCCCGAAGGACGAAATCAGCCACGAGCCCACGAGCGCGGCAAGTACCATCGCGAGAGCCGAGACACCAACGAAAAGCGCGAGCTCGACATACCACGCGTGGCGACCAGGCGTAAATACAAAAAGACGATTAAAGAGCCAACAAAAGAGATTCGAGACGAGAAACGCGAGCGCCGTCGCCACAAAGAAGAAAATGGCGCGCTGCGCGTCCCCGACATCAGCGGCGGGGAGCCCGAGAAGCCTCACCGCCCAATCGTCCGCCTTCAAACAGCGCAGCACCGTTGCCGCGAGAACATAGAACGCCACTACCTGAATCAAAGTCGAAAGTACGCCCACAAGAGCGTACTTTACGAATTGCGCCGAGGCACTAACCTCGTGCGAGAGATAGTGACGGAGTTTAAACATTAAACACCGCCGCGTCCGCGCAAGGAGCCGTGGCTCAAGAAGCCCTCATACTTGCGCACCAGCAAATGGGATTCCATAATGCGCAGCGTATCGAGCGCGACACCGACAATAATGAGGAGCGATGTGCCACCAAAGAAGCTCGCAATTGCCCACGGGATGTTCAAGCCACCCATTAGCAACATCGGGATCAAGGCGACGACGAGGAGTCCGACACCACCGATGAGCGTAATCTTCGTCATAAGCGCGTCCAAATACTCCGCCGTGCTACGACCTGGGCGAATGCCAGGCAGGTAACTACCATCCTTCTTCAAGTTCTCAGAGATATCCACCGCATTGAACTGCGTGGCAACCCAGAAGAAGGTGAAGAAGAGAATGAGACCCGCGTAAACACAGAGGTGCAAAGTCGACATCTCCGAAAGCTCATGCGCGAAACGATAGAGTGCGCCGCGGAAGCCTGTATCCGCCGAATTCGTGAACTTCAAAATAATCGCGGACGGAATCTGGATAAGCGGCTGAGCAAAGATGATTGGCATAACGCCCGTGTAGTTGACGCGCAGTGGCATAAAGGTCTGCTGCATACCGTAGCTATTACCGCCGACGACCGAACGCCGCGTCGAGTGAATCGTCACCTTACGGACGCCCTGCGTCAACATAACCGTGCCCATCACGACGAGCAAGAAGAAGAGGACGAGGATTACGAGTTCCGCATAGCCCGCCTGCGCCGTGCCCGCCGCGCCATTCACACCGAAGTAACGTTCCCACGCGGCAAAGAGTGCCGAGGGCAACCGCGAGGTGATGTTAATCATAATGATGAGCGAAGCGCCATTGCCAATGCCGAAGGTCGTAATCTGGTCAGCAATCCACATCACGAAAAGTGACGCGGTCGTCATACCCACAACCGTCATCAAGTTGAAGCCAAGACCCGGGTTAACCACGATGGACTGCCCTTCAGGAAGCGCAATGCCGAGCGCCGCTGGATGCGAGAGCGCCGTCGCGATACCCCACGCCTGCACCACGCAGAGCACAATCGTCAAATAACGCGTGATTTGAGCGAGCTGTTGGCGACCCGACTCACCATCCTTCTTCATCTTCTCAAGAACGGGGATGACGGAAGAAAGAAGCTGAATCACGATCTGCGCCGAGATGTAGGGCCAGATTGAAAGGAAGCCAATTGCGCACTGCCCAAGCGCACCGCCCGTGAAGACCTCAAACCAGTCCAGAAGTCCACCCTGCGAGCTTTCTTTGAAGCTGCTGATGATACCATTCAGAACCGTCCAGTCCACACCCGGGGTCGGAACCTGCGAAATCAGACGACACACGAACACGAGTCCGAGTGTAATCAGAATCTTTTTGCGCAACTCGGGAATCCGAAACGCATTAGAAAAACCTTTAGCCATCGACATAGTCGCTATTCTCCTTAGAAATCATTTCGTTAAATTATACCAATTTATGCGCCATTTTTCAAGGACTACCCTTCAAAAAGATGAATTAGACCTTCTTAAGCGCCTGCGCGAGATCCGCAATCAAATCCTCGGGATCCTCAAGACCAATCGAGAGACGGATGAGGTCTGGCGGAATTCCCGCCGCCTTCAACTGGGCGTCCGTCAACTGGCGGTGCGTATGAGAGGCGGGATGCAACACGCAGCTCCAAGCGTCCGCCACATGGGTGACGATGCCAATGAGCTTGAGGCTATCCATAAACTTGATGGACGCGGCGCGTCCGCCCTTAATGCCAAAAGTCATCACGCCGCAGGGCGAGTTGCTATCAAACTGCTTCTTGAGGAGCTTATGATAGGGGCTATCGGGCAGTCCCGCGAAGTTGACCCACGCCACCTTCTTCTGTGTCTTCAGCCACTTGGCGACCTTGAGGGCACTTTCCGCATGGCGGCGAATGCGCACATGAAGCGACTCGAGCCCCAAGTTCAGCAAGAACGAGTTAAACGGCGAGGGCACCGCGCCAAAATCACGCATAAGGTGCGCCGTGCACTTCGTGATATAGGCGAGCTTACCAAACTTCTTCGCGTAGCTGAGCCCGTGATAAGACGCGTCAGGCTCGACAAGCCCAGGGAACTTTGCCGCGTGAGCAAGCCAATCAAAGTTGCCCGAGTCCACAATGCATCCGCCGACTTGGCTCGCGTGACCATCCATATATTTCGTTGTCGCGTGCGTGACGATATCGCAACCAAACTTGAACGGACGGCACAAAATCGGTGTCGGGAAGGTATTATCAACAATCAACGGCACGCCATTCTTATGGGCAATCTTCGCGAACTTGGCAATGTCGAGAATAGCCCCTGACGGATTCGCCACCGTCTCACCAAAGACGCACTTTGTCTCAGGACGAAACGCCGCCTGAATGGTCTTCGCGTCCGCGTCAGGGTCGACGAATGTGAAGTCGATACCGAGCTTACGGAGCGTGACATTAAAGGCATTGAAAGTCCCGCCATAAATCTGAGTGGAGCACACGACATGGTCGCCCGCGCCGCAGAGATTCATAATCGCGAAAGTATTCGCCGCTTGCCCCGAGCTCGTCAAAATCGCCGCGACACCGCCTTCGAGCGCGGCAATTTTCTTCGCCACCGCGTCATTCGTCGGATTCGCAAGGCGTGTATAGAAGTAGCCAGGCGCTTTCAAGTCGAAAAGATCCGCCATATGCTGGGTCGTATCGTATTTGAAAGTCGTGGACTGATAAACGGGCACCTGCCGAGGTTCGCCGCACGCGGGCGACCAACCGCCCTGCACACATACTGTATCAATTTTCATTTGAGACCTCACCGCGTTTTTTGTAATTAGAGCGCAAACGCCGCGCTTGTACTATGATTCCTTTGACAACAAAGTAGGTAATCGGCGTCATAATCGCCGCGAGCAAGAAGCCGCCCGCGAAGAATCCGCCGAGGACGCGTCCGCTGAGCCCCGCCAAGATGTGCCAACCTTCCGCACTCCAAATGGAGGCTTCCGCAAGCCGCTCGACGACCCCTTCGCGCAGGTATTCCCAGGTTAGCGGACACCCAATCAGGCGACTCCCGACCCAAATCTGCACAGGGTAGATGAAGAAGATGGTCACGGGATTCGTTATCAGCGTCCCCACCGTCGCCCCAATGCGTGAGACGCGAAAGGCGACGGAAAGCGGAATCGAGATAATGAGCTGCATTCCAAAAGGGATGAAGCACCCAATGAACATCCCGAGCGACCAACCCGCCGCGACACGCTCCGCCGAGAGCTTCTCGCCGAGAATCTTGCCCTTTAATTCACGAAGATATAGAACCGCGCGATTCACTTAGACGGCGTGAATAAAGAGACCCGAGCGCAACTTTGGCTCGAACCAAGTAGACTTCGGGGGCATAATCTCGCCCGCGTCAGCAATAGCCATAACCTCGCTAATCTTAACGGGAGCCATCGCGAAAGCGAGTGCCGCCGCGCCCGAATCGACCGCCGCAGTAAGTGCCGCGTCGCCACGAATGCCGCCGACGAAAGCTATGCGCTTATCGGTGCGTGGGTCGCCAATCCCGAGAATCGGCGCGAGGAGCTTTTCTTGCAAATAGCTCGCGTCCAAGGCTTCCACGGGCGTCGCATTGGCGGGAACATCCCACGAGAGCGTCGTCCATTGCCCCTTCGCATACATCCGACACGACCGCGCCCCCGCATTCGACCCAATCATAAAGTGGGCACTCATACGCGAAAGGAACTCGTAATCGGAGAGTCCGTTCATATCATGCAAAAGGCGATTGTAAGGGAGAATCCGCAATTGGCTCGCAGGGAATATGACGGCAGGGAACCAGCGGCTCTCGCCCTCGAAGTTGTGCGCGGCAGCATAACGCGCTGCCGCGGCACTCCTGTGGTGTCCGTCAGCAATGTAGGCGACGGGAATGCGCGCAAAAAGCTCCTGAAGTTCGTCCGCACGGCAACTCGCGGCAGGCGCGAATTCCCAAACCGTGTGCTGCACGCCATCTTCCGCCGTAAAGTCGTAGAGCGGCGTTTCGTGGCACGCCTCAATGACGAGCGCGTCAATCGCGGGGTCATCGGGATAAGTCAAGAACGCGGGTCCCGTATGCGCACCGAGAATCTCAATGTGCCGCGTGCGGTCGTCCTCTTTATCCTTGCGCGTCTTCTCGTGCTGTTTGAGTACGCCCGAGAGATATTCCTTCGTATCAAATGTCGCGACAATGCCCGTTTGGGAATGTCCGTTTACACTTTGGCGGTAGACATAGAACTTTGGAGTCTCTTCCTGAATGAGCGTTCCGTCGGCACGAAGCGCGTCAAACGCCTTGCGTGCTTGAGCATACGCGACATCGGAAGTCGGGTCCGTGCCCGCTGGGAGGTCAATTTCGGGACGCGAGACATGCAAGAAGCTTTTCGGGTTCGCCTGAGCGAGTTGCCGCGCTTCCGCCGTGCTCACAACATCATAAGGGACTGCCGCGACGGACGCGGCATCCCCAACATTCGGCCGTATAGCCGCGAATGGACGCAGGGTCATAGGTGATTAGAAACCGATGTTAACGAAGGGACAGAAGCGAAGTTCCGCGTCACGGATGATGTTAATCGCGCCAATCTGGAAGCCATAAAACTCCTCGGCACGGTTAATGATACCCACCTGAAGACCGCCCATTTCGCCAACGACATTGATAAGACCGCACTGCACGCCATTCAGCCGCCCCGCCTCATTCCAGAGACCGACCTGCAAGCCAAAAGCGTCCGCCTGCGCCGCCGAGTTGTAGATACCAATCTGAGCGCCCGAGAGCTCATCCTTCACATCGCTACGAAGGATATTGATTTGAATGCCCTCGAAGTACTTGGAGCGCCCCCAAAGACCCACATCAAGTCCTGTCACATTCTCCTGCTTCGTGGAGAACGGGATTGTGAGGCGAAGTCCCACCAAGTCAGGTGTCTCGGGCCACTGGCAGAAGCCAATGAAGGCTGGCCACAAGGCGGGTTCCGCACGCGGCGCTTCGGGCACCGCCGAAACGGCACTCCCCTCGCCTTCCTCGGCGAGCGCAGCTTCTTCAGCATAAACCGCGGCACATGTCGCGGCTAACACGAGACTCATTAACAACTTTTTCATTGCTATTTTTCCTCTCAGACTTTCTTATACTACTAACATTATACGATTTTACGGCTGATTTGGCAAGAGCATACTTACACTTTTTTACATAGCCTTTGCCAACGCCGCCGCGAACTCGGAGCACTTGACTTCCGTCGCGCCCTCCATCTGCCGCGCAAAGTCGTAGGTCACCGTCTTCGCGGCAATCACCTTATCCATCGCCGCGACCACGAGATCCGCCGCCTCATTCCAGCCCATATGGCGAAGCATCATCTCGCCCGAGAGAATGAGCGAGCCGGGATTGACTTTATCAAGCCCCGCATACTTCGGCGCGGTGCCGTGTGTCGCCTCAAAGACCGCGACACCCGTCTGATAGTTGATGTTCGCGCCAGGCGCAATGCCAATGCCGCCCACCGTCGCCGCGAGAGCGTCCGACACATAGTCGCCATTCAAGTTCAGCGTCGCAATGACATCATATTCGGCGGGACGCGTCAGAATCTGCTGCAAGAACGCGTCGCAGATGCAGTCCTTAACCACAATCTCACGCCCCGTCTTCGGATTCTTGAAGCTACGCCACGGACCCTTCTCAATGAGCTGAGCACCATATTCGCGTGTCGCGAGCTGATAGCCCCAATCACGAAACGCGCCCTCGGTGAACTTCTGGATGTTCCCCTTGTGGACGAGCGTCACCGACTTGCGGTCATTGGCAATCGCATAATCAAGTGCCGCGCGCACAAGCCGCTCAGTCCCCTCTAGCGACACGGGCTTAATGCCAATCGAAGCCGTCTTCGGGAAACGGATCTTCTTAACACCCATCTCACCGAGCAAGAACGCCTTCACCTTCTCGACTTCAGGCGTGCCATTCATCCATTCAATGCCTGCGTAGATGTCTTCGGTATTCTCACGAAAGATCACCATATCCGTAAGCTCAGGACGCTTCACAGGGGAGGGAACTCCCTTGAAGTAGCGCACAGGCCTCAAGCATACATAAAGATCCAGCTCTTGGCGCATTGCCACATTAATGGACCGAATACCGCCGCCGACTGGCGTCGTAAGCGGGCCCTTTATCGAGACAATGTAATCGCGGCACGCGTCCAGCGTCGCCTGCGGCAACCACTCGCCCGTCTTGTTAAAGGCTTTTTCGCCCGCGAGGACTTCGAGCCACGCTATTTCGCGTGTGCCACCATACGCCTTCGCAACTGCCGCGTTAAGCACCAATTGTGCCGCGCGCGTGATGTCAGGACCAATCCCATCCCCTTCAATGAAAGGGATAATCGGGTTTGAGGGAACAACGAGTTTCCCATCTTTCAAAACTATCTTATCGCTCATGCCTAACATTATACCAAAAATTCGCCCGTCTGTGACCCCCTATTTGCAATTTATGCAAAACTTATTTCAAGTTGAAGCGAAACTTATAGCGGGGAAGCTGGAGCAGTTTTTGCGGTATAACTTTCGTTTCGCCTACTATTATATCACATTCGTGCGGCATTTGGTAGCAGAAACTTAGGGTGTTAAATAGGGTGTTCAAACAGCGACTTTATGGGTGGGGGATGAGCTTCACAACGGGCGCGCCTGCGCTTCTCTACAGGAAACCATCACGATGGTTTACAAAAAGCAACGCGTTGGTTTTATAAAAGCATCACGATGGTTTTGCAAAACCAACGCGATGGTTTCCCGTTCCCCTCCTGGGCGCAACCCGTTTTCCTGCGCTTCTCACCCCATAGTCCTCAGCAGAGCACCCCCTTCCCCTCCGCCGTTTTATCTCACGCTGAGCCACAGAGAACGCGGAGAGGTGGTAGGGCGGGCAGTCCCTTGCCCGCCGTATGCCCCGCCGCGTCTTGGTTTGTGCCTGACAACATGCGGCACGGCGGGCGGCAACTCTGGTCGAGCTCGTCGCGTCG